>NZAK01000052.1 GCA_002687515.1 Rhodospirillaceae bacterium
CACGGTGACGGCGTCGGTCATAGGCGTCATCGGTCAGATCATCAAAGATTGAATAAACCAGAAACCAGACCGATTGAAGATGACGACCGCTGGATCGCCGGTATGTGTCGCGTGTCCCTTCGCAAATGGCGAAGTCTGAGATCTGGGCTCTTAGACAAAGAAAAATTCAACATTGAAGACGGGATGATCCGTCATAAAAGGTGTGAGTTCGAGCTTGAAAAAGCTGCGAAAAGAGCTCGAAAACACGCTGAAAACGGCGCGAAAGGTGGGGAAGCAACGGCGAAACGTAGGGCAGAACTTAGAGTTGTCAGTAACTTAGAGGCAGCGCGCGCTACAGCCAGGCTGCAGTGTGTGTATTGCCGCGCGGGCATCTTGTTTGGCAGTGAAGCAGTTAGGCCGGGAGGATAAATTTGCGCCGGCGCCGGGTTCTAGAAAATCGGGGATGGAAAAAATTCGAGCGCCGTGCTATCGGCGATGCCGCAACCGCAGGAAACAGACCGGCTGCCGATTTTTAGTCAACCTGCCCATCATGAGGAGAGCCCATGTTTTTCGATCCCCGCTCCGACGGCATGAAGCCCGAACCCTTCACCCATTCCGTTTACACCGCCATTGTGGTGCCGCGCCCGATCGGCTGGATTTCGACCGTGGGCGCCGATGGCGTGGTCAATCTGGCGCCGTTCAGCTTCTTCAACGCCCTGACCGGCGATCCGCCCTGCGTCATGTACTGCCCCCTCGGTTTCAAGCCGGGCACGACCGAGCCCAAGGATTCGCTAACCAATGCCGAGGCCACCGGGGAGTTCGTGTTCAATCTCTGCACCTATGATTTGCGCGAGCAAATGAACGCCACCTCCGCCCACGAGCCGGCCGGCGTCGACGAGATGGCGGCCGCCGGGCTGGCCCCGGCGCCTTCGAAAAACGTCAAGCCGCCCCGGGTCGCGGCGGCGCCGATCGCGCTCGAATGCAAGTACCTGGAAACCGTGCGCCTGCCGCCGTCTTCTTCCGGTTCGCCCAACAATGTGGTGATCGGCGAGGTGATCGGCATTCATGTGGACGACGCGGTGATCAGCGACGGCATCATCGATATCGCCAAGCTGCGCCCCCTGGCCCGGCTCGGCTATCTCGACTACGCGACCATCGAGCCGAGCGCCGTATTTTCCATGGCCCGCCCCGGTTGACTGGTCGGCCGCGCGGCTGAGAAACGTTTACTGGGAGGGAATTGGTAGCGGAGGGCAGACTCGAACTGCCGACACCGGGATTATGATTACACGCTTATGCTATTCCCAATCGTTCCTAATTCAAAAATAATCCATTAAATCAGGTGTTTATCCTGATCCTGGGAAAGGTAAATTGCGTTAGGCAATCCCTTCTTATCCCGCGTTATCTGTGCTTGATTACACAGGAAACCCGGCCGCGCCTCAGCGGGCTGCCCAGTCTGTGCCAAGAATGACGCGAGCCAGCCAACCTCGGGGATGGGGGTGTCCCCCAACCCCCCCCGGGCCATCCCACCGTCTCCGTGCCAGCCAAGACGCCCGCGCGGCCAACCATGCCATCCCCACGCGGGCTGCATCGTCTGGTGCGACATATTTTGGCGTAAAATCGCATAGGGATTTATTGGGTTTTGTAGGGATTCATGGGGGTAAATCGGTGCGATCGCACCGGATCGGGACGGCACCTAGTCCCGCGCGCACCCCACCCGTTCGGCGCCGGGCGGCCCGTTGAAATATCATATTCACAATGTCCAAGTCGCGGGCCGTAGTATAGAACAAACAAGGAACAATTGCAAGTAAATTCGTAATCCGAGCCAAGGTGACGCAAAGTCCGTCAGTTTAGGGGGGGACAAAAATCCCCTCTAGCCAGCCATCAGAAACTGTTAGATTTCCGTACCTGTGATTCCCTATTATCGGGTATTCAGAAAAGGGTGGAGACTTTTTCAACAGCCTCACAGATTTGTTGTACCCCTGAGCACCAAATAAAGAAGGGCGGAAATCTGCCCTTTTTAAGTTCCAATATCCGAGCGGTTTTCTGAACCTTTAGATAACCTTGACCCGGCTTACAGTTCCAACGCTAACCCTGGCTCGCTATTCAGTTGGCGTGCGGTGCCCAACCCGACGCCCGCGCGGCCAATCATGCCATCCCCGCCGCCGCCGACTCCTACCCATTGGCTCCCGCGCTGCGCCGGGAATGAATAAAAAAGGCGGCGTTACGGGGGAAAGGTATTAAGATTGTCGGCAATCTTTCGTTATCATCTTTTCCAGGGGGGAGCTGTCATGAGCGCATCTTCAAAGGTCCGGGTCGGGATCATCCTTCCCGAATCCCATTACGGCGAGGCGGAATGGCAAAACGCCGAACGCGCCATCGCCTTCGCCGACGAGGCGGCCGGCGGCGGTGCCCAACTGGTGCTTTTTCCGGAAGGCTATCCGGGACCGATGACCGGCCCCCTGGACAACCCGAAGTTTCCCTTTGATCCGATTGAGGAGCTCAAGAAAAAGGCGAAGCAGCATTCGATCTACATCATCGCCGGAAACGTCACCGACAGCGATGTCGCCGGCGCCTATCTGCTGACCCTGCGCCTGCTCGGCCCCGAGGGGACGGAACTCGCCTGCTATCTGCGCCAGCAGCCGGACACGCCGCCGCTCAACGCCTATCTTTATGGCGGCAAGGGCCACCTGCTGCCCGGCCAGGAACCTTGCGTCGTCGATACCGATCTGGGCCGGATCGGGCTGTTGATATGCAGCGAGATGTGGGTGCCGGAACTGCCGCGGCTGCTGATGCTGCGGGGCGCCGAGATCGTCGTCTCGCCGATCCACGGCCGCCACAGCAAGACCGGCTTCCAGGCCAGCGACACCTGGCATTGCATCGCCCGGGCGCGGGCGGCGGAGAACCTGTTTTACGCGCTCTCCACCCAGAACATCTATCTGCGCGACGACTTCGATTATAAAACCCAGCTGTCCGCCGGCGCCATCGCCGCCGGTCCCGAGGAGATGATCGGCAAGCGCATCGATCCAGGAATTCTGTTCTGCGATCTCGACATGGACCGCCTGCGCTATCTGCGGACGCGGAATTTCGACGAGGAAAACCTGTCGCGCCAGGATGATCCGGACTGGGTTCCGCTGCGCTGCCGCCCCGGCCAGATCTTCGAACGCGATCCGGCCCTTTACAGGGAACTCGCCGAGCCGAGCCCATACTCCTTCGATTACCAATATTGGCGCACCGACGATCTGGATTCGTGGATCAGTGAATATGACCGCATTTACGAGGGCGACTACCAACGCATCCTCAAAAAATACGGCGCGCCGTTCACCTTCAAGGAACGCTAGTGTGATGATTCCGGGATATTCCGGGATCGGTATTATGCGTGGATTGATTGGCACGAATCGGGTAGACGGTAACAATGAATGACGAGAAAAAACCGCCTAACAAACGTGAGCCGGAAAATCGCGTCTGCATCCGCTGTGGTGAACGCCACCAGCCGGAACATCCCAGCGACTTCGTTTGTCCCGCTTGCAAGGCGAAGAAATTATCGGAACCGAAGGGCTGAAATTCTAGCCGGCCCGGCCACGCCTCAGCGGGTTGTCTGGTTCGCACCAAGATCGACGCCCGTGTGGCCAACCGGCCATCCCCATCCGGGCTGCATGCTTGGCTGCCAAGTCGTACGCGAGCCAGCCAACCATGCCAGCCCTGGCTCGCTATTCCCCTTCTACCCCAAGAACCTTCCCCCATCGACGATGATCCTGTCGCCGGTGGTGGCCTTGAGGTGGGTGATGCAGGCGAGGATGGCGCGGGCGACGTCTTCGGGCTCGGTGACCCGGCCCAAGGGCGAGCCTTGCATCAGCTTTTCCAGCTGTGGGCGGCCGCGGCCGGCCACGAAATCGGTGGCGACGGCGCCCGGCGAAACGCACATCACCCGGATTTCCGGACCCAGCACCCGCGCCAGCGACATCGAGATGGCGTCGATGGCGGCTTTCGTCGCGACATAGGCGATGTTGCTGCCCATCCCGGTGAAGGCCGAAACCGAAGAGACGTTGATGATGACGCCGTCGCCGCTGGCTTTCAGGGCAGGGGCCAAGGCGCGGATCACCGAGAACGGCCCGCGCACATTGGCGATCAGCATGGCGTCCATGAATTCGTCGTCCAACTCATCCAGCCGGTCGTGGGGAATCGGCCGGGTGAAACCGGCGGAATTCACCAAGATATTCAGCGCCGGATAAGCCGCCTCGGCGGCGGCGGCGGCGGCGCGCACCGAGGCGCCGTCTTCGAGCGCTAATTGCTGGATATGGTGGCCGCTTCCCGGCAGTTCCTGCACCAATTTCCGAGCCCGATCCTCGCCCCGGTTATAGCCGATCATCACGGCGGCGCCGGCATCGGCCAGCATGCGCGCGGCGGCGGCGCCGATGCCGTTGCTGCCGCCGGTGACGAAGGCGGTTTTGCCGGCCAATTCCTTGCCCGAATGTTCTTTCCCCGAATTCTCTGCCATATCGTTCCCTATTTGGTTTTGCTCAGGGCATGCAGCTTGGCGTTGGGGTCCATTGATATGTGATGCAGGGCGTCTTCGGTGAGGCCGGTGGTTCCGGGTTCCGCCTCGCCGAGCAGATATTGGCCGTCGCCGTTGCGCATCAGCCGGCCTTGCTGGCGCAATTCGTCCAGCGCCAGCGCCACCTCGCGGCCGTCGCGGCTGCCCAGTGCGCTCATAACATCGGTGAAAAACATGGGCCCTTGTTCCAGTGCTTGGCTCACCGTCTGGTGGCGCGCCGGGGCATCGATCTTCGGCGCCTCGGCGACGGTCGCCATCAACTGGCCGCCGCGGGACATTGGCATGGTCATGTCGAAGCCGGCCTTGGCGCCGATCAGCCCGCTTTCCAGCGACGGGTCCATGGGCATGCCCATCATGCCGGTAAAAACCATAAAGTCGCGGTCCGCTTGGAAACGCGAGGCCATCGCCCATTCCATGTCGTGTTGGTCGCGGATATCGATATCACTGTCGGTGACATAGACATGTTTGGCGGCATAGACCCGCGCCATGATCAGCGAGATAACGTTGCGCGCCTGGCCTGGCCGCAACTGATCGAAGGCGACGCGCACATGCTGGCCCTCGGCGCTGGCCGGCGGCACATAGACCTGGGTGACTTGGAAGCCGGCTTCCCGCAACAGCTTGAAGATCGCCGTCTCGTTCCTGAGGCCGAGGAGCTGCGCCGATTCCATGCGGCGCAAAACCCGCCCGGCACCGTGCAGCATCGATTGATGCAGCGCGTCGCGGCGCTGTGTGATGGCGGTAACGTGAAACACCGGGTCCATGTGCATGGCTCCGTAAAAACCCACATATTCGCCGTAGGGGCCTTCGGGCTCAACATAACCACGCTCGTCGAGATAGCCCTCGATGATCATTTCGGCGTCGGCGGGAACGCCGATATCGTTGCTCAGGCTCTTGACCAGCGGCAGCGGCTCGCCCCTGAGGGTGCCGACCAGCTTCACCTCGTCGGTCGGGATACGCATGCCGGCGGCCAGGTGATCGACCGGGTGTGAGCCGACGGCGAAGCTTATGGGGAGCTTTTCGCCGCGGCCGACGGCGGCGCGGTAGATGCGTTGCAGGTCCGATGGCGCCGTGACGTTGGTCCCGGTTTGCGTCTTGTTGCGCAAGGATAGCCGCCGGGCGCCGACATTGGTGATGCCGGTTTCCGGATCGATGCAGAAATCCAGCGCCGCTGAAATATAGGTGCTGCCGTCGAAGGCGTGCTGCGGATGAAAGGGCAGCTTGGTAAGATCGATATCGCTGCCGGTCAGCTCGATTTCGCGCACCGGGGCCTCTTCGGGCTCGACGTAAAAGACCGGCTGCGGATTGTCGAGCCGGCGCTGCAATTCGGCGGTCGCACCGTCTTCGGGGACGCCCAAGGCGGCGGCCAGGCGGCTGCGGCTGCCCGAGACATTGGCGACCAGTTGATGCCCCTCGGGCCCGGCATTTTGGAACAATATGGCCTTGTCGGCGGCTTCGATCAGGGCCGAGAGACCGGACAGCGGCACCGCTTCCCCGTGCACTTCCAACTCATCGATTTCCTGCAAATGCTCGACAAAACGGCGCAGGCGGAATTTATCCGGGTCGAACGCGGATTTTCCGTTTCCGCTTGATTTGGTCGGATTGTCGTCAGGCATGGTGCGTTCCTTTCAGAACCGGAGTGATCGATGGGTCAATCGAACATGGCGATGCAGTCGATTTCCACATTGACGCCCTTGCGGTGCGGCGTTCCGCCGATACAAGTGCGGGTTACCTTCTCGCCGGCCAAGATCTCGGCGAAGGTTTCGTTGAATTTCGGAAAATCGGCGGTGTCGCGGAGGCAGACCCGCATATTGACCACATTGGCGAAACCGGCGCCGGCGGCGGCAAGCACGCCTTCCAGGTTGCTGAGGGTTTGGCGCGTCTGTTCCTGGATGTCGGTGGACACCACTTCCTTGGTTTCCGGATCGAGCGGCCCCTGGCCCGATACGAACAATGTATCACCCCAGCGGATCGCCTGGGCCAGCGGCGACGGCGTCGATTTATCTGTAAAGCCGGTGGTCGGCGAGGTCGAAGACGTGATGATCTGTTTTGCCATGTCATGAGCTTTCTAAGGATCAGGTGCTTTCAAAGGAGGGCATGACGGTGCCGCATTCCTTGCAAGTGCGAAACTCTTCCGAATCGAAAAAGTTGCGGTAGGCCTTGGACACCGGATCGAGGGCGTAGTCTTCGACGACGAAGGTTTCCTCGTGCAGGAAGGCGTCGCAGTCGGGGCAGAACCAATGGAAGCGGTCGATCTCGCCGGCAAGGCGCTTGCGCTCGATGACCAGGAGGAAGGCATCGGGGGGAAAGCGTGGGCTGTGGGGGATGCCGGCGGCGGTGTAGATAATCTCGCCCTCTTTCAGGACCGAGATGTCTTCGTTGCCGTCCGCATCGCGGTAATGCAGGTTCATCTGGCCCTTGATCATGTACATCAATTCGTCCGAGGGATCGATATGGAACTCGCTTCGGTATTCGCGGCCGCGGGCGACAAACGCCACCGATTGCGGCACCTGCCAAAGCACCTGCACCCGCTTGCCGGTCTCGGCGAGCCGGCGCGAAATTTCCTCAAGATCGGCGATCGGCATGGGCAGCATGGGTTGGCTCTTGACCTGGAAATGACCATGTTTGCGGCGGCGCCGCGGATATACCGGGATATTCTGGGCGGTGGCGCCGGGCTGTCAAGCCGGTTGCCGCAGTCGCCGACATGCCGATAAGGGCAATTTTCCCCTTGAACAAAGGCGCCCTAAAGATCAAGGATGACGAAACCTGACAGCAAGGATAGAGGCATGGACAAGGGTATCGGCCAGCCGGTGCGGCGGGTGGAGGATCATCGGCTCCTAACCGGCCAGGGAATCTACACGGATGACGTCAATCTGGAGGGCCAGGCGCATGCTTTTGTGCTGCGCTCGATCCAGCCGCACGCGGATATTGTGGGCATCGACAAAGCGGCGGCCCTCGCCATGCCGGGCGTGCTCGCCGTCTTGACCCACGAAGATTATGCAGCCGATGGCCATGGCGAGCTGTCGTACGTTCCGAACGGAGCCCATCTATTCGATCTGGAAATACCGGCGATGGAGAACCGGGACGGCTCGCCCACCTTCCTCAGCCCCTTGTGGCCGCTGGCGGCGGGCAGGGTGCGCTTCGTCGGTCAACCCGTCGCCTTCGTCCTCGCCGAGGCCGCCATCGAGGCAAGGGATGCCGGCGAGGCCATCACCGTCGATTACGCGCCCTTGCCGGCGATGGCCGATGTTCGCGAAGCCCTCGCCCCCGGCGCACCGGCCATCTGGGATGGCGCGCCCGGCAATATCGCCGTCGATATGGAGCGCGGCGACGAAGCGGCTACCGATGCGGCGCTGGCCGCCGCCAAGCATGTTATCGAAATGGAGCTGGTCAATCCCAGGGTCGCCCAGGTGCCGATGGAGCCGAGGGTGTCCATAGCCAGTTTCGATGCCGGTGAGGGATCGCTGTTCATGCATGCCGATTCCCAGGGCGCCTTCAATTACAAGGTGATGCTGTCCAAGGTGTTCGATCTGGCGATGGACAAGATCCGCGTCGTCACCACCGATGTGGGCGGCGGCTTCGGGGCGCGCAATTTCATCTATCCGGAGCACGCCCTGCTCGCCTGGGCCTCCATGCGCCTCGGCCGCCCGGTCAAGTGGCGGGCCGAACGCTGGGAGTGTTTCGCCAGCGAAATGCAGGGGCGCGATTTCCGCACGCAGCTAAAGCTGGGCCTCGATGAAAGCGGCCATTTCACCGCCCTCAAGATCGAACACCGGTCCAATGTGGGCGCCTATTCCATGGCCTATGTGCCGCTCTCGAACGCCCAATGGCTGGGCACCGGCTGCTATCATTTCGATCATGCCCATCTGGCCGGCAAGGCGGTCTTCACCAACACCACGCCCACCGGCCCCTACCGGGGCGCCGGGCGGCCGGAATCAATCTTCAATATTGAGCGGCTGATCGATATCGCCGCCGACCGGCTTCAAATGGACCGCATCGAATTGCGCCGCCAGAACCTGGTGCCTACCGAAGGTCAGCCCTTCCTGAGTGCCCTCGGCCTGCCCTTCGATTGCGTCGATTTCCCCGGCAATATGGAAAAAGCCCTGGCGCAGGGTAATTGGGACGACTTCGCCTCGCGCCGGGAAAAATCGGAAGCGGCAGGGCGCCTGCGAGGCATCGGGCTTGCCAATTATGTGGAAACGCCGACCGGCATGCCGCGCGAAAGGGCCGATGTGACGGTCGATCCGGGTGGCGAGATTCACGCCGTCATCGGCACCGGGCCGACGGGACAGGGCCACGAGACGGTCTTCGCCCAAGTATTGTCCGAGCGCCTCGGCGTCGATTTTGATGATGTGCGGATGCTGCTTGGCGATACCGGCAAGATGGTGCTCGGCGGCGGCTCGCAATCGGTGCGTTCGATGCGCCTCGGCGGCACGGTGCTGAGCTGGGCGTCCGACCAGATCATCGAAAAGGGCAAGCGCATCGCGGCGCATGTTTTGGAAGCCGCCGAAGCCGATGTCGAGTTCGAGGCCGGCGCTTTTACCATCAAGGGCACCGACCGGAGCCTCGGCCTGTTTGAAGTGGCCAAGGCCGCCGAAAGCGGCGATTTGCCGGACGAGATCGGTGGCCCCTTGAGCGGTACCGGATACGTCGACAAGCGTCTGCCCGCCTATCCCGCCGGCTGCACAATCTGCGAGGTCGAGGTCGATCCCGAAACCGGGCGCGTCCGCATCGTCGATTATTCGCAGATCGATGATGTGGGCCGGGTCATCAATCCCTTGCTGGCCGAGGGCCAGGTGCATGGCGGCATCGCCCAGGGCGTCGGCCAGGCGCTGATGGAGGGCGGCCTGTTCGATCGGGAAAGCGCCCAACTGGTGGCTGGCACCTTCATGGATTACGCGATGCCGAGGGCCGATGATTTTCCCGGCTTCCGCATCGAATTCTCGGAAATCCTGTCCTCTTCAAATCCGCTCGGCGTCAAGGGCGCCGGCGAGGGCGGCACCACGCCGGCGCCCGGCGCGGTGGTCAACGCGGTCATCGACGCGCTTAAAGCCAAGGGCGTCGAAAACATCGAAATGCCTTTGACGTCGGAACGTATCTGGCGGGCACTGACACCATCGTGATTTTGTTCGGCATAAATAAATAGGGTAAATTGGATAACATCAGGGAAGCCGAGGGAGGTAACATAATATGACCGGCGACATTTCATGGCCAAAAAAGACCCGCGAGTTGGAAACCAATCACTTCGATTCAACCGCCTGGAACGATTTCCCGTTCCGCGATGACGACATCGTCATCGCCACCTACGCCAAGACCGGCACCACCTGGCTGCAGCAGATCATCAGCCAGCTGATTTTCAACGGCGAAGAGGGGCTGCCGGTCGCCGAAATGTCGCCGTGGCTGGATCTCAGAATTCCGCCGAAAGAAGTAAGATTGGGGGGGCTCGAGGAACAGATCCATCGCCGTTTTATCAAGACCCACCTGCCCGTCGACGCCTTGGTTTTCTCGCCCAAAGCCAAATATATCTATATCGCGCGCGATGGCAGGGATATCGTCTGGTCCCTCTATAATCATCATTCCACCGCCAACGACGCTTGGTACCAGGCGCTGAACGAATCGCCGGGCCTGGTCGGACCGCCGATCGACCGGCCGGTGGATTCCATCGTCCAGTATTATCACGAATGGCTTGATCAGGACGGTTACCCCTTCTGGTCGTTCTGGGAAAATATTCAAACCTGGTGGGATATCCGCGATTTGCCCAACGTGATGCTGATCCATTTCAGCGCCTTGAAAAAGGATATGCCCGGCGAGATCCGTCGAATAGCCGAATTCCTCGACATTCCCATCGACGAGACCAAATGGGACGAAATCCTGCACCATTGCAGCTTCGATTACATGAAGGCCAATGCGACGCCCGCCGTGCCGCTCGGCGGCGTCTTCTGGGACGGCGGCGCCGAGCAATTCATCTACAAGGGCGAAAACGGGCGCTGGCGCGATACGTTGAGTGAAATCGAAAGCGCTAAATATGAAAACCTTGCCGCCGCCGAGTTGGGTGACGAGTGCGCACACTGGCTGGCCACCGGCGAAATGCCCTGATGCGATAATCCCGAAATCTATTCGCCATGATTGCCGCTTGAAGCGCCGCCCCAACTCATTTAGAAGGCATGCGCGCCGGCGCAAGGCCGGCGAATTTTATAATGGGGGTTGTCATGGCGGTTAAATCCACCCATCTGGTCTCGGTGAAGCACCGGATATCGGCTGGCGAGCGGGCGCGCTCCAACAAGCATCGCGGCGGTGTTCTCTGGTTTACCGGCCTGCCCGGGTCGGGAAAATCGACGCTGGCCGTCGAAACCGAACATAAATTGTTCAACAACGGCCGCCAGGCCTATGTGCTGGACGGTGACAATGTCCGCCAGGGGTTGAGCTCCGATCTGGGTTTCTCGCACGACGACCGAACCGAAAATATCCGGCGCATCGGCGAGGTGGCGGCGCTGTTCGCCGACGCCGGCTTCATCGTCATCACCGCCTTTATTTCGCCCTACCTCAAGGACCGGGAAATCGCCCGCCAGGCGGCAGGCGCCATATTTCACGAAATTTATATCGACTCCGATATCGAGACCTGCGAACGCCGCGATCCCAAAGGCCATTACAAGTTGGCGCGGGCCGGCAAAATTCCGGAATTTACCGGTGTATCGGCGCCCTACGAGGCGCCCGAAAGCCCGGAATTCAGCGTCGATACGCAAAATCTGTCGGTTGAGGAATGCGTCGATGAGCTTGTGCAATACATCGATCTGAAACTGGTCGGATAGGGCATAGCGCGCGGGGGTTGGTATGGTCGGCCCGCGCGCGTACATGTGAACTCAGTCGTTTCGGTAACCGCCGCTGGATTAGCCGGCATCCTTAAGCGCCGCTTCGAACAGTTTCAGCGTTTCCTCGGCGAAGCGCCACATATTGGCCTCCCGCTCGCCCGAGCCGGTTTCGATGGTGATCACCCGCTCCACCGGCCCATTGATGGCGATGCAGCTATGGCCGGCATCGTCGCCATAGCGGTTGCCGGTCGGCCCCGCCGCACCGGCTTCGGCGACGCCCCAGGTGGTGCCAAGCACATCGCGCATGGTGGCGGCTGCGATTTTAACAAACGGCTCGCTCGCCGAACGGACGCCGGGATGGTCATCCAGGCTGAAACCGATGAAGGCTTCGCGCGAAATATACGTATAAAGGGCCGCGCCGCCGACGAAATAGGCCGATGCGCCCGGTATCGACAGCAACGCCGCCGAAACCAGTCCGCCGGTTGATGATTCCGATACCCCCACCGTTTCGCCCCGGTCCTTCAGCAATTGCCCGACGCTTGCCGCCATGTTGGTTAGTTGGTTCATAAGCTTTCCCCTGAAACGCTGTTCCCAGCCATTGAAAAGCAAATGGGCCGGTATGTCACTTCCAACGGCTGAGAACTGGACGCGCCACGCGAGGCTGATATGATGAATTCAACAATCCACAAACTCGGAAAGGGAGTCCGGTTATGGGCATGACGATGGCGGAGAAAATCCTGGCCAGCCATTCGGGCAGGGAGCAGGTGAGCCCCGGCGAATACGTGACCGCCGAGATCGACGTGATGATGGGCAACGACATCACCTTTCTCGATGCATGCCGCAACCTCGACGATATCGGCCTGACGAAAATGGCTGATCCCGACAAGGTGGTGGTGGTTGTCGATCATTACATCCCGGCGACGACCGCCAAGCAGGCCGAATCGCACACCCGGATACGGGAATTCGTCGCCCAGTTCGGGATCAAGAATTTATACGATGCGGGCGCCGGCATCGAACATGCGGTGTTGCCGGAAAAAGGCCACGCCCATCCGGGGCACCTGATCGTCGGCGCCGATTCCCATACCACCACCTACGGCGCGCTGGGCGCCGCCGCCACCGGCATGGGGGCGTCCGAGCTGGCCTATTCCATGTACAAGGGCTCCAACTGGTTCCAGGTGCCCGAATCCATCAATTTCGTGCTCGACGGCGATCTATCACCGGGGGTCACGTCCAAGGACGTGATGCTGGCTCTGTTGGGCCAGCACACCGCCGACAAGGCGCAGTACAAGTCCATCGAATTCAGCGGCACCGGCGCGGCGGCGATGAGCGTCGAGGCGCGCATGACGATGTCCAACACGGGCGTCGAAATGGGCGCCAAGTTCGCCATGTTCGCGGCGGACGAAAAAACCATCGAATATCTGTCCGGGCGTACCGACGCCAAGATCGAAACATTCGGCCCCGACGCCGACGCCGAATATTCGGAAACCCATCACATCGATTGCTCGGGTCTGGAGCCGCAGATCGCCTTTCCCCACAATCCCGACAACGTGAAATCTATTTCCGAGGTTGGCGATGTGCCGGTACAGCAGGCCTTCATCGGTTCGTGCACCAATGCCCGGACCGAGGACTTGGAGCGGGCGGCGGCCATCCTCAAGGGGCACCAGGTGGCGTCCGGAACCCGGCTTTTGGTCATCCCCAGTTCGCAAGAGGCGATGATGAACGTGACCCGAAGCGGCGTTCTAAATATCCTGGTGGAAGCCGGCGCGATGATCGCGCCGCCCGGCTGCGGGCCTTGCGGCGGCAGTTCCAGCGGGGTTTTGGGTGCCGGTGAAAACGGTATCGCCAGCACCAACCGGAACTTCAAGGGCCGCATGGGCAGCACCGAAGCCTTCAACTATCTGGCATCACCGGAAACGGTCGCCGCCTCTGCCATCGAGGGCAGGATCGCCGATCCCAGGAAATACATAAATTAGGTAGGGGAGGGAATCATGGCCAACAGCAACACCATCGTCGTCGAGGGCAAGGTCTGGAAATTCGGTGAAGACATTAATACCGATTTCATGTCGCCCAGCTTTTCCAAGGGAATGGAATGGGAAGAGCAGAAAAAAACCGTTCTGCATATCCACAAAGGTTTTACCGAGGGCGTTCAGCCCGGTGATGTCATCGTCGCCGGCGCCAATTTCGGCTGCGGCTCGTCGCGCCAGCAGGCGCCGGCGAACCTGAAGATGCTCGGCATCGGCTGTGTCGTCGCCGAGTCCTTCGGGCGCATATTCTTCCGCAACTCGGTGGCTATCGCATTGCCGGTGATGGCCTGCCCCGGTATATCCGAAGCCTTCGACGAAGGCGATGAGCTGCAACTGGATTTCGAAAATTCGGTGGTCAAGAACCTGACCAAGGGAACCGAGCTTACCGGCGCGAAAATGCCCGAGGATTTGTTGAAGATCGTCCGCGCCGGCGGCGTCATGGCCGTTCTCAAAGAGGAAGCGGCGGCCTAATCTTGTTCCGGCCAGGTGACGATATCGCGCTGTTTAAGTTCGTCGATCTTCGCTGCATCGAGTCCCAGTTCGCTAAGTATTTCGTGCGTATGTTCGCCGACCTTGGGCGCTTGCCGGCGCAGGCCGAAGACATGATCGCCCATTTCGATGGGCAGCGGCGGCACCGGTTTGGTGACACCGCCCGGAAATTCGATGTCCAGCATGCGGCCCTCGGCGTTCAATTGCGGATCGTCGAATAGATCGCCCGGTTTGGCCACCGGCGCGAATGGGATGTTCATGCTTTCCGCCAGTTCGGTCATTTCCTGAAGCGTTAGGCTTTTCACTTTTTCGATCACCACTTCGCGGAATTCAGGCCGGTTCTCGACCCGGTCCGCATTGGTGGCAAAGCGTGGATTGTCGATCATGTCGGGGCGATCGAAATGTTGCCAAAATGCGCGCCAATGTTTGTCGCTGGTCAGTCCGATAAAAATACTTTGCCCGTCTGACGTATCCAATGCTTCGTAAATTGCCCAGGCGCCGGCGCGCGCACCCTTGGAGGCCATTGGCGGCGCCGGCTCGCCGGTTATCGCTTCGCCGGCCATGTGCTGGGTCATCAAAAACGCCGTCGATTCAAAGAGGGCCGATTTGACGAACTGGCCGCGCCCGGTGAATTCCCGCTCGCGCAGCGCCGCCTGCACGCCGATCACCGCGAACATGCCGCCCATGATGTCGATCACCGAGGCGCCGGCGCGCAACGGCTGGCCCGGCGGGCCGGTCATGTAGGCGAGGCCGGCCATGAACTGGACCACCTCGTCAAGCGCCGGGCGGTGCTCGTAAGGCCCGCTGAGGAAACCTTTCAACGCGCAAAAAATGATGCGGGGATTGACCTTTGACAAATCGGCATAGCCGCATTTGAGCCGGTCCATGGTGCCGGGTCCGAAATTTTCCAGAACCACATCGGCGTTTTCCGCCAGCTTGTGGACCAGCCCGCGCCCCTCGTCCGACTTCAAATCGACGGCCAAGCTGCGTTTGTTGCGGTTGAAGGCATAAAAAAAGCCGGTCGCGAAACCGCGCATGCGGCGCGTGCTGTCGCCATCGGGCGCCGCTTCGATCTTGATCACATCGGCGCCCATGTCGGCCAGTAGAACGCCCGCCGACGGTCCCATGATGGTATGGCAGAATTCAAGAACACGAACGCCTTGCAGCGGCAAGCCGTCGGTTTCAGCATTAACTTCATTTTTCATTGGCTCGATCCCCCCGCTGGCGGCGTGTTCAGATGCTGGCCGTTGCTCCTCCAGTCTAGTCGATCTTATCGATCCGTTGAAAGGCAAATTGGCCATCGGCTTGGGCAGCTCCGCCTAAATAAATTGACCATAACGGTGATTGCAGTCGCCCGAGAAGACGGTAGGATGGAAGCAACAAATATTGGCAATGGGAAGCTGGCCATGGACCAGATCGATATTTCGAGTAGCATCCCGATGCGCGGTGTCGAGGACGATATCGCCGCCGAAATCCGAAAAATGGGCGCCTAACGCGCAAGTAATATATAGCGGGAGGGGAATTTGACTGACATTCAATACGAGGCGCCGGACAGTTTCGACGCCGCCACGGCGCTCTTGGCCAAGGCCAAGGGCAATGCCAAGATTTTGGCCGGCGGCACCGATCTTCTGGTACAGATGAAATCGGACCTGATCGAGCCGACATTGCTGGTCGACATCAAGAAGATAGCCGAGACCCGGACCATCTCGCAAGAAAAGGGTGGTTTCCGTATCGGCGCCGCGGTAACCGGTGCCGAACTGGGCGAGCACGAGGCCCTTTGCGCCGCCTGGCCGGGGGTCGTCGAGGCCGCCGAATTGATCGGCTCCACCCAGGTGCAGGGCCGCGCCACCATCGGCGGCAATCTCTGTAACGCATCGCCCGCCGCCGACTCTGTGCCGGCGATGATCGCGGCGGCTGCCGTGGTAAGCGTGGTCGGCCCCGGTGGCAGGCGCGAAGTGCCGGTCGAAAATATTGCGGCCGGGCCGGGAAAGACCTCCCTCAAGAAAGGCGAAATCGTCGCCTCCTTCTTCCTGCCAAAACGTCCAGACCGCGCCGGCGATGCCTATCTGCGCTTCATCCCGAGGACCGAGATGGATATCGCGGTGGTTGGCGTCGGCATCAATCTGGCGCTGGATGGCGATGGCCTCTGCCGCGATGCGCGTGTCGGCCTGGGCGCGGTGGCGCCGACGGCGCTGCTGGTCGGCCCGGCGGCGGATGCCTTGATCGGCACGCGGGTCGACGAAGCGGCGCTGGATAACTTGGCGGCCGCCACCAGCGCTGCCTGCAAACCCATCGATGACAAGCGCGGGACCATCGAGTTCCGCACCGATGTCGCCGGCGTCCTGGCGCGCCGGGCGGCGTCAATCGCGCTGCAAAGGGCGGGGAATTAACAATGGCCAAGCACCACGTAACCACCACCATCAACGGCGACGAGACGGAATATTTGTGCGAGACCGAGCAGACGCTTCTTGATGTGCTGCGCGATGAATTGCAGATGACCGGCACCAAGGAAGGCTGCGGCACCGGCGATTGCGGCGCCTGCAGCGTCACCATCGATGGCCGCCTGGTCTGCGCCTGCCTGGTTTTGGGGGTCGAGGCCGACGGAAGCGAGATCGAAACCATCGAGGGCATGGCCGACGGCGAAACCCTGCATCCCTTGCAGCAAAATTTCATCGACATGGCCGCCTTGCAATGCGGCGTCTGCACGCCCGGCGTCCTAGTCGCCGCCAAGGCGCTCTTGCAAAAGAACCCCGATCCGACCGAAACCGAGGTCCGGTATTGGCTGGCCGGCAACCTTTGCCGCTGCACCGGCTATGACAAGATTATCCGCGCCGTTATGGATACGGCCGCCGAGATGAGAGGAAGCTGAGCAATGCCCGATGATGTAAAACCCGATGGCACGGATTTCAAATGGGTCGGCAAGCGCAATCCCCGGCCCGACGGCGTCGATAAGGTCACCGGGCGCGCCAAGTTCGGCGCCGATCTGTATCTGCCGGGCATGCTGACCGGCAAGATGCTGCGCTCGCCGCACGCCCATGCGCGCATCAAATCCATCGATACCTCCAAGGCCGAGGCCCTGGCCGGGGTCAAGGCGGTGGTCACCAGCGCCGATTTCCCCGATCTCCCGAAAACGCCGGGGCCGCATGGGCCGATAATTTCGGATTTCCGCGATATCTCCTGGAACATGATGGCGCGCGGCAAGGTTCTCTATGACGGCCACCCGGTGGCCGCCGTGGCGGCGACCAGCGAATCCATCGCCAGGAAGGCGTTGAAGCTGATCGAAGTCGAATACGAGGTGCTGCCACATGTGATCGATCCGGTCGAAGCGATGCAGCCGGGCGCGCCGATCCTGCACGATGACCAGATCACCGAGGGCGAGGACGAAAAGACCGCCAAGCCGTCCAACGTCTACCGCATCCCGAGGGGCGAAAAGGGCGATGTCGAAAAGGGCTTCGCCGGCGCCGACGTCGTTATCGAACGCGAATATACGACCAAGGCCGTGCACCAGGGCTATATCGAGCCGCATGCCTGTGTCGCCCATGCCACCGACGACGGGGTCGAATTGTTCTGCTCCACCCAGGGCCATTTCGTGGCCCGTAGCGCCTGCGCCAAGCTTCTCGGCATGGATATTTCCCGCATCCGCGTCACCGCCTCGGAAATCGGCGGCGGCTTCGGCGGCAAGAACAACACCTATGGCGAGCCGGTGGCCATCCGCCTGTCGCAGTTGACGCAGCGTCCGGTCAAAATCGTGATGTCGCGGAACGAAGTGTTTCGCGCATCGGGCCCCACCTCCGGCACCCATGTGCGGATCAAGATCGGCGCCAAAAAGGACGGCACCATCACGGCCGCCGAGGGCGAATTGACCTATCAGGCGGGCGCCTTCAAGGGCGCCAGCATCGGCGCCGCCATCAACTGCATGTTCTCGCCCTACGATCTCGAGAACGTCAAGGTCTGGGGCTACGACGTCTGCGTCAACCGGCCCAAGGTCGCCGCCTACCGCGCTCCCGGCGTGCCGATGGCGGCTTTCGGCGTCGAAAGCACGATCAACGAACTGGCCGACGAGCTTGGGCTAGACCGCGTCGATCTGCGGCTCAAGAACGCCGCCAAGGAAGGCACCCGGAATTTGATGGGCCTCAAATACGGTCCCATCGGTTTCATCCAGCTTCTCGAACAAATGAAGGCCCATGACCATTACAATGCGCCCCTGGGGGAAAATCAGGGCCGCGGCATGGCCGCCGGCTTTTGGCTGCATGCCGGCGGCGTGAGCTGCGCCTCGGTCAATGTCTCCGACGACGGCACGGTAACGCTGATCGAGGGCAATCCCGATATCGGCGGCAGCCGCGCCTCGATGGCGGCCATGGTCGCCGAGGAACTGGGCATCGATTACGGCAAGGTGCGCCCGATCGTCGGCGATACCTCGTCGATCGGCTTCACCTTCCTCACCGCCGGCAGCCGCACCACTTTCGCCACCGGCATGGCCTGCGTCGAAGCGGCGCGCGGCGCCATCCGTGTCGCCTGCGACCGCGCCGCGCAGATCTGGGGCGTATCGGCCGACGAGGTCGTCTGGGAAGACGGCCATGCCCGCCCGGCCGGCGCCAATGTCGGCGATCACCAACCGATGAGCCTCGCCGAGATCGCCGCCAAGGCGCCGATGACCGGCGGGCCGATCGCCGGCCACGCCGAGATCAATGCGACCGGCCAAGGCCCGGCGACCGGCGCCCATCTGGTCGATGTCGAGGTCGATAAGAAGACCGGCCAGGTGAAGGTGCTGCGTTACACCGTGTTCCAGGATGTCGGCCGCGCCATTTCGCCCGGCTATGTCGAAGGCCAGCTTCATGGCGGCGCCGTGCAGGGCATCGGCTGGGCGCTCAACGAGGAATATGTCTACGATGAAAACGGCGTTCTCGAGAACCCGGGCTTCCTCGATTACCGGGTGCCGGTGGCCTCCGACGTGCCGATGATCGATGTCTGCACCGTCGAGGTGCCGAACCCGAACCATCCCTATGGCGTCCGCGGCGTCGGCGAAACGCCGATCGTGCCGCCGCAAGCCGCCGTCGCCAATGCCGTCGGAAACGCCCTCGGCATGCGGTTCCGCGATCTTCCGCTGTCGCCGCCGAAGATCTTGAAGGCGATCAAGGGCGGCGGCGCGGGGGCTTGAGTTTTGGCGCGCGTCGTCTTCATCGGAGAGGTGCGCCAATATACCGGCGACGATGACGCCATCGAGACCGATGCCGCCAACGTGATGCAGCTTTTTAAAATACTTGGCCAACGCTACCCCCGCCTGGCGCCGGTCCTGGAAAGCGGTTTCGCGGTCGCCATCGACGGCCAGTTGATGGAGGATTCGCTGCTGCAGCCGATCATCGACGCCAAGGAAATCGTCCTGGTGCCGAAAATCGAAGGCGGTTAAGCACGCGTGCGCCTCTCTTCGGGCAGGTGGTGATAGGCGTCCAGGGTCGCCAGGCGGTCGTCGTCGACGGCGCCGCCGACGGTGAAATGATAGAGGCTCCGCCAGGCTTCGCGCTCCGGACCCACGTCATGGCCCAGGATCTCCATCATCTCGTCGTCGAAAAAGCAGCCGATGCCGGTGGCGCGCCGCCCCGCCGCTTCGGCTTCCAGGTACAGCACCTGGCCGATCAGCCCCGCTTCCCAATGCAGGCGGCGATAGGCCCACGGTCCTTCGGCTTCGATTATTCCTGAGAAATCGGCGATCATGCCCAGGCTGAAGGCGCCGTCGGCGGCGATGTCCTGGCCACAGCTTACGGCGCGCGCCGCGTTGCGCAGATCGCCCTCGGTCAATAGGTAGAGCGGCAAATCGCCGCCCACCGGCTCACGCCAGATGAAATCGGGAGCGACGGCGCGCAGGCGCTCGGCATGGTCCAAGCCCCGCGCGAACAGATAGAGGCCCGGGGGCAGGCCACCGACCCGGTGTACGAAGAGCGCCAGCGAAAGCGCTGGGGCAAAGGGAAATCCGTCCCACGGCACCGACCCGGCCCGTGGCAGGGTGCGGGCCAACACGCCGAGAAAGGCCTCCTTGTCCATGCCGGTGGTGCCATCCATGGCGACGGCGCTGCGGCGTCTTCGGATGATGTCAGTCGCGGCGATACCGAAGTCGCTCCTCTCGGCTCCGGCTTTTGTCGATTCGGTGAAGTTCGCAGATTCCGTCCGCGGTTTGGCGGCGCTGGCCTCGACGTCATCGATGGCGCGCCAGCGCACGTGCTGTTCGCTCAACCGGTTGGGGGTGCCCAGCCATTCGCCGGCGGCGGTATCCGGCGCCGCGCGCCCCCAGGTCCCGGCCTCCATGTCCGCCGGAGCGCCGGCATCCACCGCGATGCAGAAATCCGGAACCTCGCTTTCACCGTGGGCGAACAAATCGGTACGGTCGAGACCGGCCAGCGCCGCCAGTTCGGCATCGGACGGTTCGGCCAACAGGCGCGCGCGCCAGCCCAAAAGGGCGGCGGCATAGCGTATGGAGCCGAGGGCATGGCCGGCGTCGTGCTGGCAATAGCGGTAGGCGCGCTCGCCATACTTCCATGATTCCCGCCAGTGAACCGAAGACAGGATCGCCAGGAACGATGTCCCGTCATCGCCGATCAACGGGGCGAGGGTTCGCATGCCTGGCGCCTGCAGCAGCTCGAGCCCATGATCCAAGGGTGCGTAATGGAAGATGCCGGGCTGCTCGCAGACCCCCTCGATGGGCGGCGCCAGGAGCGTGCATTCGCTCGGGTGCAGGTTGCCGCTGGACGGATTGGCGCGTAGCGCCCAGCGCGAACCCTGGTATTCCTTCCATGCGGTCAGTCCCAGGGACAACTCCAGGAACAGCGACAGGTTTTCGGCGTCGAGTCCGCGCGGCGGCACCGATCCGGCGCGGTCGAGGCTGCTGAAATCCACATCCGCCGGCCCCGCCACCAAGGGCAGCGCAAGGAATTCGGCGCCATCGTAACGCCGGAATGGGTCCGGCTGGTTGGCCCAATCCATGAAGCCGGGGCCCGGCGCAAAGCCGCGGCGGCCATGTTTGGTGCGCATGTGATAGGCGAAGACGCCCTTCGGATTTTCTTCGTTCTCCACTAAATGCGCTCCGTTTCCTCGCGATCCCGCCCTTACAAAGCTTATAGAATCCGACGTCTTCTGCACAGCTATAGCAACCTGACTTGCGACACCGCCATCGAGATGGTCAGGGGCCGCGCCCCGGTCATCGTCGCCACCGGCTCGCAGAACCTCATCGAAACCAGGGCGCTGACCGAGCACGCGGTGAAGGCCGGCGCCGATGCCGAGTTGGACGCCCGCCTGGCTCGCTATTCCTTCGATGCGTCATGCGCCCAATGCATGGCTGGATGCGACATATTTCATAAAAAACGGCATGGACATGACGGTCATTTATGGACATTCATGGACATCTGCGGACATTTATCGGGGGCGGTCGGCACGTCCAGCCAAGCGCGCGGCCGCGCGCGCCGGCCACGGGCGCGTCTCGGTAATTACTCCTATTCACAGTGTCAAAAGAGCAGCGCCCAGTATAGAACAAAATCAGAACAAATGCAAGGAAATTTGGAACCGCGACGGTCCCCCGGGCACGGCTATCCGATCGTTGACGGCAGGAACAGGGTGATTGCCGGAAACAGCACCAATATNGTCAGGCGCACGATGTCGACCATCCAAAACGGTGTCACGCCGCGAAAGATGGTGCCGGTGCCGACTTCGGGCAGGACCGTGTTCAGGACGAAAATGTTCATTCCCACCGGCGGCGTGATGAGACTGATCTCGGTGACCACGACGACAATGATCCCGAACCAGACGGGATCCAATTTCAAGCCGATGATGATCGGAAAGAACAAGGGGATGGTCAGAAGGATCATGGCGATGCTGTCGAGAACCGCGCCCAAACCGATATAAATCAGCATGATGGCGAAGACGACGACGAGCGGGTGGGTATCCAAACCGGTTACTATGCCGCCAAGGGCTTCCGGCATGCCGGTTTCGTTCATCAAATTCGAAAATATCATTGCGCCAATGAGGATAAAAAACAACATGGCTGTCGTTTGGGCGGCGTCCGAAAGCAATTCGAATAAGCTTTTCAAATTGAGTGTTTTCCGGAACAGCGCAAAGAAAAATCCGCCGCAGGCACCGATACCGGCGGCCTCGGTCGGGGTAAACAAGCCGACATATATGCCGCCGATGACGATGATAAACAGCAACAAAACNCCCCAAACCCGGCCAAGCGCCTTCATTCTGGCCGGCCAGTCCGCTTTCTCGCCGGGCGGGCCGATCTCCGGTTTGAGGCGCGTGGTAATGGAAATCGCGATATTGTATCCGATGATACCGAGGATTCCGGGAATGATGCCGGCGATGAAGAGGGCGCCGATGTCGGTCGATGTCATGATGCCGTAAATGACCAGAATGACACTCGGCGGAATGAGAATACCGAGCGTGCCGCCGGCGGCTATGGCGCCGGTGGCCAGGGTATCGGCATAGTGAAACCGGCGCATCGGTGGCATCGCGACCTTGGCCATGGTCGCCGCGGTGGCGACCGATGATCCGCAAACGGCGCTGAACCCGCCACACGAGATGATGGTGGCCATCGCCAAGCCGCCCCGTCTATGGCCTATCCAGGAATAGGCGGCTGTATAAAGTTCATCCGCCAGACCGGCGCGGGTAATGAAATTGCCCATCAGGACAAACAGCGGAATGACCGAAAGCTCGGACGATTGGGCGGTATCGAAAGCCAGGCGCCCGACCATGGCCATCACGCCGGACCAGCTTACATAATAGGCAAATCCGACGATACCGATGGAAGCCATCGAGAACGCCACCGGCACCCGCAGGAACAATAGCACGACCAGGATGGTGAAGATGACGAGGGCGTCAATCATGACTGCCTTTAATCCCTATACGCTTGCCGGCGGCGTCTTTGACGGCGCACCGGAAGTCGGAAGCAGCAAGGCAAGCTGGATCGGCGCGCTGATGGCCGTCATGACGGACATGAAATAGGCAACCGGCGCCAACGGTACCTTCAGAAACAGGGTAATGTCGTTGTAAGACGCCAATGTCTCGGCCACGGTCCACAGCTGCCAGGCGAAAACCGCCAGGACGACGGTGCACAACAGGTTGACCAACACCTTTTGCAGTATTTTCAGGCGCCCCCCGATAACCGCATCCAGCAGCGTTACCGAAACATGACCTTCATTGGCGGTGATGATCGGCAAGCCGGCGAACACCAGGATTCCCATCATGATTTCCGTAACTTCGAACAGGCCGACGATGGAAACATTGAACACGTCGCGGGTCACTACATCGACGACGGTAAGCCACATGATCACGAACAGGGTGACGGCGGCGAACAGAACCAACGCCCGGCTCGCATTCTTGCGGAGCCGGGCGTATTTATCGGAACCGATCATGAAGGGCGCCGCGGACGCTATTTCTTCATGCTGGCTTCGATCTTTGCGATCTCCGCTTTGAACATGGCCAACGCGGCTTCGCCATTGACGCCCTTGGCGGCCGCCTTTTTCATCCATTCGGCCTGCAACGGTTTCCACATTTGCTTGACTTTGTTGGTAAAGGCAGCCGGCATCGGCACAATCTTGATGCCATGTTCCTTCATGTATTTGATGCCGTTGCGGTCGGCCAGGTCCCAGGCATCACCGATGTAATTCGCGGCATGCTCGCCGGAAACGCTTTCGATCAGTTTTTGATCGCCCTTGGCAATGCCGTCCCAGACTTTTTGGTTCATAAACATTTGAAACACCGTGGCATAAAGCCCGCCCGGCGGCACCGTCGTATATTTCACCAGTTTCCCGAGCTTGAAGTTCTTGATGCCCTCGAAGGTCAGGAATACGCCATCGGCTACACCCTTCGATAACATATTGTGCACCTTGGTGATCGGCGCAAAGATCGGCGTCGCGCCCATTTTTTTGGCTAGCGCGCTGTTATTGTCGCCGGACACTCGGATCTTGAGCCCCTTGAGAGCCGACATTTCGGTGACCGGGCGCTTTGAATTGTGGATCAGCCCGGGGCCGTGCACCCAGAAGGTCATCAGCTTCATACCCTTGGCTTCACCGGCTTTTTCAAAATGTTTTTTGTAGACCCGCCAATAGCCAACCGTCCGCGCCTTGGCGCTGTCGGTCAGGAACGGGAATTCAGCCATTTTGTGGAGCAGGAACCGGCCCGGCGTGTAGGCCGGGATAATATGGGCAACGTCGATCGCGCCCTTCTTGATGAAATCGTGATAGGCGGGCGGCGCCCCCAAGCCCTTGGCCAGCATTCTAACGTTGACGCGGCCCCCGGTCACCTTACCGATACTCTTGACCCACAAATCGACGCCGAATTTGCGCATTTCATGATGTGGCGGATCCCAGGTGGCGTAGCGAAGTTTTTGCGCCGCGTCTGCCGATGTCGGGACCGCTGCGAAGATGGCTGTTGCCAACACAACACTTGCCGCGCCGAGAGTGGCAGTGGATTTATTGCTCATGGTAAATACCCCCTTATTATTGGAAAAACGATCGGTTGAAGAATTAAGTTTGATCAAGAGCAATTACCAATATGTCTCCCTGGTAATTCCCATTGACGGTGATGATATTAGGGAATCGGAGGGATTTAGGCAATCGCGGAACGCATTGCCTATGGCGAAACTACGGCGATGCCATATGCGCCAAGATGCCGCGCAAAGCACCGCGCAAGTTGCTCAAAAATGCCTCACAAAAGTTTCGAAAGCCTGTCAAAGCGGCGGCGGCGCCGGTATAAAGTATGGGATACAGACTTTCACCGCGTGTATCCCGGCATGTTCGATTGGCTGAATTTGCATGTCCTGGCGCTGATCGCCGTTGCCGCCCAGTTCGGCGGCATGGGTTTTTTCGCCTTCCTGTTCACGCCGCTGGTCTTCCGCTTTAGCGAACGCGGGGACGCGGCGGCGTTCCTGCGCCAGGTGTTTCCCGTCTACCACCGGGTGATGGCGGCGCTGGCCATCGTACCGGCACTGTTACTGATGCCGGGGCAAAGCTACGGGGTCGAGGTGGTTACCATGCTCGCCGTCGCCGCCGCCTTCCTGTTCGCGGCGCGCTTCCTGGTGCCCGCCGCCAACCGCGCCCGCGACGCCGGCGACGATGCCAGATTCAAGACCGTGCACCGGGTCAGCGTTATCTTGCACATGCTGCAATGGGCGGCGGTGACGGTGATTTTGATCCGCCTGGCGCAGTAGCCTAATTAGGCACCGAATTAAACCGAATGGCCCCTTTGTCTGTTGTGCCGAAATCGGCTATCACTGCAACGCGGATTTCATCAGAGACCGGGCATCCATGAGTTCAAGCGATCACCTAACATTGCGCCGTCCCGACGACTGGCACGTGCACTTGCGCGACGGCGATATGCTGCGCGCCGTCGCGCCCTTCACGGCGCGCCAATTCGGCCGCGCCATCGTCATGCCCAATCTGGTGCCGCCGGTGACCACCTTGGCCGACGCGGTTGCCTATCGCCGCCGCATCATCAACGCGCTGCCCGAAGGCGGACCGGGGTTCCAGCCCCTGATGACCTGTTATTTGACCGACACCACCGACCCCGATGCCTTGGCGGCGGGTTTCGCCGACGGCGTTTTCACGGCGGCCAAGCTTTTTCCGGCGGGCGCCACCACCAACTCCGAATTGGGCGTTACCGATATGGGCAAGCTGGATGCGGTGTTTGAGCGCATGACGGAAATCGGCATGCCGCTTCTCATTCATGGCGAGGTGACCGACGCCGAGGTCGATGTGTTCGACCGCGAAGCGGTGTTCATCGACAAGGTGCTGGACCCGCTGCTGGCCCGCGTTCCGGGGCTGAAGGCGGTTCTCGAACACATCACCACCGCTGACGCCGTGGAATATGTGCGCGGCCAAAAGGACGCCAGGGAAGGATCGCTGGGCGCCACCATCACCGCCCACCATCTGATCATCAACCGCAACGCCATCTTCGAAGGCGGCCTCCGCCCCCATCATTACTGCCTGCCGGTGGCCAAGCGCGAAGCCCACCGCATCGCCCTGCGCCAGGCCGCCACCTCGGGCGAGCCCTGGTTTTTCCTGGGCACCGATTCGGCGCCGCACGAGGTTGGCGCCAAGCAGGCCGCTTGCGGCTGCGCCGGCATCTTCAGCGCGCCGGCGGCGCTGGAACTCTATACCCAGGTCTTCGACGAGGAAGGCGCCCTGGGCAAGCTGGAAGGCTTCGCCTCCGTTTACGGCGCCGAATTCTACGGCCTGCCCTTGAACGAGGGCCGGGTGACGCTGGCCCGGGGCGGGCCGCCGGATGGCGAACCGGTAAATGTAGACGGCAGCGGCGCCGTCCTGCCCTTCCACGCGGGCCGGGAGCTGGCCTGGCGGCTCAAAACCAACGAGGAGGAACGATCTTGACCGATACGAAACCATTCCAGGCATTGATGCTGGAAGAAAGCGATGGCGCGGTTAGCGCGGCTGTGACCCAACTGACCGACAGCGATTTGCCCGACGGCGACGTGTTGGTGCGTACCGAATATTCGACCCTCAATTACAAGGACGGCATGGTCCTGAAAGGCCTGGGGCGGCTGGTGCGCAATTATCCGCACGTACCCGGGATCGATCTCGCCGGCGTTGTCGAGGCATCCGATTCGCCCGATTATGCGTCCGGCGATAGGGTGGTGCTCAATGGCTGGCGGGTCGGCGAGGCCCATTGGGGCGGCTATGCCGGCAAGGCGCGGGTGAAATCCGATTGGCTGGTGCCGTTGCCGGACGCTATCTCGACGCGCCAGGCGATGGCCATCGGCACCGCCGGCTATACCGCCATGCTGGCGGTGCTGGCGCTGGAAGATCACGGGCTGACGCCGGCTAATGAAGGCGAGGTGCTGATCACCGGCGCCGCCGGCGGCGTCGGCAGCGTCGCCGTCGCCATCCTCGTCAAGCTCGGCTACCGGGTCGCCGCATCGACCGGTCGCGCCGAAACCCACGACTATCTGACCGGCCTCGGCGCCAGCTCGATCATCGCGCGCGCCGAGCTGGAAGAGCCGCCCAAGGGGCCCTTGGGTTCGGAACGCTGGTCCGGCGCCATCGACGCGGTCGGCGGCGTCATCCTGGCCAATCTCCTGGCCTCGCTCAAAACCGGCGCGGCTTGCGCGGCGGTCGGCCTGGCGGCGTCGCCGAAGCTGGAAACCACGGTGGTGCCGTTCCTGCTGCGCGGCGTCAGCCTGCTCGGTATCGATTCGGTGATGTGCCCGAAGCAGCGCCGCGTCCAGGCCTGGGCGCGCCTGGCCGAGGATCTGCCCGCCGACAAGCTCGAAGCGATGGTTTCCGAGGTGCCGCTGGGTGAGGTCGCGGGCCATGCCGATGCCATCCTGGCCGGACAAGTGCGCGGCCGCTTGGTAATTAGGGTATAGCCCGGCTGGGGATGGCCGGGTCGGCCAGCCGGGCGTGAGGCGTGCTCGGGTATAGCTGATACAAACGTAAGGCAGTGCACCTGACACAGACAGGTGCCAAGATCGACGCGCGCGGGCCGACCCGGCCATCCCCAGCCGGGCTGCGCCCCTCCCGATTAATCTAAAATTCACCTGTTTCGGGCATCCTGCAATTGGTGAATATCCCGCCCCTATTGGGGCGGGGGACAATTCCAGGAGCAGATTGAATGCAAAAAAACATAATGTCCGTGGGCTTTATTTTGGCGTTGAGCGGATGCGGTTTCGTCGATTCCTACGAGGAGGCCGTACACGATTTCGAGCCGCTTTATTGCTACCAGTCGCTCGCCTCGGTGGAGTGTTTTCGCCAACCCAACCATCCAGACAAAAGACGCTTGGTGAATTATTACGGGCCGCATCCAAGCCGCTATGATGCCCCCGAACCGGCTCCCATCCCGGAATTGAAAGCGCCGCCGGCGGTTCCATTCTGGGTGCGCGATCCGGAACCGGTTCCCGAATCGTTCGTGAAAATGACCGGCCGTAGCGGCGTTCCGGCGGCCTCAATGCCGATCCTGCAATCGCCTAATCTTCCGCCCCCGGTGAGCCAGGACGACAAGGATGAGATCAAAAAGTCGCGGATCACCGAACCCTTGCCGCCGAAAGACAGCGAAGCCAAGGGCCCCGATGCCAAGGACGCCCAAGACAGCAAGGAATAGGCGGTAGCCGGATACAGCCCCCTTCGTT
This sequence comes from Rhodospirillaceae bacterium, assembly GCA_002687515.1. Taxonomy (GTDB): domain Bacteria; phylum Pseudomonadota; class Alphaproteobacteria; order Rhodospirillales; family UBA2165. The sequence goes on from NZAK01000052.1 coordinate 27,973, forward strand.
AGAATGACGCCACCCGCGCCGCTTTGCGCGGGGCGTCTAGTGGATGCCGGGGGCGTATGCCGAATATCACATCAATATTATTTTTGGCGCTGATTTTCTTCGCCGGTTTGGCCTTGCCGGCCCAAATACCGGCTCTGGCCCAGGTGCCGGCGGCGGACAATTACGGCCAGGCCATGCGATGGTACCAGAAGGCCGCCGAGGCCGGTAACGCGGAGGCACAATTCCTGCTCGCCCGCCTGCTCGAAACCGGCGAACGCGGCGCCCCCGATCTCGCCGGCGCCGCCAAATGGTACCGGGCGGCGGCGGCGCAAGCGCATGCCAAGGCCGGCTTCCGGCTGGGTGAATTTTATTACCGGGGTATTGGCGTCGCCCGCGATCCCGTCGCGGCCGCATCCTGGTATGAAAAGGCGGCCGGCGCCGGATCGCTCCGCGCCCAGTTCAACCTGGCCTTGATGCTGGAACGTGGCCGCGGCGTTAAGCGCGATGCGAAACAGGCGGCGATGCGCTATTTGAAAGCCGCCAACGGCGGGCTGATCCAGGCCCAGTTCAACCTGGCCTTGATGTATGCGCGCGGCGCCGGCGTCGGCTTGGACTTGTCACGCGCCCTAATGTGGCTGCGGGTGGCCGAACGCCTGGGCGGCCAGGTTCCGGCAAAGGTCCGGGACGGCATCACCGCCAAGCTGACGCCGGCGCAAATCGGCGAGGCCGATAAATCCGCCGCCGCCCGCATCGAATTCATCCGCGCCAACTTGGCCAGAGCGAAGCAGTAAATCCCTATTCGGCGGCCTCGGTTGCGTCTTCGCCGCTGTCGTCGGGCTCCCTGGCCTCCGGCTCCCTGGTCTGTTCCAAGGTCTCCTGCGCCTTGGCGGCTTCCTGCTGGCGTATCCACATGCGCGCATAGGCGCCGCCGGCGGCCAGCAGTTGGCCGTGCGCTCCGCGCTCGATGATGCGGCCATGATCGAGCACCAGAATCTCGTCGGCGCCGATCACCGTCGATAGCCGGTGGGCGATGACCAGTGCCGTGCGGTCGGCGGCGACCTGGTCCATAGATTTCTGGATTTCCCGCTCGGTGTGGGTATCCAGCGCCGAGGTCGCTTCGTCGAAGAGAAGGATTTTGGGGCCCTTGAGGATGGTGCGGGCGATGGCGACACGCTGCTTTTCGCCGCCGGAAAGCTTCAAGCCGCGCTCGCCGACGCGGGTGTTGTAGCCATCGGGCATTTCGGCGATGAAGTCATGCACGCTCGCCATGCGCGCCGCCTCCTCGATCTCCGACGGCGTTGCATCGGGGCGGCCATAGGCGATGTTGTAGAAGATGGTGTCGTTGAACAGCACCGTATCCTGCGGCACGATGCCGATGGCGGCGCGCAAACTGTCCTGGGTCACATTACGGATATCCTGGCCATCGATGCTGATGCGCCCGCCGCTGGCGTCGTAAAAGCGGTAGAGCAGCCTGGAAATGGTCGATTTGCCGGCGCCGCTGGGCCCGACGATGGCCACCGTTTTACCGGGCGGAACCGTAAACGACACGTCTTTCAGGATTTCGCGCCTGCCGGTGTAATCGAAATCGACATGTTCGAAGCGGATCTCGCCGTCAGTGACGGATAACGCCGCCGCGTCCGGCTTGTCGTCGATTTCCCGCTCCACCTTCAAAAGCGAAAACATATCTTCCATGTCGGCGAGGGACTGTTTGATTTCCCGGTAGACGAAGCCGAGGAAGTTGAGCGGCATGAAAAGCTGTATCAGGTAGGCATTGACCAGCACGAAATCGCCGAGGGTCATGGTTCCCGATTTCACCCCGAAGCCGGCCATGATCATGACCACCGTCAGCCCGATCGAGATGACCACGGCCTGGCCGATATTCAGATACGCCAGCGAAACCTTGCTTTTGACCGCAGCTTCCTCGTAGGAGCGCAGGGCAGCGTCGAAGCGGCGCGATTCATGCTCCTCGTTGCCGAAATATTTGACCGTCTCGTAATTGAGCAGCGAATCGATGGCCTTGGTGTTGGCTTCGGAGTCCATGCGGTTCATGCGGCGGCGGTACTTCAATCGCCAGTCGGTGATCGCCACCGTCCAGAAGATATAGAAGCCGACGGTGACGAAGGTGACAGCCGCGAACCAGAAGTTGAACAGCCCCCACATGACACCGCAGACAAGCAGGATTTCCAGCAGGGTCGGGATCACGTTGAAGAGCATGAAATTAAGCAAGAAATCGATGCCCTTGGTGCCGCGCTCGACGGCCCGGCTCAGGCCGCCGGTCTGCCGGTCGAGATGGAAACGCAGCGCCAGGCGGTGCAGATGGCGGAAGGTTTTTAGCCCGGCTTCGCGGATCGCGCGCTGGGCGACGCGGGCGAAGACGGCATCACGCAACTCGCCGAAGGCGATCGACAGCACTCGCGCCAGGCCATAGCTGGCGAGCAATGCAATCGGAACCACGGCGATCGCCGCGCCCTTGCCGTCGAGCGCATCGACCGCGAATTTAAAGAGGATCGGCGAAACCACATTGATGCCCTTGGCCGCCGCCAGAAGAAGGATGGCGATGACGACGCGGACGCGCATCTCCGCCGATCCCTTCGGCCACAAATAGGGCAGCAGGGTGCGTACGGTGGCGAGGTCGTTGCGCCTGCCGGTTCTGGGCGGGGCGTCGACGGAAGGTGGTCTCATTCAATCCTCGGCGGATCGCCGGAATTTCTCCAAACTATTCTTAATTTGGCGCGCCGCGTGGCCCGGCGCAATGGCCGGTCGCCATTTAATTGCCGGGGCAATTCAAATCAGGAAGTCCGGTGGATCAGGTGAAAACCGAAATCGGTCTCCACCACATCGCTGATCTGGTCGACTTCCAATTCGAAGGCGGCGCTATCGAACTCGGCAACCATGGCGCCCGGGCCGAACGATCCCAGATCGCCGCCCTTGGCCGATGACGGGCAGTCGGAATTTTCCACCGCCTGGTCGGCGAAGCTTGCACCGCCCTCGATCTCGACCTTGATGCCTTCGATTTTGGCCAATGCGTCCTCGCGGCTGAGATCGGCCGAGCCGCTGCGGGCGTCGGCGTGGCCAATAAGAATGTGTGATGCGCTGATTTGGTCGGACATTTTGGTGTTCGCTCCTGGGTGATTGGCGTGGTGCCGGCTGGCGCCGACGTTTGATTACATTATTTAGTGGATGAATTCACGGCTGGCGAGCGTTATGTTCGCCACCGATATTTTGCACCCTGACCTCCATACCGGAATGCGAAAACCCAAATGGCNGAACACCGCAACCGCAATTTGGCCGGGATCATGCTGGCGGCGGTATCGTCGCTGCTGGTTATCCTGTTGGGCGCGGTCGGCAAGAAGCTGGGCNGCGAGTTGTCGCCGTTTGTCATTGTCTTCCTCTACAGCTTGTTCAGTTTCGTCACCTTCCTGCCGGCGGCGTTGCGAGGCGGCGGTTTCAGGCGCGTCGCGTCGCGGGTTCCCGGCATGCAGACGATCCGCGCCGCCATATTCGCCGCCGCCCTCATCGGCTGGTTCTGGGCCTTGCCCAAGGTGCCGCTCGCCGATCTGACCGCCATCGGTTACGCATCGTCCCTGTTTACCCTGGTCGGCGCCATCCTGTTCCTCGGCGAGGCGTCTCTTTTGTGGCGGTGGCTGGCGCTGGCCGTCGGCTTCGGCGGCATGCTGGTGGTGTTGAAGCCCGGCTTCGCCGAAATCTCGGGGCCGATGCTGGCCATCGTCGCGGTTTCGGCCGGCATGGCGGCGGCGCGCCTTTGCAACAAGATCGTCACCCGCATCGATTCGCCGGTGGTCCTGGTCTTCTGGCACAACGGTCTGACCACGCTGTTTTCGCTGCCGACGGCGCTGATTTTCTGGCAAAGCCCGAGCCCGGACCAATGGCTCTGGCTATTGCTGATGGGACTGATCGGAACCTCGCAGCAATTGATCGGCGCCTGGGCCATCAAGTTCGCCGATTTCGGGGTTATCGAGCCGGTGAATTTCCTGAAACTGGTCTGGGCGGCGGTTTTGGGATTCATCTTCTTCGCCGAGGTTCCGCCCGTCTCGACCATCCTCGGCGGCGCCATCATCGTCGGCGCCGTCGTCTATATCGCGCAGCGCGAACGCCGCGAGGCCAAAGTTCCGGAGACACTTGATGGACCAGGCGCCGGCACTCCGGCGGCACCCTGAACCCAGCAGTTTTGAACCACAGAGGCGGTGAGGCGGTGAGAAGGGGATAAAAAGCGCGAAGCGCTAAAATTTTCCTCATTGTCTCACCGTCTCTGTGGTGAATTTTCTTTCTTGGTGCGACACATTCCACCAAAATCCACCATACCGTTTCATCACTATTCCTAACGGTTCATACCGGTTTATACCGCTTTTAAGCGTCGTTGGCGGGCGCGCGGGGCCGCCTGCCGCCGCACCTGAGGGCGGGCGCCGATCGGACTTCCTATTCACAATGTCCAGGTTTATTACTTAGAACAAAAAATGAACAATTCAAGGGGGATGGTGAAAAATTTCCGGGGAACAAGTTTGCGAACAATATATGGAATCGCCGCGCGGAAACATCGCCCACGGTCGTCCAATTGGCCGCCGCCGGTACTCATATTGCGCGAAGATTCCGGCACAAATGACCGCGCCGCGCTGAATAATACAATAAAATCAATGCCTTAAAAAAAGAATCGCTCAGAAACATCTCAGAAACCTTTTTTATTTTTTAAAGTGGTAATTTAATGCCGAATTACCGAATAAACCACACCGGACGCATGCGGCGGCCGGATTTGAACCAGCCCCGAGGGGCGACAGATAGAGGAGAGTGTTATGGGTGCAGCGGTAGATTGGCTTGAAGGAGCCGGAGTTGACATTGGCGATTGGTTCGAGGGAGCAGGCTGGTCAATTAATGACTTCCTCATGGATACTGTCCACTTAAGTGAGGCGGCTGATGGCTATAGCTGGGTTTGGTCCACTGAAGAAGGCGGCATGGGCGATCAATTTTTCGTCGACGCCGTTGGCGGTGCTATCGGTGGAGCTGATTGGAGCGTGCTCGGCACCGAAGAAGGCTGGGAATATATATTTCAGCAGAACACCGGCTTCGACATCGATCTGCCCACGGACCAACTGGAATCCGCCTTCAACAGCGCCTGGGACTGGACGAACAGCCAGTTCAACGATTTGAGCAACGACTTTGACAGTCTGAGCAGCACCTTCGACGCTGTCGTTGATGCTCTTAGCTACGCCGAGGTCACGGCAGCTTCTGCCGGCGGTAACGTAGTTGACGCGTTACAAAACCTCACCGATGGCGTCACGACCATTGCCGATGACGGCGTCAGTTTGGTCGGTGACACCTTGACCGAGATTGGCGGCGCCGGGGCGGTAATCCAACAGGCGGCCTTCGATTACTATGCCGCCGCCAACGGGGGCGTGAATGCGGGCATGGGCTCCATCGCCGATGTCATGAACGACATTATTGGAACCTCCGGCGACGTTATCTCGACGATTGACAGCATGGCCGTCAGTGCGGCCGCGTTCGGGGCCGGAGCGGACGAAATTTATGAGTATGCGATGGCCAACGGTCATCAATGGGACAGCTCGACCAGGGTACATTTTCGGGACAACGTCTCCATGACCGGTGGCAACGCACCTGACGTTCTTGTCGCGTTCGGATCCAATAGCAATATTTCCAGTGGCGCCGGCAACGATTATATTTATTCTTACGGCGGCAGTACCGGCGTTCTCGGCGGTACCGGCAGTGACCATATTACCGTCCTTGGCGGCCAAAACTCTGTCTCGGGTGAAGATGGCAACGACAGCATCTTCGCCACGGGCGACTGGAATTACCTTTCTGGAAATGTGGGCAATGATCTTATTGTCCAGGTCGGCGATAACGCCTCGATTGCAGGTGGTGCCGGCAACGATGACGTCACGGCCATCGGTCGGGGCAACACTGTTGACGGTGGAATTGGCGACGATTCCCTCACCATCTCCGGCCATTACAACGCGGTCCATGGTGATGCCGGAAATGATGCATTGGGAGCCGTCGGTGACAGTAACTTGCTCTATGGCGGTTCAGGCTCGGATGTCATTCATGCCGCGGGAAACTTTAACAACGTCTGGGGCGGCACCGGCAACGACTTCATCACGATTAGCGGCGACACGAGTTCGGCCTGGGGCGAAGACGGCGATGACACCATCATCAGCACCGGCGATTCGCTGTACATAGATGGCGCTTCTGGCCACGACATCCTCTTTCATACGGGCAGCGACAGTACGATCTGGAGTAGTTGGGGCAATGATGACATCTTTGTGTATGGCGATCGCAATTCCGTTCTCGGCCACGGCGGCGAGGATTTTATCGAATTGAGCGGCGACAGCAACACCGCCGATGGCGGCGCCGACAATGACAGTATCCAGGTGGCCGGTAATTCCAACACAGCGTATGGCGGCGCCGGTGATGATGTGATCGCAATCAGCGGCGATGACAATACAATACTCGGTCAGGATGGCGAAGATAGGATTGGCGTTTTTGGAGAGAAAAATATCATTGATGCTGGCAACGGCAATGACATCGTCACAATCGGCGACGATTCCAACACAGCCTATGGCGAAGCAGGCAACGACACCCTCAACGCTGCAGGAAACTGGAATCGTCTTTATGGCGGCGACGGCGATGACAGCATTTCGATCACTGGCGATGGTGGCTTTGCCAACGGCGAAGCGGGCAACGACANTATCCTGGTGGCCGGTAATTCCAACACAGCCCACGGCGGCGCGGGAGCCGATGACATCACAGTTATCGGCAATTCTAACAACATTGCAGCCGGGGCGGACGACGACATCGTCACAATCACCGGTAATTCCAACACAGCCTATGGCGGCGCCGGCAATGACATTCTCAAAGCTGCAGGAAACAATGCCACCTTCGACACTGGAGGAAAAACTGGCACCTTCAACACTGGAGGAAACTGGAATCGTCTTCATGGCGGCGACGGCGATGACAGCATTTCGATCACTGGCGATGGTGGCTTTGCCAACGGCGAAGCGGGCAACGACACCATCACCATGGAAGGTTTTGCCAACACAGCCCACGGCGGC
>NZAK01000053.1 GCA_002687515.1 Rhodospirillaceae bacterium
TTGTAATTCCTTTGGTCTCAACTGAATGATGATATCGTGATTCTAGACAGATAATGCTGACAAGGGGATAATTTTTAGAGGCGCCCTTATGATCGAACAGGATTGAATCAAAATAGGTGACCGCAAACGATGCGAGCACGACCAGAATGGTGACAGCAATGGTCACCACCAGTTTCCCGAATCTATCGATTATACGAAGAGACCAAACGACCATCGGCGACCCGTTTTCTTCAATTTACGATGCCAACCTATCTGATTATTAACGGATCGCTGCATAAATCGACAGTCTATAATCGCTAATTAGACGCAATTCGAGATTTGGCCGGATTCCGCGCCCGTCAGTCATGCGCGCGGTGCATGCCCGGGTGCGACATCCGGCAGCCGTTTTCACCATACCGTTTCATCATCATTTATAACGTTTGATAACGGTTTGTACCGGTTTTGGGCCCGGATGCCGGCGCTAATTCCGCCCAGCCACCGAATCAGACGGCGGACAGCGGTTGCTGGTAATGTGACGCATGCATGGCTAATGCGACGCCTGGCATTCGAAGAGCGCGCACCATCGAATCGTTCCTCTTAACAATGTAAAAGAGCAGGGAATTGATATGGAACATATAAGAAACATATCAATCCCCGCATGGCCGAAAAAATTGGAAAAGACCCTCGAACAGAGCAGCCGCATTATGCGTTTACGGCGTGACCCGAGGAATGCTTGCGATTGCGTCCGCCCCGGCGGTTGCGTTTGAAGCGGGGCTCGCCGCGGGGCGTTTTGGTTCTGGCCCGGGGCTCGCCCTGGACGCCGGACGCCGCCAGAACGGGCACCTCCCCGACCACCGTCAGTTGGCGCTGGATCAGGCGTTCGATATCGCGCAGATAACCGCGCTCGGCCGGATCGCAAAAGGAAACCGCCGCGCCGCCGGCACCGGCCCGCGCCGTCCGCCCGATGCGATGGACATAGCTTTCCGGTTCGTTGGGAAGCTCGAAATTGACGACATGGCTGACGCCGTCGACATCGATGCCGCGGGCCGCGATATCGGTGGCTACCAGGACCCGCGCCTCGCCATCACGGAACCGTTTGAGGGCCCGCTGGCGGGCGCCTTGGGACTTGTTGCCGTGGATCGCCTCGGCATCGACACCGCATTTGCCGAGCTTATCTGCGACCCGGTTGGCGCGGTGCTTGGTGCGCGTGAAGACGATCACCCGGGACAGCGCCGGATCGCCCATGATGTTGGCCAGCAAGGCGGTCTTGGCGGCGGCGGGGACGTGATAGATGCTTTGCTCGATGATTTCGATCGGCGTCGCCTGGGGCGTCACTTCGATGCGCACCGGATCGCTCAGGATTTCCCCCGACAGACGCGCGATTTCGCGCGGCATGGTGGCCGAGAACAGAAGCGACTGGCGCTTCTGGGGCAAGGCCGCAACGATTTTGCGGACATCGCGCACGAAGCCCATGTCGAGCATCCGGTCGGCTTCGTCGAGGACGAAATATTCGACCGCGCCGAGCCTGAGATGCCCTTGATTCATCAAATCCAAGAGCCGGCCGGGCGTGGCAATAACGATATCGACGCCGCGGGCGAGCGCGCTGACCTGTGGCTTCTGGCTGACGCCGCCGAAGATCACGGTGGTGCGCAAATGCAGATACTTGCCGTAGGCGCGGAACTCTTCGCCGATCTGGATCGCCAGTTCGCGGGTCGGCGCCAAGACAAGCGCGCGCGGGTCCCGCCGACCACGCTGGCCACGCGGGCCGCGAGAATCGTTGTTACCGTGGCTTTTGCAAAGCCGGTGCAGGATCGGCAACCCGAAGGCCGCCGTCTTACCGGTACCGGTCTGGGCGATGCCGAGCATATCGGCGCCCTTTAGAAGCTCGGGGATGGCACGCGCTTGGATCGGCGTCGGCGTAATATAGTTTTTTGATTTCAATGCACGTTGGATCGGATCGGCCAGGCCGAGTTCCGAGAATTTACTGTTATTCACTTAAGTTTCCTTATACGCCGGACGTTTCAGGCGGCGTCTTTGACGCGGCCAATTCCGGCGTTTGGCCCGCTCCCGGGCGCGGCCGGTGCGGGTAGATTTTTGATTATTGTTCCCAGGATAGGTGCCGCCGGTTGGCGGCGCTTCGCGCAATCGCGAGACAATGTACAGGCGTTAAATGGTCTGAGCCGCCCCAATTGTCAAGCGGATCAATTATTTTTCTGCAAATGAAACGAGATACGGGGCTTCGACTAGTTTACCGCCAATTCCGTTTTGATGACATCGATCTCTCCCCGGATCGACGCAACTGATCGTAGCCGTTCATGGCGGTCTGCGTCGGTGAGCCCGCATTCCTTCGGATAATCTTCGGCATTTTGCAGTTGCGCCCTGCACGAAGTAAGCGCGCGTTCAAGCTCGCTTAAGCGGCGTTTCAGCGCCCGCCGTTCCGGCGGTTCTTTGCCGCGCCACCATTTCCGGTAGATGATTAATCCGGCGATGCCGGCCAGCAGAAACCCATAAATCCAGAATAAACCATGGCCGCTGTCTTGCTCGCCGGTCTGAGCGCCGTGGGCAAGCGCCGCGCTGAGCGGAGCCAGGCTCCACGCCGATGACGCCATTAACAACCACAAGTAACGCATAGCCGTTCGAGTTCAGCTACCGATCGGATTCAGCCTAGGATCCCGAACCGAAAAACACACCCCTGGTCAGAAAGGTATAATCGGATTCGATGGTCATGATCCCGATCAATACCAACAGCAGTACCGGCGGTATCAATATGGCGAAGCTGAGGGCCATCCGCTCCCATTTTATGTGCATGAAGACGGCGACGATTAGTCCCGCCTTCATCATCATCAAAATGAGGATCAGGGTCCATCTGAGGTATCCCTGCACGTGAAAAAAGTCGACCAGGTAGGAGAATGTGCTGAGGACGAACAGCCAGGCCCAAACCTTGATGTAGACGCCGAGCGGATGTTGTTGACCTTGTGCGTGTGCCATAACGTCCCCCTACCACAGATAAAAGAATGCGAAGATGAAAACCCAAACCAGATCGACGAAGTGCCAATAGAGGCCCATGGTTTCGACGATTTCGTAATTGCCCTTGCGGCTGGTGAAAAAACCGCGCTTTTCAACATCGTAATCGCCGCGCCAAACCTTGCGGGCGACCAGGATCAGGAACAGGACACCGATCGAGACGTGCGTGCCGTGGAAGCCGGTGATCATGAAAAAGGTCGAGCCGAACTGGGCTGCACCCATCGGATTGCCCCAAGGACGGACGCCCTCATCGACGATCAATTTGGTCCACTCGAAGGCTTGCATGCCGACGAAGGTGGCACCGAACAGGGCGGTGATGAGCAGATATATCGCGGTTCTGGACTTGTCCCTACGATAGCCGTAATTGACCGCCAGCACCATGGTGCCGCTCGAGGTGATCAGGATGAAGGTCATGATGGCGATCAGGATGAGCGGGATCGGCTCGCCGCCGAACGACAGCGCGAAGACCTCGCTGGGATTGGGCCAGGGCACCGTCGTCGAATTCCGCACCGTCATATAGGAGACCAGGAAGCTGGTGAAGATGAAGGTATCGCTCAAGAGGAATATCCACATCATCGCCTTGCCCCAAGGCACGTTCTTGAAGGTCCGCTGGTCGGAGGACCAATCGGCGGCGACGCCCGGCAGCCCCGGTGCCAGACCCGGTGTCAGACCCGGTGTCAGTTCGGCGGGCCCGGCCACGCTTGTGTTGGTATCTGATGGCGCCATGATTTCTCTATCCCCTTTAACTCATCAATAAGAGGCCGAATAAAATCAGCCAAATCAGCAACAGGTAGTGCCAGTAAACGGTACACAGCTCGACGCTCAGACGCAGATCGGCGACCGAACCGCCGCGCCGCAATCTCGAAATACTCCGCCACCACGCGACGAGACCGCCCAACATATGCAGCCCGTGCAGCGCGGTGAGCAGGTAAAAGAAGGCATTTGCCGAATTGGAATCGGCGTAATAACCCAGATCCGCCAACTGGCGCCATACGAACAGCTGCCCGGCGAGAAAGGCGAATGTAAGAACACCGCCCCATAAGAGGCCATCGCGCACACCGTCTATATTTCCCCGGCGGGTGACCCAATTGCAGATGCAAATCGTCGCCTTCGATCAGGACATCATCGGTGCCGTTGGCATCGTTCGGATCGATGCCGAACGGATTGTCGTCGTTGATCAGCTTGGCGTTAGTGGTGCCCAGTTTGCCGTCCCTGCCGGGCAGGCGGTAATTCCAGCTCCACTGCTGGCCGAGAACTTCGAATTCCGGGGTGCCCTTGGGGACGGTGACAAAATCGTTCCAGGCGATCAATCCGGGAGTCAGCAATCCGACGACACCGGCGGCGGTCACCCAGGTAAGCCACCATTCGAGCTTTGTGTTCTCGGGCTCATAGTCAGCGCGACGATTTTTTCGGTAACGATAGCGGTAAACGCAATAGGCCATGAACAGGATGACCGCGACATAGGCGACCCCGGTGATCCAGAATGTGATGACGATGGCGTCATCCAGCGAACCCCAATTCGAGGCAAGCGGCGTAAACCACCAGGGACTCCAAATATGAAAAACTACGGAGCCGATTGCTAATAAAACGAGTACAACTGCCAGAACCATACTTAATTCACCTTTCCCTTGATTGTTATGAAGATGAAATTGGAGAAACTGACGATATTACTCTGCTTATTACACTGCTAGTTACTCTGCCTTTATTTCGGTTTTTGGTAGGGTTTTCATCTGAGCGCCACCCGGCGCCCGGATCGCTTTTTAAGCTCTTTCGATTAGGGTCTCCCGCAAATTTCCGTGTTCGCATTTGTTGTGAAGTTAGGAACTCATTCGCTCACTATATTTATTTGAGTCTAATAGTCAATTGCATCTCAAAATTACCTCACGTATAGTTGCGACAGTTGAGTTGCGTTACGGGTCGCGGTTTTGATTGATTGGCGTCTGTAACAATCCGCTGATCGAACAATGAGCGCGCGCCCCCCGAACCAATGTTCCGGAGGCAAAGCCATGTCGACTGCGAATACTTCCTCGATTGCACGTGAAAGACGAACCGTCCATCCGACCGTGCGCCAAATCGGCATGGCGGATCTAATGGATGCGATCGCCAAGGGCTTCGCCGACTTCAACGCGATGCCCACCCATTTCTTCTACTTGGCCATAATCTATCCAATCGTTACGTTTGCCGTCGCCGGGTTTTATGGCGAACTTGATTTGCTGCCGTTCATATTTCCGCTACTTGCCGGCTATACATTATTGGGCCCGCTGGCCGCGATCGGCACCTATGAGTTAAGCAGGCGCCGGGAATTCGGCCGCTTTACCTCGCGGACAAATGCGTTTTTGGTTTTCAAATCCCATTCGATAAACGCCATCGTCAATCTCGGCGTGGTGTTGATGATAATTTATTTCGCCTGGCTGTTTGCGGCGCAAGCTATCTACGTGCAGCATTTCGGCGAGGCCGCCCCGGAATCCTATATGGGATTCGTCAATCAGCTGTTCACAACCCAGCAAGGCACCTCGATGATCATCGTCGGCTGCGGCATCGGCTTTCTGTTCGCGGTCGTCGTGCTAAGTTTCAGCGTCGTATCATTTCCGATGCTATTGGATCTCGATGTCGGAGTTTTACTGGCGATAAAAACATCGGTGAAGGCGGTTATCGCAAATCCGGTCACCATGGCGGTCTGGGGCGTGATCGTTGCGGCCTCTTTACTTCTCGGGTCCTTGCCCTTCTTCGTCGGTCTTTGCGTCGTCCTGCCGGTCATCGGGCACGCGACCTGGCATCTTTATCGCAAGGTCGTGGAAAGTTGATCAGATCTGTGAATTTGTGAGGACAGCCCGGCGCTTTCGGAACGCCGGGCTGCTCTTATCCGTTTCGGCACTTGGACTGTTCCTAGCAAGGGGGCTAGCCAATAATGAAGATTTTACTGGCCGTATTCGTGGTTATTGTGCTCGCCTTGATCTCAAGTTCCGTAATTGAGATTTTGCCTTGGTCGATATCAAGCTTAATAATCTTGTGCGCCTTTACGGCAGCCTATTTATTTAATTCATTGAAAGCCCGAAATTAAGAATGCAAAGCTGAAACGGGCGGGCAAGCGCCTCGAGCCTGTTCCGTTCAAATTCAATCAATGCGATATCGCGTCAAAACTATCTTCCTGGCCATCCCGACAATTGCGCTGATCATATTTTACATTCTGTTCCTACTGTACCCTCAGTGGTTCCCGCGCTGATATTCAAGCGGAAATCTTCCGGATAAACTTCAATTTCGCGTGTATAGCGCATGATCCGACCATACCATCCCCGCACGGGCTGCGCTTGTTATACCAACCTGCACAGATAAACACCCATTGTGACGGCGCCTGCCGGTTTCCGGCGAGGAGCGCGCCGCGCCGTGGTGCCAATCCACCACAAGCGGTGCGCGACGATGTCCGGAGGCCGGCGGGCGCCGCCCTTCGGGTCGCCTTTCCCGCCTCCTCGGGGNGTCGGGAAGGCTTGCCGATGGTTCCGCATCGCCGGCACCTCCCCTCCTACCGAGGGAACGGGAAAGAAGATCACAATGGGTGTTTATCCGTGCAGGTCGGTATAAACGCTATCCCGGATATTCGAGTGTTCTCAGGCTCGTGCCGCCACCCTGCACGGGGATCGGATGGCTGCCCTTCTTGGTCTCGCCGGTCATGTGCACGATGCCCAAGGGGCGGTGCGGGAAAACCGGCTCGACCAGCTGGCCGGCGCTGTTGATCAGCGGCCAGGCCCGGTTGCAGGCCCAATTGCACCAGGCCGGCTGATTGGCGAACGGCACCCCATATTCAAGGAGGGCGACGTTGAAGGCGGTTTGTTCGGACAGAAACAGATTGTCCCTGGCGGTGCTCAGCGCCGTTTTCAAGGCGTCGCTCCATGCCGGCCAGAGGCCGCTTTCGGCCCGGGCGGCAAACACACCGCTGTTGATCAGCGGCAAGCGGCCGATCTTGGCCGCCACCTCGGGGCCGAAAAAGGATTTGACCACGGCGCCGTGCCAGTCCGTCGATAGGGGGCCATGGCGGTCCGGCGTTGGGCCGATGGTTTCGGGATAGGCATGATCGGCTTCCTTGACGGCGGCGACGCCCGCCTCCGAGGCGCCTGCGATGAATTTGGCGACCGCCGACCAATCCTGTATCCAGGCGTCGGCATCGATCCACAGATACATCTCGTAGCCGGGCACCCAGCGCGGCAGATGCGGGCGGGCGGTCATCGCCTTGAACCAGACGCCCGGAACCTCGAAGCCGGAATAATCCCAATCGGGGGTGACCAGGGAAACCTCCTGGCCGGCCAGCCAGGTCCGCTGATCCGGCTCCAAGCCGCAGTCGAGTACGCAGTGGGGAATAGGTTCGGGGCGGCGCGCCCGGATCGATTTCACCAGGCCCGAAAGAAGCTGAAAGAAGCCGCTGTCGGCGGCCGATATGATGACGGTTTTCACAGGCCGGGAGACTAACGGCCCAGGGCGGGGAGATCAAAACTTAGCGCGCATTGCGCCATCGGTCACCGATCCGAAGCGAACCGGAAGCGGTCGATAGCGGCCGGGCGGCAGCCGCGGAAGATTATGGTTTGCTGGTGATGCCGGTACGACCGAACGGGCACGCCTACCGAATTTTCATGCGTGACCCGGGCGGCGTGACGCGATAAAGAGCAATGACGCAAACCACAAGGGAAACTCCCGTGAGCGCCTTGGTATTTGCCCTGGTTCTGGCGGCGGCCGTGTTCCATGCGTCCTGGAATGCCGCCGTCAAAAGCGCCGGCGACCGGCTGGTTTCCGTGGCCTTGGTTTTGGGAACCGGCGGCCTGATTTCGATACCATTCCTGTTCCTGCTGCCGCTGCCTGAGGGCGAAAGCTGGCCTTATATCGCCGCCTCGGCGGTTATTCACCTGATATACGGGCTGGCGCTCGCCCGCATGTTAGATGCCGGCGATTTATCGCAGACCTATCCCATCGCAAGGGGTTCGGCGCCGATCATGATTTTCCTGCTGGCCGCGGTCTTCGCCGATGAATGGCCGACCACCGCCGGCCTGGCGGCCATCGCCCTGATCAGCGCCGGCATCATCAGCCTGTCCGTTTTCTCGCGGCCGAACCCATCCGGCGGATGGTCGGCCACCGCCCGGGCCCTGCTCGTTGGACTTATAATCAGCCTTTATACCTACGCCGACGGCCAAGGCGTCCGACTGAGCGGCCATCCCCTGTCTTACATTACCTGGATGTTTTTCCTGACCGCGGTCTTGATCGTACCGGTAACCATGGCAATGCGCCGGCACACCTATTTAGCCAACCTAGGCACGCTCTGGAAGACCGGTCTGGCCGGCGGCGTCATTGCCATCCTCGCCTATGGCATCGTTATCTGGGCGATGAGCGTGGCGCCGATGGCCTATGTGGCGGCGCTGCGCGAAACCAGCGTCGTCTTCGCCGCCTTTATCGGGGTGCGGCTCCTGGGTGAGGATGGCGGGCGCTGGCGCATCGCCTCGGCGGCGGTGGTAGTCGCCGGCGTTGTCGCGCTGCAACAGTCCGGCGGATCGGCGGGTTAAGACTACAACGCCGCCTTAAATCAGTGCGTTGATCTTGGCCGCCAGGATGAAGTCGTTCTCGTGCAGGCCGTTGATCTTGTGGGTATAGAGGGTGATGTTGCAATAGCCCCAGCCGAAGGCGATGTCGGGATGGTGGCCCTCGGCCTCGGCCAGTTCGCCGACGCGGTTGACGAATTGAAGGGTTTCGGCGAAATCGCCGAAGCTGAAACGGCGCTCGATATGGCTGGCCTGGTTGGTCAGCTCCCAGTCCGGCGTCTGTTCGAGAAAACCGGCGGCGGCATCGGGCTCTAATGGCGGAATGCCGCCCTGGCAGGGAACGCAGACTTTTGCGGTAAGCTCTTCGGTCATCGTCGGTTTCCGTTGGATAGTTTGGAATAATTCCAATCATAACTCCCCAATCCGCCCACCGCCAGCGCATAAGAGCCGATTGCGCGGGGCCGCCGCATTCTTTAATCTTCTCCGTAACCTAACTTTTAAAGCCAGAGGAGACGGGCAAGCCCCGTGAACCGCCATGACCGAAGCCTTCATTTGCGATGCCATCCGCACCCCCATCGGCCGCTATGGCGGCGCCCTTTCGAAAGTACGCACCGACGATCTGGCGGCGATCCCGATCTCGACGCTAATGGAGCGCAATCAGGGCGTCGATTGGGAACGCATCGACGATGTCGTCTATGGCTGCGTCAACCAGGCCGGCGAGGACAACCGCAACGTGGCGCGCATGGCGCTGCTGCTGTCCGGCCTGCCCGAAAAGGTGCCGGGCGTTACCGTCAACCGGCTTTGCGCATCGGGGCTGCACGCGGTCGGCGCCGCCGCCCAGGCGATCCGTTCCGGCGATGCCGAACTGATGCTCGCCGGCGGCGTCGAAAGCATGTCGCGGGCGCCCTTCGTGATGCCCAAATCGGACACCGCTTTTTCGAGGAGCGCCGAGATCCACGACACCACCATCGGCTGGCGTTTCGTCAACCCGAAGATGCAGATGCAGTATGGCACCGAAGCGATGGGCGAAACCGCCGAAAACGTCGCCGAGGAATACCAGATCAGCCGCGAGGACCAGGACGCCTTCGCCGCAAACAGCCAGGCCAAGACCGAAGCCGCGCAAGCGGCCGGAAGCTTCGCCCGGGAAATCGTTCCGGTCACGGTGCCGCAGCGGCGCGGCGACGATCTGGTGGTCGACACCGACGAACATCCGCGCGCCGGCACCACGGTGGAAAAGCTGGCCCAGTTGAAGCCCGCCTTCCGCGACGGCGGCAGCGTCACCGCCGGCAATTCATCGGGCGTCAATGACGGCGCCGCGGCGCTGATCATCGCCTCGGAAGATGCCGCCAAGGAACACGGGCTGGAGCCCAAGGCGCGCATCCTCGGCATGGCCAGCGCCGGTGTCGCGCCCAGGGTCATGGGCATCGGCCCGGTGCCGGCGGCGAGGAAGCTTCTCGACCGTCTCGGCATCCGCATCGGCGATCTCGACATTATCGAATTGAACGAGGCGTTCGCCTCGCAATCGCTGGCGGTGATGCGCGATCTTGGGCTGGGCGACGATGACGAACGGGTCAACCCGCAGGGCGGCGCTATCGCCCTCGGCCATCCCCTGGGCGCCTCGGGCGCGCGCCTGGTGACGACGGCGATGTACCAGCTGATGGACAACGGCGGCAGCCGCGCCCTTTGCACCATGTGCGTCGGCGTCGGCCAGGGCGGCGCCGTGCTTATCGAAAAAGTCTGATCCGGTCCGGGGACGGGGCCGGTCGATGGACAAGCCGGCGGTCCTGGTCAACTGCCCGATCTCCGATGATAGCCGCGCCGCGCTTGCCCGGCGGTTCGATCTTTTATTCATCGAAGACGCGCCCGACCGCGCCCGCTTCCTGAGCGAACAGGGGCCGCGCATCCGGGCCATCGTCTCGGACGGGCCGCGCGACATCGACAAGCAAATGATGGACGCCATGGCGGGCCTGCAACTGATAATCGGCCAGGGCGTCGGCATGGACCGCATCGACCTGACCGAAGCGAAACGGCGCGGCATCGCCGTCGCCAACGGGCGCGGCACCAACCAGGAATCGGTGGCCGACCACGCCATGGCGCTTCTTCTGGCGGTGGTGCGTGGGCTTTTGCCGGGCGATGCGCTGATGCGCGGGCGCGGCGGCGAAGCCGAAGGCCCGCGGGGTGAGACCGGAACCGTGCATGGCAAGAAACTGGGCATCATCGGCCTCGGCCAGATCGGCCTCGGCGTCGCCCGCCGGGCCGCTGGCTTCGGCATGGACATCCTCTACCACAACCCAGCGCCGCGCGCCGGTGTGGCGTATCAATATTGCGAAAGCCCGCTCAAGCTGGCGCGCGCTGCCGACCATCTGGTGCTGTCCTGCCCGGGCGGCGCGGCGACCCGGCACCTGGTGGATGATGATGTGCTCGCCGGCCTCGGCCCCGGCGGCGTGCTGGTCAACGTGGCGCGCGGCTCGGTGGTCGATACGGCGGCCCTGGCGCGGGCGCTGGAAACCGGCGCCATCGGCGGCGCCGGTTTGGATGTCATCGCGGGCGGCGCGGCCGTCCGGGCGCCGCTGCTGCACATGCAAAATGTGGTGATGACCCCGCACCTGGCCGGCAACACGCTCGAGGCCGGCATCGCCAAGGACGCCCTGACCATAACCATCCTCACCGATTTCTTCGCCGGCCGCGAGATCGCCAACCGGGTGGTTTAGCGGAGCGCTGCCTTGACCCCGGTCGGGCTTTGTCTCAAGCTTGGCTCGCGGCGCGGCGGCAAATATCAACAAGGGATGGCTTATGAGCGAAGCGAAAGACGTGCATTTCGTCGACACCACCTTCCGCGACGGCTCGCAGAGCCTGTGGGCGATGGGCATACGCCACGGCCAGATGGAAGCCATCGCCGGTGATATGGACCGGGCCGGCTACGAGGTCATCGAAATTCCCGGCAATGCCGTCCATTTCAAGAAGATGATCCGCGATCTCAAGGAAAACCCTTGGGACACCATGCATATGCTGGCCGAGAAAATACCCAACACGCCGAAGTCCTGCATGAGCGGCGGCTTCAACCTCAATCCCCTGGGCCGGCCGACGCCGCCGGCGCTGGGTGAATTGTTCTGGACCCACCAGGCGGAAATCGGCGCCCTGCAACGGGTGCAAATGATGAGCAACACCGCCGATCAGATGAAACTCATGTTTCCCGCGCTGATCCCGTTCTATAGGAGCATCGGCATCAAATTCGCGCTGGCCATCGCCTATTGCATCTCGCCGCGCCACACCGACGATTTGTTCGCCGAACAGACGCGCCGCGCCGCTGCCCTCAAGCCGGATGTGATCTACCTCAAAGACCAGGGCGGGCTTTTGACGCTGGACCGCGTCCGCACCCTGGTCCCGATGATGATGGAAATTTGCGAGGGCATTCCGTTCGAGCTACATTCGCACTGCACCACCGGGATGGCGCCCATGATTTACCTGGAAGCGCTGGAGCTTGGCGTCGAAACCCTGCACACCGGCATCCCGCCGCTGGCCGAAGGCTCGGCGCAGCCGTCGGTGCTCAACGTCGCCCACAACGCGCGCCTCAAGGGCTTTTCCCCGCTGGTCGACGAAACGCTTTTGCAATCGGTGTCGGAACGCTTTTACGGCCTCGCCAAGGAAGACGATATGGTCGTCGGCGAGCATCTGGAATACGACTACGGGCAGTTCATCCACCAGATTCCCGGCGGCGTCATTTCCAACCTGAGATTCCAGTTGGCCGAGATCGGCCTTGGCGAGCGCCTCGACGAGGTCATCGAGGAAAGCATCCGGATCCGCGAGGAACTGGGATATCCGTTCATGATCACGCCCTACTCCCAACATATGTGCACCCAGGCGGCGCTCAACGTTTCGACCGGCGAGCGTTACAGCGTGGTCATCGACGATCTGATCCGTTTCGCGCACGGCACCTATGGCGAGGATTCGGGCGAGCCGTGGATGGACCAGGACCTGAAGGACAGGCTGCTCGCCGACCCGCGCGCCGCCGAACTGGCGCCACCGGACGGGACGCAGGACGAACCGTCGGTCAAGGAATACCGCGATAGCCTCGGCCTCGGCGGCGCCTCCGACGAAGAGCTGTTGATGCACGCCATCATGCAGGGCGACAAGGAAATCGACGCCATGCGCGCCGCCGGCCCGCCGAAACAATATCTCGGCGCCGCCCTGCCCCTGAAAAAACTGATGCGCGAATTGAACAAGCACCCAAGCGTCCGCTACGTCCAGGTTCAAAGGGGCGACAATTCGCTGCTGCTCAGGAACGCGGCATCGGGCTAGCAAGCCTTCGCCAAGCCGCTCTGGATGCCCCGCCAATAAAATCCAAAGAGGGCCGGGGCATGACGATTAGGTCTTTCCGCCGTCTCCCCCTCTCGTCATTACCCGGTTTAACCGGGTAATCCAGGGCCGTCGGCGCGCCGGCCATAAGCATTTGAATTAGCCAATTAATTATATTTAATAGATAATTATCTTGACTTTTAGGCTTATATATACTATATTTGTTCTATTCCAAAACCAACCAGCAGCCTGCCGCCAATAGGAAACCTCACTATGCTTTCAGGACCAAGATTGAACCTCAACGCCACCCTCGCCGGCGACGCGCCCGCCGACCAGTCGGATACCATCAACACCAAATATGTGCTGCAGGATTTCGGCTACTATGTTGAACCCGACTACGGCATGACCGTATACCCGGACCAGCGCCTGTTTGATGGCATCAGGAAATTCCAGAAGGACAACGGCCTCCGCATAGACGGCCGCATGAACCCGGGCGGCCCGACCGAGAGTGCGCTGAATATTGAATTGCGGAAAACCCAGAACACCAGAGAAAAACAATATGATGACGAGGCGGAAATTCGGGCACGGATTGCGGAACTACAGGACGATTTAGTTAATTTGGAGCGATTGGCGAGAGAGCTTGCCAGGCAGTTGCAGAATGAGACAGATCCCAAAATACGCGCTCACATTCGAGAGCAACTCGAAGATATCAAGGATGAGATTGAAGCTAAGGAGGAGGAAATTAGACGCCTAAGGCAAAAACTCCTCCCGGAGGCATAGGGACTGTGCCACCTCCTGCCATTCAATCGGGACGCAAAGGCGCGTAACATGTGGCTCCATGGTCCCAGGGCCGGGTTCATTTCCTGAAATAGGTCTCGGCCTTATCGAGATAGGACAAAATATCCGGCTCGAATTGAGCTTTCTTGGCGATTGATTGCGCCCGCGCCGTCGCTTCCAGGGCAACCGCTCGGGAAATGCGCACATCAATTCGCCGGACCAGCAATTCCGCCTCTTCATGACCGAACGCCGTCGCCAAAAGGAACCAGGTCAGGGCCTTCGACCGCCCGTCCGGGTCGGGTAATTCGCCGTTTCGATACAAGGTCCCAAGAAGGTGCATGACATCGGGGGCGGGCTCGATGGCTGCCTTTTCGTACCATTTCGCGGCCGCCCCGGGATCGCGCGGCCCGCCCAATCCCTTGCGGTTCATTTCTGCCAGCCGGATGGCAGAAGTTTTCCTATCAGGTGCGCGCCGGAAATATTCCCGCGCCTTTGCATAATCGACGGGCCGTCCCTTGCCCCTGTAATACAATTCACCGATCGAACCCCAGGCGACCTCGAGCCCGGCTTCCGCGGCCTGGCGGTAATAGGTTTCCGCCTTTTCGAAGTCGGGCGCGCCGCCTTCTCCGTTTTTATACATAAGTGCCAAAAAGACATAGGCGGTAATGCTCTTTTGCTCGGCGGCCCGATGCAGCCATTTGCGCGCAAGCTGGAACGCCTTGGCCCGGCGGTAGGCAAAACCGACAGACAATGCATTTTCCGGTTTCTGGGCGGCGGCGCGGTTGAACCATTTCTCCGCTGCCTCTAAATCCCGCCGCACGAAAATGCCCTTCACCAGTTGCCTCCCGAGTTTCATCTGTGCGCTTGGATCGCCCCCCTCCGCCCGCTTGAGAAGGGCAGGATCGATGCCGCTTTTGGTGGCGTCCCGGGCGACGGTGAACTGACCGCCCGGACCGGGCCATGCGGTCAACGCGGCAGCTATAAACAAAGCAAACAGCAGGCGCATGGATTTCTCTCGCAACTAAATAGTGTGGAGACGCTATTGTAGTTCAATCGACGATAAAATTACAGGGGCCGGGGCAAAATAATCGGCGAGCAGCCCAAGCCGCTCTGGATGCCCCGGTTAATTCGAGGGCTATCGCCTATGGTCGGCGCCGGCTAATTCGGTGACAGTTTACTTTTAGGCAGCGGCCGATTTTGGCCATCTAAACGCGTCACCTAAAAGTAAACTGTCACCGAATTAGCCACCGAGTTAGCCGGGCGGTTGACCCATAAAGCTTGTCATCGCCAGGGGCGGATTCTAACCTTTAAGATGGAAGCGCCTTGAACAGCGGCGCCATCGGGCGGGGACGGTTTTCATGCAGGTAAAATTTGTCGACACAACTTTTCGCGACGGCTCGCAGAGCCTGTGGGCGTGCAACATGCGCCACGGCATGATGGAAGCCGTCGCCGCCGACATCGACCGCGCCGGCTTCGAGGTCATCGAGGTGCCGGCCAACCCCATCTATTTCAAGAAAATCGTCCGCGACCTCAAGGAAAATCCTTGGGACATGATGCGCATGCTGGCCGAGAAAATGCCCAATACCAAGAAAAGCTGCATGGGCGGCGGCTTCAACCTGAACATCATCGGCACCCCGACGCCGCCGGTGTTGGGCAAGCTGTTTGTCGAGCTTCTGGTCAATATGGGGGTCTTCAACCGCTCGCAGATGACCTGCAACACCGCCGACCAGTTGACCCGGATAATGCCGGCGGCGGTGCCGTTCCTCAAAAATCTGGGTGTCGAGGTGGTGATCGCCATTTCCTATTCGATCTCGCCGCACCACGACAACGATCATTACGTCGCCAAGACGCTCGGCGCCGCATTGCTTGAACCGGACGCCATCTACCTCAAGGACCAGGGCGGGCTGCTGACCCAGGACCGCATCCGGGAATTGGTCCCGATCATGATCGAGAACGCCGGCGGCATTCCCCTGGAACTGCATTCCCACTGCACCACCGGCCTGGCGCCGCTGGTCTATATGGAAGCCCTGAAACTGGGGATACCGACCCTGCATACCGGGATTCCGCCGCTGGCCGAGGGCTCGGCCCAGCCGTCGGTGCTATCGACGGCGCGCAACGCCCGCCTGTCGGGCTATTCCCACGATCTGGACGAAGAGTTGCTGCAATCGGTATCGGACCGGCTGATGGCCATCGCCCGCGAAGACAACATGCCGATCGGCGAGCCGATGCAATACGACCACGCCCAATATATCCACCAAATCCCCGGCGGCGTCATCTCCAATCTGAGATTCCAATTGGCCGAGATCGGCCTCGATGACCGCCTCGACGAGGTGATCGAGGAAAGCATCCAGATCCGCGAGGAGCTGGGATATCCGATCATGATCACTCCATTTTCCCAATATATGGGCACCCAGGCGGCGATCAACGTCGTCACCGGCGAGCGCTACAGCCAAGTGATCGACGAGATGATCCGTTTCGCGCAAGGCGGTTATGGCGAGGATTCGGGCTTTACCTGGATGGATCAGAACCTCAAGGATAAGTTCCTGTCCCTGCCCCGGGCCCGGGAATTGGACGAAAAGGGCCGCCGGCCGGTGGAGGATATCTCGCTCCGGGAAATCCGCGAACAGCTCGGCGGGCCCGGCATTTCCGACGAGGAATTGATCCTGCGCGCCATCATGCAGGGCAGCCAGGAGATCGAGGCGATGCGCGCCGCCGGCCCGCCGAGAAGCTATATGACCGGCGGCCAGCCCTTGAAGACATTGATGCTAGAGCTTGGCAAGCACCGGAGCGTGCGCTACATCCAGATCGAGAGGGGCGCCGGCAGGCTGGTACTCAGGAACACCGCCCAGGCGTAACATGGCGTAAATTCAAAGATTAAGGGGAGGACGGTTTCTTGAACGATCCATTCAGTCCGCTTAGCGACGACGAAGTCCGGCAGATCGCGCAACTGGTCGAAACCTTGGAGAATTCGGATTTCGATTTCCTGCAAGTGGAAGTCGGGGATCTGAAGCTGACCCTGGGCAAGGGCGACGCGCCGCCGCCGGCGGCGGGCGCGCCCCAGAATCCGGCAGCGCCGGCGCCGGCGGCACCGAACCTGGCACCGGCCCCGGCTCCGGCCGCCGCGCCGGCGGCTGCACAAGCGCCTGCCGCCGCGCCAACCCCTGCTCCGGCAAGCGCCGACGCTGACCCCGCCGAGGACGGCAGCATCGCCATCGCATCGCCATTGCTGGGGCGGTTTTATGCCCAGTCGGAGCCCGGCGCCGATCCCTTCATCAAGGTCGGCGATAAGGTCGGGCCGGAATCCACGGTGGCGCTGATCGAGGTTATGAAGCTGTTCACCACGGTTCCGGCCGGGCTCAGCGGCACCATCACCGAGATTTGCGTGGCCAACGAGGAAATCGTCGAATACGGGCAGGTTCTGTTCCGGGTGAAACCCTCCTAGGCGGATTTGGGACCGTTCGGCGTGAGCATTTCCCGTGTTCTGATCGCCAACCGCGGCGAGATTGCGGTCCGTATCATCCGGGCCGCCGATGCGCTCGGCATCGAAACCGTGCTTGCCGTTTCCGACGCCGACCGCGACGCCCTGCCGGCGCGCATGGCGGGACGCGCCATCTGTATCGGCCCGGCGCCGGCCCCGGCCAGCTATCTGAATGTGGGCGCCGTGGTGACGGCGGCGCTAGCGGCTGAGGCCGATGCCATTCATCCCGGCTACGGGTTTCTCGCCGAAGCGCCGGACCTGGCCGCCGCCTGCGCCGAGAACGGCATCAAGCTGGTCGGGCCGAGCGCCGATCATATGCGCCAGATGGGCCATAAGATCGAGGCCCGGACCCTGGCCGCCGAGGCCGGCGTGCCGACCCTGCCCGGATCGGAAAAAGTCGGTTCCGCCAAGGAGGCCGAGGACATCGTCAGCCGCATCGGCCTGCCGGTGATGCTGAAAGCGGCGTCGGGCGGCGGCGGGCGCGGCATGAAAATTGTGACCGATACGGCCGGGCTGGCCGACGTTTTCGCCGCCGCTTCGGCCGAGGCGCGCGCCGCCTTCGGCGACGATACCCTGTATCTGGAACGCTATATCGCCAATGCCCGCCATATCGAGGTCCAGGTTCTGGGCGATAGCCGCGGCAATGTCATTCATCTCGGCGAGCGCGATTGTTCCTTGCAGCGGCGCCATCAAAAGGTGATCGAGGAAGCGCCGGCCCCCGCCGTCAGCGAACAATTCCGCGCCGATATAAGGGAAGCGGCGGTGACCCTGGCCCGCAACATCGGCTACGAAAACGCCGGCACCGTGGAATTCATCGTCGATCAGGACGAAGGCGAGTTCTATTTCCTGGAGATGAATACCCGCATCCAGGTCGAGCATCCGGTCTCCGAGATGATCACCGGCGTCGATCTGGTCCGCGAACAGTTCCGCATCGCCGGCGGCGCGGCGCTGGAATTCGCACAATCCGATGTGACCTTCCAGGGCCATGCCATCGAATGCCGCATCAATGCGGAAATCCCGCTCGAGGAATTCCGCCCCGACCCCGGCCTGATTACCGCCTGGCAACCGCCGGAGGGATCACCAGGGGGGCCGGACATCCGCCTCGATAGCCACTGTTACGCCGGCTATCATGTGCCCATGTTCTACGATTCCATGCTGGCCAAGCTGATCGTCACCGGCCCGGACCGCGCGTCGGCGCTGGCCGGCATGCGGGACGCGCTCGACCGGTTCGTTATCGAAGGCATCGGAACCACCCTGCCGTTTCTGCGCTTCGCCATCGCCGATCCGGATTTTGCCTCGGGCCGGGTGAACACCAGCCTGGTCGACCGGTTGATACCGGAAATGGCGGCGGCCAACAGTTAAACAAATAGGTTGGCCCCATTGTCCAAAGTTTCCTTGACCCGTCCGGTCCCTTGCCGCAAGATTCGCGCAGCCAAATCAACTTAAATTCAGGGGGCTAGAGTGGTTCCGGATAGATAGGAATCAATTTGATGGGAACAAATCGGTTTTCCGGGCAGGCGCGGTGCGCGGCGCGATGCGGATCCATCGGGCAAGTGCCGCAACGCCCCCGGGGAGCCGATTTGACCCACCTGAGGCCGGGTGCTTTTGACCCGTGGACGTCGTCGCACATCTTTGCCGATGCAATGCATCGCCATGCGAAGTGCTCCTCGCCACGGGGCAAAATCATCCCGGTCAAATGGTTCCATTTAACCGGATAGCGCT
>NZAK01000054.1 GCA_002687515.1 Rhodospirillaceae bacterium
GTGGATTGGCACCACGGCGCGGCGCGCTCCTCGCCGGAAACCTTGCAACGCCGTCGTAGGGGTGCAAATTAGATGATACAGGCCACTAGCCGCCACCTGCAGCTCGTCTGCGCGGTTTCCCTGACCACCATCGTCGGCCAATCGGTTATTTCGCCGGCCCTGCCGACCATCCGGCACGCGCTCGGCGTGTCGCCGGAACAGATTGGCCTGGTGATCACCGCCTTTACCTTGCCGGGAATATTTTTTGTGCCGATTACCGGCGTACTGGCGGACCGCTACGGCCGGCGCCGGATAATGATCCCACTATTGTTCCTCTATGGCATCGCCGGCGCGGCCAGCGGACTGGCGCACGATTTCGAAACCCTTCTGGCCCTGCGCTTCCTCACCGGTATCGCCGCCGGCTCCCTGGGGTCGCTGTCCATCGTCCTGGTCGTCGATTACTTTTCCGATCGTCAGCGGGCGCGCGTCTTCGGCATCCGCATGGCCATCGGCCAGGTCGGCAACGCCACCGTGCCGCTGCTCGCCGGCGGGCTCGCCGTTATCGGCTGGCAATATCCGTTCCTGTTGTACGGCCTTGCCGTGCCGGTCGGCCTTTATGCCCTTCACGTGATGGAAAAAGACCGGCCCGAGGAAGGCTCAAAACTCGGCGCCTATCTGGCCCGCACCTTCGCCGGAATATCATCCAAGCGGGTGCTGTCGCTGCTCACCATCCCGTTGTCGCTGACCATCGTCAATCACGGCATCAATTTGACCTTCATCCCGATCCTGATGGAACTGTCGTTCAATGCCTCGGCGGTTTTGATCGGCGTCATCGTTTCGGCGCGCGTCACCATGGGCGCCGTCTTCGCCTTCAATATGGGCCGCCTCGCCGGCCGCTTCGGCGAGATTAGGCTGCTCTACGTTTCCTTCGCCGCGCTTGGGCTGGCGTTCCTGATCACACCCTTGATGCCCAGCGTCTGGTGGATGCTGCTGCCGGCGCTGCTGGCCGGGGTCAATACCGGCATCGCCTTTCCGTCGTTCCAGACCATCCTGGCGCGCCAGGCGCCCGAGGGCTCGCTGGCCGGGGTGATGGCCGCCAACTCGATGACGGCGCGCCTGGGCCAGACCATCGGGCCGCTGCTCGCCGGCCTCGGTTTCACGCTGATCGGGCTCGATCTGGTTTTCGTGGCGGCGGCGGTTATCGTGTTCGCCGCGCTCATCTTCCTGGTCTTCGCGCTTCGCCGGGTTCAGCCGGCCCCGGCCTTGGCGGCGGAAAGCTGAAACGGGGCGCGGACATGGCGCAGCTGATTTCCAGCCTCGGCGGCAAACTATCGGCCAACCTTCGCGGCATCATCCTGATGATCGTGGCGACCATGCTGCTCACATCGATGTCGACCGTGGTGCGCGCCGTCGCCGAAGACATGCATCCGTTCCAGGTCGCCTTCATACGCAACTTCTTCGGCCTGGCGATATTGCTGCCGATATTGATGCGCCAGGGGCTGGCGCCGCTGCATACCCGCAATATCGGTCTGATGGCGGTGCGCGGCATCTTCAACGCGGCGGCGATGATGACCTATTTTCTGGCCCTCGGGTTGATGCCGCTGGCGGAACTGTCGGCGCTTCACTTCACGGTGCCCTTGTTCGTCGCCATTCTGGTGGTGCCGTTCCTGAAAGAACACCTGGGCCCACGGCGCATTGCCAGCCTGGCCATCGGCTTTTCCGGCGCCCTGATTATCCTGCGCCCGGGTTTCGAAGTTATCGATATTGGCGCCCTTTACGCGTTCGGCTCGGCGGCCAGTTGGGCGGTGGCGGTGATCGTCATCAAGCATCTGTCACGGACCGATTCATCGGTCACCATCACCATCTACGGCTTATTGTTCCTGGCCATATTCACGCTGCCGCCGGCGCTGTTCTTCTGGCGCTGGCCGACGCCGACGGAATATGTCTGGCTGCTGGCCATCGCCGCCCTCGGAACGGCGGGGCAGTTATTGTTCGCGCAATCGCTCAAAAACGCCGACGCCAGCCTGGTCGTGCCGTTCGATTTCACCAAGCTGATTTGGGCGAGCCTGTTCGGCGTCCTGTTTTTTTCAGAGATTCCGACGTTCTGGACCTTCGCCGGCGGGGCGGTGATTTTCGCCGGAGCCAGCTATGTCACCTTCCGTGAAGGCCAAGCGGAGAAAGAATTGGCCCCGGACGCCGGCCGGAAATAGGATTGGCGGCGGAATTCCCTCAAGCGGTGGCGGTCGGAAGGGGATGGAAATCGACCAGCGCCATTTGCCGGCGGGCCATGGTTTCCAGCATTTCCGAGCGGGTGCCGGCGTGCGCCGGATCGTCCCACAGATTGATATTCTCGTCCGGATCATCGATCAGATCGTACAGTTCGCCCCAATCATTGCCGTAATAAAGGGTCAGCCGGTGGCGCCTGGTGACCAGCGTATGGAGGCGGGCCGGCGGCATTTGATCGAAATATACACGCTGGTCCTCCTGTTCGATCAGTACCGCGCCCGGCCCCTGGTCGTCGGCGCCGCCAATTTCCGGCATCAGGCTGCGGCCCTGGATGCCGTAATAGGGCTGTAGCCCGGCACGGTCGAGGACGGTGCTGGCGATATCCAGCGTACCCGACATGGCATCGGTGGAAGGCGCGGTTTTTGCGCCGGCCACATCGGACCAGATGAAGGGCACCCGGATCAGGCCGTGATAATGGACCGGACCCTTGAGCATCAGCTGATGATCGCCCAACAAATCGCCGTGGTCGGTGGTGAAGACGACGATGGTGTCGTCCCTGAGGCCAAGCTCGTCGAGCTTCGCCAGCACCTTGCCGACGCCGTCATCGATCATGGTGATCATGCCGCAGGTAAGCGCCATGGCCTCGCGCAGATGCTTCTCCTCGGTGGCGAACAGGCTCTGCCCGCCGGTAAAGTGGCTGCCGTCCTCGCGCCGGTTCCAGGCCCATTGCACCGATGGCGGCGGCGGCACGTTGGCGTGAAACGATGCCGGAATTTCCATATCGGCGGGATCATACATGTCCCAATATTTGCCCGGCGGCGTAAACGGATGGTGCGGGTCGGGCATCGACATCATCAGAAAGAACGGCTTATCGCCGCCGCCGGCCTTGTAGCCGTCCAGATATTCGAGGGTTTTATCGGTGATATAGCTGGTCGGGTACAGCTCCTCGGGGATCGCCGTGCGCCAGGTCTGCGGGCCGGTGTAATCGTGGGGCAGCGCGTTTTCGGGGCCGCGCAGGTTTTCCGAGCCCGGCGACTTGTCTTCCAGCCAGAGGGTGTAATGCCCGCCCACCTTGTCGCCATGACCGGTGCACAGATCGACATGATCAAAGCCATAGAACGGCAGATCCATCTTGAAGGTGGAGCCGACATTCCAATTTGCGTCGGTTTCCTGGGCATAAAACTCTTCGTTTTCGTCGGCTCCGATGGCGTCCTTCAGATGATCCGGTGCCGGCGCCTTGCCGGCTTCCGGCTCGGGGCGCTCCATATAGGGGCCGAGGCTGCCCATGTTCTGCAGGTGGCTCTTGCCGACCAGGGCCGTATCGTAGCCATGGTTACGCAGCAATTCGACAAAGGTGGCGGCGCGCCGGTCGAGGGGGATGCCGTTATGGCGAACGCCGTGCACCGACGGCATGCGCCCGGTGACCAGGGTCGCGCGGTTGGGCATGCAGACGGCGCTGGCCACATAGAACCGGTCGAAGCGGCAGCCGCCGGCGGCGATCTTGTCGATATTCGGCGTCTTGACGATGGGATGCCCGTAACAGCCTAGATAATCGGCCCGGTGCTGGTCGGTGATGATGAACAGGAAATTCGGTTTCTTGCCGTTGGCCATTTGTCGGACGCCCCCCTGGTATTCAGAAATCGCGCTTCATATCGCAATTTCGGCGCGCCATTGCAAACCCGCCCGGTTCCTAGACGACCGGGTTTTCCAAGGTGCCGATGGGATCGATGGTGATCGACACCACATCCCCCGATCCCAGGAAGATCGGCGGATCGAAGCCGATGCCGACGCCGACCGGGGTGCCGGTGGCGATGATATCACCTGGGATCAGCGTGATACCCGCCGAAATGGAACAGATCAGCGTCGGGATATCGAAGATCAGGTCGGCCACCTTGGCGTCCTGGCTGGGCTCGCCATTAACGCGGGTGGTTAGATGAAACTGGCCCACGTCGCCGGCCTCGTCGGCGGTCAATATGAGCGGCCCCATCGGGCAGAAGCTGTCCAATCCCTTGCCGATGAACCATTGTTTATGCCGGTGCTGCAGGTGGCGCGCGGTGACGTCGTTGATCACCGTGTAGCCGTAGACGTGATCGAGGGCGGCTTCCTTGGAAATACCGCGCCCGCCGCCGCCGATGACGACGCCGAGCTCGCCCTCGTAATCGACCGACCCGGTCGGGTCGAGATCGCTGAGGATCGGATCGCCGGGCCCGATGACGCTGGTCGTCGCCTTGGTGAAGATGATCGGATATTCCGGCACGGCTTCGGCTCCGGAAGTGGCATCGAACCCGGAATCGTGGAATTCCCGGGCATGGTCGTGGTAATTGCGCCCGACCGCCAGCAGATCGCGCCGGGGCCGCGGGATCGGCGCCAACAGGCGCGCCGCCGCCACATCGATGCGCGCCTCGCCGCCAGATCCGACGCCGGCGCCGGCAACCGCTTCGGCGGCCATCTCCAACCCTTCGCCGCCGAGCTCGATCAGCCCGATCATGTCCCGGGGCAAATCCGGCGCGGCCACGGTGAAATCGACGATTTGATCCGCCGCCGGATCGATTGCGCCGAGACGCGGCGCACCGGACCCATCCGCCGGATGTTGAAAAGTAACAAGACGCATACAATCAGCTCCTAATATTCCCGCCGGTGTTATTCTGATCCTTGCGCCAGGCCCATTTGATCGAGGACCGCGTTGCAAAGCGGCCCGCCGGGACGGGCGTACTCTTCGCGCATATCGAAATGATTTTTGCCCGCAAAGTTCAGTGGCTCGGCCGGGCGGCCGGTCGCCGCCTGCCAGGCGGCGGCCAGATCGCGGCTCTGGCGCTGAAATTCGTCCAGCTCGCCGCCGCCATAGGCAAAGATGGCGGGTGGCGTATCGGGGCCCAGATGGCGGCCCGGGCTGTTGCGCTGTTCCGCTTCGGCGTCCAGATGCAGATAATCGTTGCGCTGGCTGAGCCGCACCGGCGCCAGGTCATAGGGTCCCGAAACCAGGGTGCAGCCCTCGATGATGCCGGCGGGCAGGCCGAACTCGCCGGGCCAGTCGGTAACCGCGGCCATTGCCGCCAAATGGGCGCCCGAGGAATGGCCGCAAATATGGATGCAGGCGGCATCGCCGCCGAAGCCGGCGGCGTTTTCGTAAACATATGCGACCGCTTCCCGGCATTGGCGGACCATCGCGTCGAGGGACGCCGCCGGCGCGACGCTGAAATTGGGCGCCGCGACGACGGCGCCGGCGCGCACAAAGACCGGCGCCACCTGGCCGCCCAGCCCCTCTTCGGTGGTCCGCCAGGCGCCGCCGTGGAAATAGATCAATACCGGCGCCTCCGGCCCGCCGGGCGCCGCATCGGACCGGTAAATTTCCATCCATTGATCTTCATCGCCGCCATAGACCACCCGTTCATCGCAGTGGAATTCGGCGCGCGCCGCCTCTGTCGCCCGCTGCGCCCGCCCGCTGTAGGGCCCGATATCGGGAACCAGCGTGCGCTGGTTATACTGGGCGTCCAGTTGGGCTTGATCGTAATCGCCGAATAGCTTGGCCAAATTCGTTCTCCGATCGTTGCAGCAAAGGGTCTAGCGATGCCGGTCAGGAATATCAATGCGCCCGGTCGAATCCCGTTGACAGCATTCGCCAAGCCGTTTAACCATCGAGGTGACGGTTCCCGCAAGGGATCGAAAGGGAATGCGGTGCGCGGAGAATTCCGCAATGCCGCGACTGCCCCCGCAACTGTAGGCAATCCGGCGATTTCGCCGGTATGCGAGTCAGATACCTACCGTCAAACCCGCATCGGCCAAGATGGATGTTGCGGGGCGGGAAGCTTAAAACACACGGAGGGTGAAGGATGCCGAGCAAGACCAAGACTTTTGATAGCAACGCGAAAACCACGACCTTGTCGCAACGCGCCGCGGTGGCGACCATCGGCGGGCTTTTGGGTGTCTTTCTTCTGATCGGCGTCGGTTTCGCCGGCCCTGACATCATCCACAACGCCGCCCACGATGCGCGCCACGCGAACGTGTTCCCCTGCCACTAAGATAAAATCATGTTGTTCCGGCTGTTGGCGACGGGCCTGATCGCGGGCGCCGCCGCCGGGGTTATCGCCACCCTTTTCCATTTTGTGCTGGTCGAGCCGCTGATCTTCGCGGCCGAACAGTACGAAGATCGCGCGCCGCAAGCCGCCGCCGCGCCGAGAGCGCCCGCTCAAACCGGGCAGGATACCGGCGCCCCGGTTCATATCCACCGTGACGGCCAGGCCCACACCCACGACGCCTGGCAGCCGGCGGACGGGCTGCAGCGTTCCGGGCTGACCCTGGTTGCCAATATCATCACCGGCATCGCCTTCGGATTGCTTTTGGCGATGGCGTTCACCCTCTACGGCAATCCGGTCACCCTGTTCCAGGGGTTGGTATGGGGGGCGGCGGGCTTCCTGTGTTTCGCTTTCCTGCCCGCCCTCGGGCTGCCGCCCGAAGTTCCGGGCGCCGCCGCCGGCAATTTGCTGGACCGGCAGATCTGGTGGCTGGCAACGGCGTTCGTATCGGCGGCCGGCCTGGCGGCCCTAGTCTTTATCGTCGGCTGGCCCTACCGCGGCGCCGGCGTGCTTCTTCTATTCGCGCCGCACATCGTCGGTGCGCCGCGCCCGGACCCGGGTTCGGTGGGATCAGCGCCGCCGGAACTGGCCGCCCATTTCGCCGTCAATTCCCTGTTTGCAGCCGCCGTGATGTGGCTGGCGCTTGGTGTCGCGGCCGCCTATGTCATGCAGCGTATCGCCGCCCGGCAGGATACCGGTATCGGCGCCGATAACGCCATCTCTTAAGAATTAATCTTTGTCGCTGACGCCGGCCTCGCCGAAGGTTGCCATGCCGGCGTGGCAGGCGGCGGCGCATTTCAAGATTCCCACCGCCACCGCCGCGCCCGATGCCTCGCCGAGGCGCATGCCGAGGTTCAGCAAGGGCGGCATGTCCAGCTTCTCCAACAGGCGTATATGTCCGGGTTCCGCCGATACGTGACCGGCGATGCAATGGTCGAGGGCGCTTGCCTCGGTCGCATTGAGGGCGGCGGCGGCGGCGCCGGTGACATAACCGTCAAGGACAACGGATATGCGGCCCAGCCGCGCCTGGGTAATGGCGCCGGCGAGCGCCGCCAATTCACGCCCGCCGACGTGGCGCAGGATATCGAGGCCGTCGCCGAACGCCGCCTGGTGGCGCTCGACGGCGCCGGCGACGACGCGCACCTTGGCGGCCAGCGCATCGCCCTCGACGCCGGTTCCGGGCCCGACCCAATCGGCCGCCTCGCCGCCGTGGATGGCGTGGCAGATGGCCGCCGCGGCGGTTGTGTTGCCGATGCCCATTTCGCCGACGCAGACCACATCCAGGTCCGGCCCGACGGCGTCCATGCCGCGCCCGAACGCCGCCGCGCATTCGGCGTCATCCATCGCCGGCTCGCCGGAAAAATCCCGCGTCGGCGCGTCCAGATCCAGCGCCACCACTTCAAGTTCGGCGCCTTGTATCTTCGAGAGCTGGTTGATGGCGGCGCCGCCGGCCTCGAAGTTGGCGACCATCTGGTGCGTTACTTCGGCCGGAAACGCCGACACCCCTTGCGCCGTGACACCATGGTTGCCGGCGAAAACGACGATTTTGACGCGCTCGATGCTTGGCGGATGGCGGCCTTGCCAGGCGGCCAGCCATTCGGCGATTTCTTCTAACCGGCCAAGGGATCCGCCGGGTTTGGTCAATTGCGGCTCGCGCTGGCGCGCTTTTTCGGCCGCCGCATGGTCGGATTTGGGAAGATTTTTCAGGATTTCGCGGACATCGTCGAGCGATTGGATAGCGGACATCGATTTATCAGACCCCATCATTATTTTGAAGTTGATTCCGCATGTGTATTATAGAGGCCGGCTGCAACTTGAAAGGCCAAAGGTTCGCCGTGGCGATTATCGACAACGAAGACGAAGGCGCCATCTATCGGGATTGGACGGATGACTTGCGCATCTGCCTCAAATTCCTGACCCGCATCCCGTTGCCGTCG
Organism: Rhodospirillaceae bacterium; assembly: GCA_002687515.1. Taxonomy (GTDB): domain Bacteria; phylum Pseudomonadota; class Alphaproteobacteria; order Rhodospirillales; family UBA2165. Next base: position 8,216 of record NZAK01000054.1, read on the forward strand.
GGGCGCGGCGTGGATGCCGGTGCCGATGCCGGCGCCGAGATGCTTCCGCTGGCGCCGGCCACACGTTTTTTCCCGGTGATCGGGATGATCGTCGGCGCCATCGGCGCGCTTATTCTAATGGCTGCCGATTGGGCCGGATTGCCAAGCGCGGTGTCGGCGCTTCTGGCCCTGGCCGCCATCGCCATCACCACCGGCGGGCTGCATGAAGACGGTCTCGCCGATACCGCCGACGGCATCGGCGGCGGGCCGTCGCGCTTGGGGCGGCTGGAGATCATGTCGGACAGCCGCATCGGCGCCTTTGGTGTGCTGGCGCTGATATTTGCGGTCGGGCTGAAAACGGTGGGGCTGGCGGCCCTCGGCGCCGGCGACGCGGCGTTGACCCTGTTCGCCGCCGCCGCCGCATCGCGCGGCTTCCTGCCGCTGTTCATGCGCTACATGCCAAACGCCAAGGAAGACGGCTTGTCGGTCGCCGCCGGCCGGCCAGAATTCAACCCGGTGGCGATCGCCGCCGTCATCGCCGCCGCCGTCATGCTGCTCAGCTTCGGCTTCTGGATCAGCCTCGGCGCAATCGTCATCCTGGGCCTCGTCGCCGGCGCCATGGCCTATTGGGTTATGCGCATGCTCGGCGGGCAAACCGGCGACGTGCTCGGCGCCTTCCAGCAGGTATCAGAGGTTACCATCATCCTCGCCGTCGCCGCCGCCGGATCGGGCTAGACCCAATCCCCAAAAGCCTTTGCGCGGGCGCCCGGCAAATGATAGCGTCCCCTGGCCGACGGGACAGGGAAGCCGGTGCGAGGCCGGCGCTGCCCCCGCAACTGTGAACGGCTGGATCGACCCCTTAGCGGCACTGCCGCGGCCACTGACGATTTGCGTTGGGAAGGCGGGAAGATCGACGCCGAAGCCAGGAGACCTCCCCGGGCGGCTTGTGTTGAAACGCGTAACCATCCTCGGGTGGAGGAACTTCGCTTATGTCTCCTTTTAAGGAACTTCAGGGTACGATTTTGGTACTGGGCGGCGCGGCATCGGGCAAAAGCGCCTTTGCCGAACAGTTGTTCGCCGGCTCCGGTGGCGCCGTCTATGTGGCGACCGCCGAGGCGCTCGACGATGAAATGCGCGCCCGTATCGAGCGTCACCGGAAACGGCGGGGCAAATCCTGGACCAGCATCGAAGTGCCCCTCGACATTACCGGCGCGCTCCGCGCCAACAGCGAAACAGGCGCGCCGATGCTGATCGACTGCCTGACCCTCTGGCTATCGAACTTGATGCATGATGGCGGCGATAGCGCCGAAATGGTGAATGCCTTGTGCGCGGCGCTCGGCGATGCCAATTTTCCCGTCGTCCTGGTTTCCAATGAGGTCGGCGGCGGCATCGTGCCCGAAAACGAACTGGCGCGCAGCTTCAGGGATGCGGCGGGAGCCATGAACCAAAAGATCGCGGCGGCGGCGGACCAGGTTTATCTGGTCACCGCCGGTATTGCCCAAAAACTGAAATAGACAGATAGAGAGAAAGAACAAAAAGACCATGCAGACCCTTGGCAAAATTCCCGTCACCGTCGTCACCGGCTTTTTGGGCGCCGGCAAGACCAGCTTGATCCGCCATCTACTGGAAAACGCCAACGGCCGGCGGCTGGCGCTGATCATCAACGAGTTCGGCGATCTCGGCGTCGACGGCGAAATCCTGAAGGGCTGCGGCATCGAAACCTGTTCCGAGGACGATGTGTTGGAACTGACCAACGGCTGCATCTGCTGCACCGTCGCCGATGATTTTATCCCGGCCCTGGAGACCCTCTTGGACCGCCAGGACCGGCCCGACCATATCGTCATCGAAACCTCCGGCCTGGCGCTGCCGAAACCGCTGGTCAAGGCCTTCCAATGGCCCGAGGTGCGCTCAAAGACCACAGTGGACGGGGTTATCGCTGTGGTCGACGGCCCCGCCGTCGTTGCCGGCCTGTTCGCCGACAACCCGGCCCTGGTGCAGGAGCAGCGCCAAGAAGACGATCAGTTGGATCACGACAGCCCCTTGGAGGAATTGTTCGAGGACCAGTTGGCCGCCGCCGATCTGGTGGTGATCAGCAAAGCGGACCTGATGGACGATGCCGCGCGGGCTAATGTCTTCGATATCGTGCAAAAAGAATCACGCCCGGCGGTCAAGGCCCTGACCGCAACCCACGGCAGGCTGGACCCGCTCCTGGTGCTTGGCCTGGACGCCGCGGTCGAGGACGATATCGACAGGCGCTGGTCCCACCACGACGCCGAAGAGGAGCACGACCACGACGATTTCGAGAGCCTCGTTATTCAGCTGGAGGCCGCCGCCGAACCGGCCCATATCATGGAGCGGGTTACGGCGGCCCTGGCGCTGGACGGCGTCCTCCGTATCAAGGGCATCGCCGATATCGGCGGCAAGCCGGCGCGCCTGGTGGTGCAGGGCGTCGGGCCCCGCGTCGACAGCTATTACGACCGGCCCTGGAACGGAACCGAGGTGCGCCAGGGGCGGCTGGTGGTGATCGGCCTTACCGGCTTCGACAAGGCTGCCGTGACACGCGCCCTCGGCCGGCCGGCCGCGGACTAGATACGGGCGCCGCCGATGCATCTACTGGTCACCCAGCCGGGTCAAATCTCGGACGGCAACGAAGCCGTCGATCTCGGCCAATCGCCGGGCGAAATCGTCGTCCTGTCGGCGGCGTCCAGCGATCTTTCGCTTCTCAGCCAAGCGCGCCGCGAGCTGCAAGCCGATGCGGACCAAGACCCGCCCAGCCTGCGCCTCGCCAATTTGATGCAACTCGGCCACAACATGTCGGTCGATATCTATCTGGAAAACACCATTAGCCACGCAAGCCTGGTGGTCGTCCGCCTGTTGGGCGGCGCCGGCTATTGGGCTTACGGCGTCGAACAGCTATCGGCCCTCTGCGCCGAAAAAAATATCATGCTGGCCGTGGTTCCCGGCGACGACCATCCGGACCCGGAACTGGCCGATCATTCCACCCTGCCCACCGAAGCCTGCCACCGTTTATGGCAATACTGCGCCCATGGCGGCGGCGCCAACGCCCTCAATTTTTTGAAATACTGTGCCCACCTGCTCGGCCATGACAGCGATTGGCGGGAACCGGCGCCGCTGGTGCGCGCCGGGCTGTATTGGCCGGGCGCCGGCCTGCCCGATCTGGACGCCGTGCGCGGCCAATGGATAGAGGGCGCGCCCACCGCCGCCATCGTCTTTTACCGGGCGCTGGTGCAGTCGCACGACCTGGCGCCCGTCGACGCGCTGATCGAAGCCTTGGCGGCGCGCGGCTTGAACCCGCTGCCGATCTTTGTCGCCAGCCTCAAGGACCGGGCCTGCGGCGAGATCGTGGCATCGTACCTGGCCGATGCGGGCTGTGACATCATCCTCAACCTCACCGGTTTCGCGGTCTCGGCGCCGGGCGCCGAGACCCGGCAAACGCCCTTCAGCGCCGCCGATTGCCCGGTCCTGCAATTGATCCTGTCGGGCGGCGATGAGGCCGGCTGGCGGGATGGGTCGCGCGGCCTCAGCCCCCGCGATCTGGCCATGAACGTCGCCCTGCCGGAAGTCGACGGGCGCATCATCACCCGCGCCATATCCTTCAAGAAAGCCGCCGAGTTCGATCAGCGGACCGAGGTGGCCCTGGTCCGCCACCAGCCGGTGCCGGACCGCATCGCCTTCGCTGGTGATCTCGCCGCCGCCTGGGCGCGGCTCCGGAAAACGCCGGCGGCGGAGCGCCGCATCGCCATCATCGTCGCCAATTATCCCAACAAGGACGGGCGCCTCGGCAACGGGGTCGGACTGGATACGCCGGCCGGCGTCGCCGCCAGTTTCAAGCATTTGCAGGAAACCGGCTACGATCTGGGCGCCGGCACGCCGGTAACCGGCAAGGATGTCATGACGCATCTGTTGGTCGGGCCGACCAACGCACCAGGCGTTCGGGCGGCGGGGATCGAATACGGGCTGGCCGATTACCGGGCGTTTTTCGCCGGCCTGCCCGAAGACACGCGGGCAGAGGTCGAACAGCGCTGGGGCGCGCCCGAGGATGACCCGTTTTTCCAAGATGGCGCCTTCCGGCTTGCCGCCCACCGCTTCGGCAACGTCACCCTGGCGGTGCAGCCGGCGCGCGGCTACAACATCGNCCCCAAGTCCAGCTACCACGATCCGGACCTGGCGGCGCCGCACGGTTATCTTGCTTTCTACGCCTGGCTCAGGTGTGAAATGGACGTGCAGGCAGTCATTCATTTCGGCAAGCACGGCAATCTGGAATGGCTGCCGGGCAAGGCGCTGGCCCTGGGCGAAACCTGTTTCCCGGAAGTGGCGCTCGGCCCGCTGCCGCACATCTATCCGTTTATCGTCAACGATCCCGGCGAGGGCACCCAGGCCAAGCGCCGCGCGCAAGGAGTGATTATCGATCATCTGACGCCGCCGCTGACCCGCGCCGAAAGCTACGGACCGTTGCGTGACCTGGAACAGCTGGTCGATGAATATTACCTGGCCTCGGGCATGGATCCGAGGCGGCTGAAGCTATTGGGCGCCGAGATTATCGATCTTTCCCGCCGCATCGGCCTCGATCACGATGTCGGCATCGCTGCCGATGAGGCGGAGCAGGACTCCCTCGCCAAGATCGACAATTACCTGTGCGAATTGAAGGAGCTGCAGATCAGGGACGGGCTGCATGTGTTCGGCGCCGCGCCGGAGGGCGGCTTGGCGGTCGACCTCTTAGTGGCGCTGACCCGCCTGCCGCGCGGGCAAGGAATGGGCATTGATGCGTCCCTGATCCGGGCCCTGGCCGCCGATCTGGGCTTTGATGGTTTCGATCCCCTGGATTGCGAAATGGGCGCTGAATGGGCCGGGCCGAAGCCCGATGCGCTGGCGCAGGGACCGGATTTGGCCGATCAGCCCTGGCGCTCGAATGGCGATACCGTCGAACGGCTGGAGTTGCTGGCGCGGGCATTGGTGGCCGGCGACACGGCGCCCGATCCAAGCTGGACCATGACCGAACCGGTTCTGGATTTCATCAGGGGTTCCCTGGCGCCGATGGTCGCCGGCTGCGGCGCGCACGAACTGGAAGGCCTGATCAAGGGCCTCGATGGCCGTTTCGTCGCCCCCGGTTCCAGTGGCGCGCCGACCCGCGGGCGGCTCGACGTTTTGCCCACCGGGCGCAATTTCTATTCGGTGGATTCGCGGGCCATACCGACCCCGGCGGCCTGGCAGCTGGGCTGGAAATCGGCGGGCCTGTTGGTCGAACATCATTTCCAGAGCCAAGGCGAATACCCGAAGCGCCTGGCGCTCAGCGCCTGGGGCACCGCCAACATGCGCACCGGCGGCGACGACATCGCGCAGGCGCTGGCCCTGATGGGGGTGCGCCCGGAATGGGACAAGCAATCGGGCCGGGTTATCGGCTTCGAGGTGATGCCGGCCAGCGTCCTCGGCCGGCCGCGCGTCGATGTGGTGTTCCGGGTATCGGGCTTTTTCCGCGATGCCTTTCCCGCCCAGGTGGATTTGCTCGACCAGGCGGCGCGCACCGTCGCTTCTTTGGACGAAGACGCCGCCGCCAATCCATTGGCGGCGCAGGTGGCCAAGGACGCGGCGGCGATGCGGGCGCAAGGGCTGGACGAAGACACGGCGCTCAAGAAGGCCGGCTACCGGGTCTTCGGCTCCAAGCCGGGCGCCTACGGCGCCGGCCTGCAGGCCCTGATCGACGAAAAATGCTGGGACGGCGACGCCGACCTGGCGCGCGCCTATGTCGCCTGGGGTGGCTACGCCTATGGGGTTGGCGCCGAGGGCGCGGCCGAACAAAGCCTCTTTGAGGCGCGCCTCAAGGGCACCCAGGTGGTGGTCCACAACCAGGACAACCGCGAGCACGACATCCTCGACAGCGACGATTATTACCAGTTCGAGGGCGGCATCGCCGCCGCCGTCCGCCATCTTTCCGGCGCCCAGCCGGCCATCTACCACAACGACCATTCCAGGCCCGAGACGCCCAAAATCCGGACCCTATCGGACGAGATCGGCCGCGTCGTGCGGGCCCGCGCCGCCAACCCGAAATGGATCGAGGGCGTCATGCGGCACGGCTACAAGGGCGCCTTCGAAATCGCCGCCACCGTCGATTACCTGTTCGCCTTCGCCGCCACCTCGGCGGTGGTCGAGGATCATCATTTCAACCAGCTGTTTGAAGCCTACCTGGAAGACGTGGCCGTGCGCGAATTTATCGAGGACAGCAATCCGGCGGCCTTGCGCGAAATCGCCGAACGCTTCGAGGAAGCCGTCGAGCGTGGTTTCTGGCACCCGAGGTCCAATTCCGCCGGCGCCTTGCTGGCCAATCTAATCGAAACAAAAGTGGCCTGATCCAGGGAGAAGCCGCCTGATCGAGAGAGAAATGATATGAGCGAAGACGAAGTTAACCGGCGCGCCAACGAAAAGCGCGCCAAGCACAAGCAAGCCAAGGACAAGATTCTGGCCAAAAAGGTCAAGGAAGGCGGGCTATTGGTCGTCCATACCGGCAAGGGCAAGGGCAAGACCACCGCCGCCATGGGCATGGTTATGCGTGCCATCGGGCACGGCCAGAAGGTCGGCATCGTGCAATTCGTCAAGGGCAAGTGGGAAACCGGCGAGCGGGTTGTCCTCGAGGCCTTTCCCGATCTGGTGACGATCACCGCCATGGGCGAGGGCTTCACCTGGGAAACCCAGGACCGGGCCCGCGATATCGCCGCCGCGCGCGCCGCCTGGGAGCGGGCCAAGGAGATGATCCTCGACCCGGCCAACGCAATGGTCCTGCTCGACGAAATAAATATCGTGCTGCGCAACGATTATCTGCCGATCGAAGAAGTGGCGGCGTTTTTGAAAGACAGGCCCAAACAGGTGCATGTCATCTGCACCGGGCGCAACGCCAAGCCCGAGTTGATCGAAATCGCCGATCTGGTCACCGAAATGACCGAGGTCAAGCACCACTTCCGCGCCGACTTCAAGGCCCAAGCCGGGATCGAGTTTTAGCCTAATGACGGCGCGCGCCATCATGCTGCAAGGCACCGGCTCCGACGTCGGCAAGTCGCTGCTGGCCGCCGGCCTCTGCCGGGCTTTGCTGCGGCGCGGCCATTCCGTGCGCCCGTTCAAGCCGCAGAACATGTCCAACAACGCCGCCGTGACCGGCGACGGCGGCGAGATCGGCCGCGCCCAGGCATTGCAGGCGAGGGCGTGCGGCGCGGCGCCGTCGGTGCACATGAACCCGGTCCTGTTGAAGCCGCAATCGGATGTCGGCGCGCAATTGGTGGTGCGCGGCAAGGTGCGCGGCAATTTCGACGCGCGCGCCTTCCAGCCGGTCAAACAGGGCCTGATGCCGGACATCCTGGAAAGCTTCCAGGCCCTCAAGGAGGAAGCCGATTTCGTTATTATCGAGGGCGCCGGCAGCGCCGCCGAAGTCAATCTCCGCGCCGGTGACATCGCCAATATGGGTTTTGCGCTGGCGGCAAAGGCGCCGGTTGTGCTGATCGCTGATATCGATCGGGGCGGCGTCATCGCCAGCCTGGTCGGCACCTGGACGCTGCTGCCGGCGGATGAACGGGCGCTTTTGAAAGGCTTTATCGTCAACAAGTTCCGGGGCGATATCAGCCTGTTCGAGGACGGCGTCACAACCATCGAACGGGAAACGGGCCTCGCCGGGCTCGGCGTTCTGCCGCATCTGCCGGTCGCCGCGCGGCTGCCGCAAGAAGACGCCATGTCGCTGGAGAACCGGGCGCCGGACAGCGCCGGGCACGGCGACGGGCGGGCGATCAAGATCGCCGTGCCCCGCCTCGCCCACATCGCCAACTTCGACGATTTCGACCCATTATTGGCGGAGCCGGATGTCGAATTGGTGATGGTGCCGCGCGGCCGGCCGCTGCCCGGCGATGCCGATCTGGTGATCCTGCCCGGATCGAAAACTTCGATCGCCGACATGGATGATTTCCGGGCAGAAGGCTGGGATATCGACCTCGCCGCCCATGTCCGGCGCGGCGGCTGGGTGCTCGGCATCTGCGCCGGCTATCAGATGCTGGGCCAGCGCATCATCGATGCGGACGGCATCGAGGGCGCTCCCAGGGAAACACCGGGGCTTGGATTTTTGCAGGTGGAAACCCGTCTCGGCGGCGACAAGACCCTTACCGAGGCGGAAGGTTCCGCCTTCGACGGGCTCGGCCGGGTGCACGGCTACGAGATGCATATGGGGCGCAGCATCGGCACCGACGCGGCACGCCCGTTCCTGGACCTCGGCGAAGAAGACGGCGGTGCCGTCTCCGCCGACGGGCGCATCATCGGCTGTTACCTGCACGGCCTGTTCGCCGCCGACGAATTCCGGCATGCCTTCCTCGCCCGCCTCGGCGCGCGCCGATCATCGGGTCTGGCCTACGAGCTTGAGGTGGAAGGCGCCCTCGATGCCCTCGCCGCAGAAATGGAAACCCACCTCAAGCTCGACGCCCTGATCGGTTTCGCATGCTAAGCCGCCGTCAGCAGCGCCGCGACGACCATGATGGCGCCCAGCAACAAACAGGCGTTGACATAGAGCCGCAGCCCGGCGCCGATGTCGGCCGGCTCCGCATCGGTGCGCCCGGCGCCGATCCAGGGTTCGTCCCGGAGCTTGTTACTATTATGTTGGCCGCCATAGGCGCGCGGGCCCGACAGCTTGAGGCCGAGGGCGCCGGCGATGGCGGCTTCCGGATAGCCGGCATTGACCGAGCGGTGGCGGGCGCCGTCGCGCAAGGCGGTGCGCGCCGCTTCGATGGCGCCGTGCTCGCTGCGGCTCAAGGCCGCCGCCGCCAGAAACAACGCCGCGATGCGCGCCGGAATATAGTTGGCGAGATCGTCGAGGCGTGCCGCCGCCTTGCCGAAATAAAGATGCCGGGCGGAACGGTGGCCGATCATGCTGTCGGCGGTGTTCAGCGCCTTGTAGGCGAGCATCCCCGGCAACCCAAAGAGGACCGCCCAGAACACCGGCGCGACGACGGCGTCGGAATAATTTTCAGCCAAAGATTCGATTGCCGCCCGCGATACCCCATGTTGGTCCAGCCGCTTGGGATCGCGCCCAACGACCAAGGCGACCGCATCGCGGCCGGCTTCGATGCCGCCGTCCTCAAGCGCGACGGCCACCCGGCGGACATGCCTATAAAGGCTGTTCTGGGCGATCAGGGTGGAAAGGATCAGGGCTTCCAGGGCCCAGCCGAAGGGCAGCCGGGACAACAGGGCCGCCAGTTCATACCCCAACCACCAGCTCACACCCGCAAGTCCAACCACCGACACGGCGCCGAGGAATATCTTGACCGCCACGCCAGACCCGGCCCGGTTCAGATGCCGGTCCAGAAATCCGATGCAGCGGCCCAGGATTACCGCCGGGTGCGGCACCACGCGGTAGATGAAAGCGGGATCGCCGATCACCGCATCGATAAGAAGCGCCGCCGCGAGCCGGGGAAGGATATCGGCATCGAACATGTGTTGAGTGGTATCAGGGGGCCGAAATGCGGTCAAACGACGCATGCAACAGACCGATATTGGCTTTAGCCGTGGCCTTCAATGCATTATTATCGCTCGCAAATTACGGGAAAGTCCCCATATCGGGGTGAGGAAATAATATGAGTAAAACCGGGGTTATGATCTGCGGCCATGGCAGCCGCGACGACAAGGCGGTGGCCGAGTTTGCCGCTCTGCAAGCGCGTCTGGCGGAGCGCTTTCCCGAATATCCGGTGGAATACGGGTTCTTGGAATTCGCCCGCCCGATCATCCGCACCGGGCTGGACAGGCTGGTCGAGCAAGGTGTCGACCATATCCTGGCGGTGGCCGGCATGCTGCTGTCGGCCGGGCATGTGAAGAACGACATCGCCTCGGTCCTCAACCAGTACCAGGCGGACCATCCCGATCCCGATTTCAAGATCGAATATGCCCGCCCCCTGGATATCGACGCCAAGATGATGTACGCCGCCGAGGCCCGCATCCGCGAAGCCATCGAAAAGGCGCCCACCGGGGTTCCGCTCGAAGAAACGTTGCTGATGGTGGTCGGGCGCGGCACTTCGGACCCGGACGCCAACGGCAGTATTGCCAAGATCTGCCGCATGCTCTGGGAAGGCATCGGCCTTGGCTGGGGCGAGGTCTGTTATTCGGGCGTCACCTTCCCACTGGTGGCGCCGGGGCTGGAACATGCGGCCCGGCTCGGCTACCGGCGCATCGTCGTTTTCCCCTATTTCCTGTTTACCGGCATCCTGGTCAACCGCATCTACGATGTCACCGACCAGATCGCCGAACGCTTCCCCGATATCGAGTTTCTGAAAGCCGGATATCTGAATGACCACCCCAAGGTGATCGACACCTTCGAGGCGCGCGTGCGCGGCATCCAGACCGGCGACAACGCCATGAACTGCCAGCTTTGCAAATACCGCGAACAGGTGGTCGGCTTCGAGGCCCATCACGGCCTGCCGCAGATGAGCCACCACCACCATGTGGAGGGCATCGGCACCGGCCAACAGCACGACCATGACGATGGCAATGACCACGCCCATCACCACGCACCGCATCCGCATCCGGAACACCCGCACGGGCCGGGCAAGCGCAATCCGCAAGCGGTGGATTAGGCCAAAAGCGTTGAAACCGGAATGCAACGGAACCTGGGACCGCGAACATTGGGATATCTGAAAAACCCAGATGAGATATACCGGGAATCCTTCGCCGCCATCCGGCGCGAAACGGACCTGTCGCGCCTGCCCGGCGCCCTGCACAACATCGCATTGCGTCTGGTGCACGCGTGCGGCATGCCCGATCTGGTCGAGGATTTGGCCTGGGTCGGCGATGCCGCCGCCGCCGCTGCCGGCGCCATAAATGCGGGCGCGCCGATCTTCGTCGATGCGCGCATGGTCGAAGCCGGCATCATGGCGGCGAAATTGCCCGGCCAAACAAAGATCGTCTGCACCCTCAACGATCCGCAAACGCCGGAACTGGCGCGCAGCTTCGAGACCACCCGCTCCGCCGCCGCCATCGATCTTTGGGGTCCGCGGCTGGCCGGCGGCGTGGTCGCCATCGGCAACGCGCCGACGGCTCTTTTTCGCCTGATCGAATTGCTGTCCGCCGATACCGAAGCCAGCGCCCCGGCAAGGCCCGCCGCCATCTTCGCCTTTCCGGTCGGTTTCGTCGGCGCCGCCGAATCTAAACAGGCCTTGATCGATGCCGGCCTGGATATCCCTTTCCTCACGCTTAAGGGCCGGCGCGGCGGCAGCGCCATGGCGGCGGCGGCGGTCAACGCGGTGATCCTTGCCGGCAATGAAGGCGGCGGCGCGTCATGACCCCCTGGCTCACCGTGATCGGCATCGGCGAAGACGGTATCGACGGCCTCAACGCGTCGGCACGCTCGGCGCTGGAGCGGGCTGAGGTTCTGGTCGGCGGCTCGCGGCATTTGGGCATGGTCGCCGATGACGGCCGCCCGCGCATCGAATGGGGCAAGCCCCTGGCCGCCACCATCGAGGAAATTTGCGATCGGCGCGGCCAGCCGGTGGCGGTTTTGGCGACCGGCGATCCCATGTGGTACGGCATCGGCGCCACCCTTGCCCGTAATATCGAGCCGGGCGAACTGCGCATCATCCCGGCGCCTTCGGCCTTTTCGCTGGCCGCCAGCAAGCTCGGCTGGGCCTTGGCCGAAACCGAATGCCTGACCGTCCACGGCCGCGCCATCGACCGGGTGCGCTATTTCCTGGCGCCCGACGTCCGCCTCATTATCCTTTCCAATGACGGCGATACGCCCGGCGAAATTGCGCGCATCTTGACCGAAACCGGCCTCGGCGACAGCCAGATCAATGTCCTGACCCACATGTCCGGCCCGGACGAGGAAGTGATCACCGCCGAGGCCGCCGAATGGGGCGACCGGGTGGTCGCCGATTTGAACACCATCGCGATCCATTGCGTGGCCGGACCTGGTTATCTGGCTCGATCTTCGGTGCCGGGCCTGCACGATGAAGCCTTCAGCCATGACGGCCAATTAACCAAACGCGAAATTCGCTCGGCGACCATCGCCGCGCTGGTGCCGATGCCGGGGCAGCTTTTGTGGGATGTCGGCGCCGGCTGCGGTTCCATCGCCATCGAATGGATGCGTTCAAGCCCGAGGGCGTGCGCCATCGCCATCGAACAGGACGAGGTGCGCGGCAACACCATCCGCGATAACGCCTTGGCGCTCGGCGTTCCCGATCTGGAATTGATCGAAGGCACCGCGCCGGATGCCCTCGCCGGGCTGGATGCGCCCGATGCAGTCTTTATCGGCGGCGGCTTGTCGGCGGATGGGCTGCTCGAGCATTGCTGGCGGGAGTTGAAGTTGGAAGGACGACTGGTCGCCAACAGCGTCACCTTCGAGGGTGAGCAGATATTGATCCAATGGGCAGCCAGGACCGGCGGCGAATTGGTCCGTTTCGAAATTTCCAGGAGCGGCAAGCTGGGCCAATTCACCGGCTGGCAGCCGATGAAACCGGTCACCCAATTGCGGGCGGTCAAGCATGACCGCTGACGCCGAAGAGATAAGAATTTGGGGGCTCGGGGTCGGGCCGGGCGATCCGGAACTGATTACCCTCAAGGCGCAACGCATCCTTAGGAGCGCCGATGTCGTCGCCTATCCGGCGCCCGCCGACGGCGACAGCCTGGTGCGCGCCATCGCCGCGCCGCACATTCCGGATGGGGCCGAGGAACTGGTCATCTCGACGCCGATGCTTGCCGAGCGCTATCCGGCCCAGGACGTCTATGACCGGGCCGCCCAAGAAATCGAAAAGCGCGTCGAAGCGGGTAAAACGGTTGCCATCCTGTGCGAGGGCGATCCGTTTTTCTACGGCTCGTTCATGTATCTCTACGGGCGCTTGTCCGAACGCCTGCGCGTCGGCGTGGTGCCGGGGGTCTCATCGCTGTCCGCCGGCGCGGCGGAATTGGGCCTGCCGCTGGCCGAGCGCAACGACGTGGTTGCGGTGATCCCGGCCACCTTGGACGAAAGCGCGCTTTCAGAGCGGCTCGCCGTGGCCGACGCCGCCGTCATCATCAAGGTCGGCCGGCATTTGGACAAAGTGCGGCGCGTTTTGGATGATCAAGGCCTGCTTGGCGGCGCCAAATATATTGAACGGGCGACCATGGAGGCCCAGCGCATGTGTGACCTGGCGGATATGAGCGATCAAACGGCGCCCTATTTTTCCTTGATTATCGTGCGCAAAAGCGTCGATATCTGATGCCGTGAACACGCACCCTGTTTTTGTCGCCCTGAACGAGACGGGCGCCCGGCTGGCGCGCCGGTTGATGGTCGGTGTCGTTGGCGCCGAGCTGCACGGCTATGACAAACGGATCGCTGCACCGGATGTCCCATTCGCCCGCGCGGCGCCGCATTTGCGCGAGCTGTTTACCGCCGGACGGCCTGTCGTCGCCATCATGTCGACCGGCATTGTCATCCGCGCCTTGGGCGATCTGGCCGTCGACAAGCATCAGGAAGCCGCCGTCATCTGCATCGGTGAAAGCGGTGAAAGCGTGGTGCCGCTTCTCGGCGGGCATCGCGGCGGCAATCGCCTGGCCCGGCAATTGGCGGCGGAATTGGGCATCGCCCCGGCGATCACCACCGCCGGTGACGCCCGCTTCGGATATGCGCTGGACGAACCGCCCGCCGGCTGGGGCATTTCCAATCCGGACGCCGCGAAAGAAGTGATGGCGGCGCTGCTGGCGGGCGAAGCCATTGGCTTCGAAGACGACACCGGCGCCGGCATCGACAAGAATTGGTTGGCGCTGGATGAAATCAAAGTGGAAAACGGCGCCGGGCCGGTGCTCGCCATCACCGAACGCGCGGTTCCGCCATCGCCCCACCGTTTCGCCCTGCATCCACGCACCCTGATCGCCGGGGTCGGGTGCGAGCGCGGAGCCGGCGGGGATGAGATTGTTGAACTGGTTCGAAGTTCCCTGGCATCGGAAGAGGTTTCCGAGAGGGCGCTGGCCTGCCTGGCGAGCATCGATATCAAGGAGGACGAGGCCGGCTTAATTGAGGCGGCGGCGGCCCTCGGCGTGCCGCTGCGGCTGTTCGGCGCCGCCGAATTGGAGCGCCAGACGCCGCGCGTCACCGAACCCTCCGACTATGTCTTCGAGACCGTCGGCTGCCATAGCGTATCCGAGGCCGCCGCCCTTGCCGGCGCCGGCGACGATGGCCGGCTGCTGGCGGCGAAGCGGAAATCGGAACGCGCCACCTGCGCCATCGCCCGGGCGCCCGCCATCGTCGACCCCGAAACATTGGGCCGCGGCCGCGGCAGGCTGGTGATCGTCGGCATCGGGCCGGGGAATGCTGGCTGGCGCGCGCCGGACGCCACCTCGGCCATTGCCGGGTGCAGCGACCTGGTCGGCTATGGCCTTTATATCGAGCTTCTGGGCGGGCTGGCGGATGGCAAGGTGCGCCACGATTATCCCCTCGGCGAAGAGCGCGAAAGGGTCGCGGCGGCCCTCGACCTGGCCGCCGCGGGCAAGCAGGTGGCCCTGATATCGAGCGGCGATGCCGGCATCTACGCGATGGGCAGCCTGGTCTTCGAACTGATCGACCAATCTGGGGAAGGCGGCAACCAGGGATGGCGGCGCATCGATGTCGAAATGGTGCCCGGCATCTCGGCACTGCAGGCGGCGGCGGCCCGCACCGGCGCGCCGCTGGGCCATGATTTCTGCGCCATTTCGCTGTCCGATCTGATGACCCCCTGGCCGGTGATCGAGCGGCGCATTGAGGCGGCGGCGGAAGGCGATTTCGTGATCGCCCTCTATAACCCGGTATCGAAGCGGCGGCGGCGGCAATTCGAAAAGGCCCGCGCCATCATCGGCGACCATCGCCCGCCGGAAACGCCGGTGATCATCGCCCGCAATCTGGGCCGCGACGAAGAGCAAATCTCGGTGCTTGAGCTGCAAGCGCTTGCAACCGATTTGATCGACATGCTGACGGTGGTTATCATCGGCTCTTCGGAAACGCGCATTATCCGGGAGGCGGGACGCCCGGACCGGGTTTATACGCCGCGCGGCTACGGGGACCAGAAACCATGACCGTCCATTTCATCGGCGCCGGGCCGGGCGCGCCCGACCTGATCACGGTGCGCGGGCTGAACCTGATCAAGGCCTGCCCGGTCTGCCTCTATGCCGGATCGCTGGTGCCCGCCGAAGTGGTCGCCGGCGCGCCCGAAGGTGCGGTGGTGATCGACACCGCACCCCTGCATCTGGATCAGATCATCGAATTGATACGCGAGGCACATGAAAAGGGCCAGGACGTGGCCCGCGTTCATTCCGGCGATCCTTCGATCTACGGCGCCGTCTCCGAACAGATGCGCCGCCTCAATGATCTCGGTATCGACTATGATATAACACCGGGCGTGCCGGCCTTTGCCGCCGCCGCCGCCGCGATGAATAGCGAATTGACCCTGCCCGGGGTTACCCAAACGGTGATCATCACCCGTACCAGGGGCAAATCGTCACCAATGCCCGAAGGCGAGGATCTGCCGTCCCTGGCCAAGGCCGGCGCCACCATGGCGCTGCACCTGTCGGTGCGCAACCTGGCGAAAGTGGTGCGCGAGCTGAGCCCCGAATATGGCGCCGACTGCCCGGTGGTGGTGGTCTACCGCGCCTCTTGGCCGGACCAGAAAATCGTCCACGGCACCCTCAAGGATATCCGCGAAAAAGTGCGCGCCGAGAAAATCACGCGCACGGCGCTGATCCTGATCGGCGAAGCCTTCGGCGAGCCCGACTTCGCCGACAGCAAACTCTACGACGCCGACCACAAACATATCCTCAGGCCGAAATAAATCTTTAAATCGGTGAATCTTTAAATCGGTGACAGTTTACTTTTTAACAAGGAAGAAGAATCACCACAGAGACAGTGAGACAGTGAGGGTTTTTTATTAGGGCGCGAAGCGTCATTTCAATTTCTCACCGTCTCACCGTCTCTGTGGTTCAAACCTTTTCTTTATTGAGCTAGATATTTTCTCGCAGCCAGGCGATGGCTGCCGCCTCGGTTTCGGCGATCTCGCTATCGGGCGGCGGCGGGCGGGCGATCATGATGACCGGAATGGTCAGCGCCCGCGCCGCGCCAAGCTTGGCGGCGGCGGCGTCTCCGCCGCTGTTTTTGCAGACCAGCACATCGATACCGTGGGATCGCATCAGCGCGGTTTCTCCTTCTTCGTCGAAGGGGCCGCGGCTGACCACCACTTCGCAGTTCTCCAGCGGTGCGCCGTCCTTGGGCGCATGGATATAGCGGACAACGAAGCGGCAATCGGTAAGACCGGCGAAAGCCGATAGCTGGCGCGTGCCGGTGGTCAGGAAGGCGGTGCCCGGATGATCGGCGAGGAATAATGCGGCATCCTTGCTTGACGAGACCTCGATCCAGTTGTCGCCGGGCGCCGGGCGCCAGGGCGGGCGCAAATATTTGAGGCGCGGAATATTTTCACCGCCGCAGGCGGCCGCCGCGTTGGCGGTGATTTTGGCGGCGAAGGGATGGGTTGCATCGATCACCGCATCGATGCGCGCATCGGCCAGATATTTTCGCAATCCTTCGGCGCCGCCGAAGCCGCCGGAACGTATTTCGCAATCGGGCAGGTTGGGATTGCGCGTCACCCCGGCCAGGGAATAAATAACCTCGATGCCGGCCAACGCCGAGGCCGCCCCGGCCAGATCGACGGCGTCCCTGGTGCCGCCGAGGATCAAGACCCGCGCCATGTCACGGCCCGGAAACGGGCGCGCGGCCCTGAAGCGCGCCGGAACGGTCGAAAATCAGGATTTCGGCGTCGCCGGCGCCGTGCAATTGCTCGAGCGCCACTTGCCTTGCCTTGGCCGCCACCAAATCGGCGAGCGGGAATTCAGCGCCCAGGACAATTTCCAGAATGTGCCCGGCGCTGTCCGCCGTCGCGATGGCACGTTGCAAGCCGTCATCGGCGCCGGCTTCCTTGGCCAGGCCGGCGAGGAAGCCGGGGTTTACCTGTGAGCGCTTGGAATGCAGGTCCAGATGGCCGTCGGCGAGCTTCGACAGTTTGCCGAAACCGCCGGCGATGCTCAGCTTCGAAATCGGGTGATGGCGCACATATTTCAGCAATCCACCGGCGAAATCGCCCATGTCGATCAACGCCGTCTCGGGAAGCCCCAGGAGCCTGGCCGCCGCCTGCTCGGAGGTGGAGCCGGTGGCGGCGGCCACATGGGTGATGCCGCCGGCGCGGGCCACGTCCACCGCCTGGCGGATCGAGGCGATCCAGGCCGAGCAGGAATAGGGGTGAACGATGCCGGTGGTGCCCAAGACGCTGAGCCCTCCCAGAATACCGAGGCGCGGGTTCCAGGTGCGCGCCGCCAAGGCTTCGCCATCGTCGATGGAAATGGTGATTTCCAAACCGCCCGGCCCGTCCGATGCAAAGCCGGCGGCGCGGATGTTGTCTTCGATCATGCGCCTGGGGCCGGGATTGATGGCCGGCTCGCCGACCGCCAAGGGCAATCCCGGCCTAGTCACGGTGCCGACCCCGGGTCCGGCCTTGAAAACAATCTCGCCGGGCGGGCCGGCCACACCAGTTAGGAGGCGCAGATGGACGCGGATAATGGCGCCGTGGGTGACATCGGGGTCATCGCCGGCGTCTTTTTCGATGGCCGCCATCGCCAGATCGCCATCAAGGGCGCTGTCATAAAGGGCGAAGGACGGCGTCTGCCCGCGCGGCAGTTCGATGCTCACCGGATCGGGAAAGCGGCCGCTCAGAAGCGCGCCATAAGCAGCCGTCGCGGCGGCGGCGGCGCAGGCGCCGGTGGTCCAGCCGCTGCGCAAATTTGCTTGCGCCTCGCCCGTATCACTCACTGAATTTTTTTCGTCTCTGCTCAACGCATGTCCTTTCAGAGTCCCACCCCATTCTGCTAGATTCCGCCCCCATGGAAAACCTTCCTATTGAACTGCCCGAATTCGAGCCCGGCTCGGTCTGGCTGGTGGGCGCCGGTCCGGGCGATCCCGGGCTGCTGTCGATCGCCGGCCTGCATGCCATGCAAACGGCCGATGTCATCGTCTACGACGCCCTGGTCGGCGCCGATGTGATGAAGCTGGCCGGCCCCGATGCCGAACTGGTGCATGCCGGAAAACGCGGCGGCAAGCCGTCGCCGAGGCAGGAGGATATCACCGAACAACTGGTCAGGCTGGCGCGCGGCGGCAAAAGGGTTTTGCGCCTCAAGGGCGGCGATCCGTTCGTCTTTGGGCGCGGCGCCGAGGAATGCGCCCGCCTCTTTGAGGCCGGCGTCCGGTTCCGCATCGTGCCCGGCATCACCGCCGGCGTCGGCGGCCTCGCCTATGCCGGCATCCCGATGACGACGCGCGGCAAGAACATCGCCGTCACCTTTATCACCGGCCATACGGCGGGCGGCGACGTGCCCGACGATCTGGACTGGCCGGCCCTGGCGGCGGGATCGCCGGTGCTGATCTTCTATATGGGCGCCACCCATCTCGACCGCATCGCCGCCAAATTGATGGATGCGGGGCGCGCCGCCGACGAGCCGGTGGCCTTGATCAGCCGGGCAACCCTGCCCGATCAGCGCGTCCTCGAGACCACATTGGCTGCTTGCGCCGAGGACCTCAAGGAGGCGGCATTGAATCCGCCGACCCTGATCGTCGTCGGCCCGGTGGTGTCCTTGCGCGAACAGTTGAACTGGCTGGGACTGTGAATGGCGGGCTGATCGTCGCCGCCCCCGCATCCGGCAGCGGCAAGACGGTCGTCACCCTCGGCCTGATCCGGGCCCTGAAAAACGCCGGCAGGCGCGTTGCTTCCTTGAAGATCGGCCCCGACTATATCGATGCCGATTTCCACCGCATCGCCGGCGGCGGGGCCTGCCGCAACTACGATCCCTGGGGCATGCGTGCCGCGACCCTCGATGCGCAAGCCTCAGCGCTGGCGGAGGATTGCGAGGTCATTGTCGCCGAGGGCGTCATGGGACTGTTCGACGGCGCAGCGGACGGCAGCGGCAGCACCGCCGACGCCGCGCTAGCCTTGGGCTGGCCAATCGTGCTGGTCGTCGATGTCAAGGGCCAGGGCGCGTCGGCCGCCGCCACCATCGAGGGCTTCCGGCGCCACCGCGCCGACACCGATATCGCCGGCGTGATATTCAACCGGGTCGGCGGCGAACGGCATGAGAGACTATTGCGGCGGGCGGCGGCGCCATTGGGCGTGCCGGTGATCGGCTGCGTTCCCCGCCATCCGGATCTGGAACTGCCGAGCCGCCATCTCGGCCTGGTGCAGGCGCGCGAACGGGCGGACATGGAAACCTGGATCCAGCGCGCGGCGGAGATTATCGGCGGCGCACTGGATATGGATGCCATTGCTGATCTGGCCGCGGCCGCGCCGGGCCGTGAACACGGCAAACAAGCGCCGGCTCCCCTGCCCGCCCCTATACCTGCCTTCGGCGCCCACATCGCCATCGCCGCCGATGATGCCTTCGCCTTCACCTATACCCACCTGCTCGATGGCTGGCAGGCCGCCGGCGCGCGGCTCGGCTATTTCTCGCCGCTCGCCGACCAGGCCCCGGACGCGGCCGCCGACGGCGTCTTCCTGCCCGGCGGATATCCGGAACTGCACGCCGCCAAACTGGCGGGCAATGAAACTTTCCTGGACGGATTGCGCCAAGCGGCGGCGCGCGGCGCGGCGGTTTACGGCGAGTGCGGCGGCTTCATGGTCTTGGGCGAAAGCCTGACTGACGCCGGCGGCGCCGAACACCGGATGGCCGGATTGCTTCCGGTCAAAACCTCGTTTGCCGAGCGCCGCCTGCATCTCGGCTACCGGCGCCTGCGCCTGATCGCCGATGGCCCGCTCGGCGCGGCGGGCGAATATCTGCGCGGCCACGAATTTCATTATGCCTCATTGACCGAAACCCAAGCCGAGCCCTTGTTCGGGGTTTTCGACGCCGAAGCCACCGCCTTGGGTGACGCCGGGGGGCGCGCCGGATCGGTCCTCGGCTCCTTCATCCACCTGTTGGACCGGGAATAACCCTATAAACTGCTAAGCGCCGATTTCAGGCGGGCCAGGTTGCCGTCGTGGCCGGGCAGTCCGAAACGCAGCCAGGTGGGATGATCCTCGAAGTCGCGCGCCAGAATGCCGGCCCGGCCGAGCCGATCATAAACGGCGCCCGCATCGGCGCGTTCGGCCAGAATAAACAAATCGGTGCCGCCAATGATGGTAAAGCCGGCGCCTTGCAATACCGCCTCGAGCCCGGCCCGTTTATCGGCCAGCAGGCGCCGCGTTTCGGCGATCCAACCGGTATCGGCAAGGGCCCGCGCGGCGATGGTCAGGACCGCGCCGCCGACCGTCCAGGGGCCGAGGCGCGCGGCGATATCATTGGTCAATTCCGGGGCGCCGATGACGAAACCGATGCGCATGCCGGCCAGCCCGAAAAACTTGCCCATCGAGCGCAGCACCAGAAGGCCGCCGGCGCCGGTCTCGCCCACGACGCTTAAACCAGGTTCGGGATCGGCGAAGGCTTCGTCGACGATGGTCCAGTTGGCGGCATCCCCGCGCGCGGCCAGCGCCATGATCCGGCCCGGCTCGATGCGGCGGCCATCGGGATTGTTGGGATTGACCAGGACCGCCACATCGGCGCCCGCCAGCGCATCCAATTCGCCCGTTTCGGCGACATCGTGGCCGCCGGCCCGCCAGGTGTGGGCGTGCTCCGAGTAGGTGGGGCCGAGGACGGCGATGCTGGAATGTCCGCGCATATGGGGAAGGGCCTGCAATGCGGCCTGGGTTCCGGGAACGGCGATGATGCCGGCGCCACCCGGAACGCCGTAATGGGCGCGCGCCGCACTCAGCGCCGCAGTCAAATCGCCCGCCGTCGGCAGCCGGCGCAGCAGTTCGGGATCGAATTCCGTATCGGGATAGGGAAACGGATTGATGCCGGTGGAAAGGTCCAGCCAGCCGCCCGCCGGCACGCCGAAACGTTCCGCCGCGCCGGTCAGATCGCCGCCATGCCCGGGTGCGCCTGGGAGAGAATGGGTCGGATCGTTCATTGTGGCATTTTATGCCCGCTGATTGGCGGTGCCAAACCTATCCACTTCGTTTTTGCACCAGGACGATCAGGATACCGAGTAATGAAAGGCCGGCCAGCAGCCAGAAAATCCAGGCGCTGACCCCCTTATCGACCATCCAGCCGAACAGGACCGGCGCGATACCGCTACCCAAGGCGATACCGGTGGAGACATAGCCGAAGACCCGGCCGACGGCCCCCTTGGGCGCCATGGCGCGGACCATCATGTCGCGGGCCGGGCGCAGGATTCCCTGCGCCAGCCCGGCGATGGTGAAGAGGGCAACCACCAAGACCATTTGCAGGCCGGCTTGCGCGACGACGACGAAAACAATGCCGGAAACGATAAAGGCGATGATGGCGGTTTCGTCATGCCGGCCGAAGCGGTCGGCGATGACACCACCCAACAAGATACCGAGGGCGCTGGCGAACAGGAAAGCGGTCAGGGCGCTCGAGGCGCTGGCCAGGCCGATACCCTGGATATTGACCAGCGCCACCACGGAAAATGAATGCACGCCGCTGGTGGTCATCGAGGCGATCAGGAAAAACAGGAAAAACATAAGCATTCCCCGTGACAGCATCAGCTTCAGGGTCGAGGGATTACCTTCCTGGCCGGCTTCCGCCTGGTCCGCGGCGCCGGCGCCGGCGCGGTTTTCGTCCTTGAGGACGCCGCCTTGCGCCAATATCAAAACGGCGGCGACGAGCGAGAACAGCCCGGCGATCATCATCGCCGCCCGCCAATCGAAGGCGGCGGTCAGAAAGATGATGGTCGCCGGCGCCACGGCGCCGCCGAGATGGCCGGAAAAGGTGTGGATGCCGAAAGCCTTGCCGATGCGCCCCGAACCGATGGAGGAATTGAGGATGGCGTAGTCGGCGGGGTGAAAAATGCTGTTGCCGAAGCCGGCGATCAGCGCCAGCAGGTAGACCATTTCCAGCGAGGTTGCCAGACCCATGGCGGCGATGGCCCCGCCGACGATAATCAGCCCGCCGACCAGAAACGGCCTGGCGCCGAACCTGTCGACCAGGATGCCGGCGGGAATTTGCGCCAGGCCGGTGGCCAGGGCAAAGAGGGTGATGACCGCGCCGAGGGCGGCGAAACTGGCGCCGAATTCGGCGCGCCAGNCGAGCAGCAGCGGCGGCAGGCACAATTGATAGAAATGGCTGATGAAATGGCCGCCGCTGATCAGGCCGAGGACGCGCGCGTCGCGGCTTAACGTCGCGGTAGCGGTCATCGGGCGCGCCCGCCCTTGGGCCTAATCATGGTCATGATGGTGGTGGCCATGATCGGGTGAAGCGCCGCGGTCGGTGCCGGCGTGACCGGATCCGAACAGCAGGGATTTGATGATCAGCGGCGCCACGTCGGTGGGCTCGATCAATTCGCCGACATCGATGTAATCGAACTCGCGCAGCTGCACGCCGTCGAGCGAAATGATATCGCCAGCCACCTCCAGTTCGTTCTTCAAGATGACGCCGAGATTTTTGCCGATATCGCCTTCCATCACCAGGATCAGCGGCTTGCCCCCGGCGACGGTGCGGGCGAAGCCGTCGCAGATGCCACGGGCGAGGGCGAACATGCGCCCGTGCGCCGGCTCGCCCTCCCACTTGAAAGCCAAGGCGGCGGTGGTTTCGCCCTCGGCGATATCGAAACGGCCGAGGGACGCGGCGATAGCATCGGCGATGGCGGCGGCATCGATATCGCCGTCCAGCCTTGTGTCGATACGGACCACCGGGACGTTGCGCACCGGCAATGCTTCGGGCCGGGTGATGTGGATGGTGTTGCCGCTGACCTGGACCGTGAATTGCGACGCGCCGACGACGGTGGCGCGGATGCCCTGGCCGGGATCATAGACCGGATATTCGATCTCTTTGCCTTCCAGGGCGGCGATCAGGGCGATCGCCATATCGCCGCCGAGATCGCCGTGATCGGCGCTTTCGCGCCCGAAAATGAATTCCGAAACGCCGCCGGAAAAGGTGATGGCGTCGATCTTGATAGCGTCCGGCAGCGGCGGCGTCAGGACCAGATCGCTGAATTCAGCGCCCAACGGCCGCCGGGCGATGGACGTCCGCAATATATCGACCATGGTCTTGACCAGCTTGGCGCGCGATTTCTTGGATAGTTTCCCGCCAAGCTCCAACTCGATACCGGTGGCGCGCGCCATCTGCAGCGCCGGCTCCTCGATGCGGTTGAGGATACCGCCTTCATCGATGGCGACCAGGCGGCCGCCGACGGCGATCGCCGATGTGTGCAGCATCCGGCCGCCATGCACCAATGCGAACTTGGTGGTGCCGCCGCCGATATCCACATTGAGGAAGGTTTTGTGTTCCCGGCGCGACAGTTCGACGGCGCCGGAGCCGTGCGCCGCCATCAGGGCTTCCATGTTGTGCCCGGCCGAGGCGCAGACGAATTTGCCCGATTCCATGGCGAACAGATCGGCGATGGCGCGCGCGTTGGTGCGCTTCAAGGCCTCGCCGGTCAGGATCACGGCGCCGGAATCGATGTCATCCTTCGAGAGGCCCGCCGAAGCGTATGATTGATCGATGAATTCGCCCAACTCAACCGCATCGATGGTGAAATCGGGCCGGTAGGGGGTAAGGAGGATCGGCGATTTCCAGAGGATTTCCCGCGACACCACGACGAAGCGGCTGGAGAGCGCTTCGGCCAAGCGCTGCAGATGCACGCGGGCGAACATCAAATGCGAGGTCGACGAGCCGACATCGACGCCGACGGTGGTAAATTCGACATTGTCGGCGGACCAGATGGCGCCCGCCAGCTGTTCCCTTTGTTCCTCGGATGGGTGGATATGGTCGAATTCGAGATCGTGCATCAGGCAGTTTTCTTTTTGAGGGCAGTCTCGTCAACATAATCGCCCATTTTCGATTCCACCCCGTTCTTGGCCAGCTCCTCCAGGTAGATTTCGTGAACGCGCGGATCCTGGTCCGCGTATTCGATCTGGCGGCCGCCGTCCTCGACGTCGACATCGACGCCGGCAAACAGGTTCATTTTTTCAGAGGTGAACGGATAGCGGAGGCTGCCGAGGGCGACGGCCAGGTAGCGCGCCGGTTCGTTCGATGTGTTGTAATGCTGATGATACATACCGTCGGGCGGCGCGAAGACGACGCCGTGGCGCCAATCGACGCGCTCGAAGTCGGCATCGCCCTCGTACCAGAAGAGCGAATAGCCGCTCCCGGTTACGCTGTAAACGTGGAAATCGGCGCCGTGGCGGTGCGCCTTCTTATAGGTGCCGACCGGCATTTCCGATGAATGGGCGTGCATGGTGCCGTCGGCCAAAATGAATTTCATGTTCGACGAGCCGGCGCCGCGCTTCGACCAGGCCCGCAATTCAAAGCGCGATAGATCGGGGATGAAATTGGTTTCCCACATATGGCGGCCCGGTTTTTTCGGGATGAAATCCCCCTCGCCGGAAAAATAATTGCTTTTGCCCGCACGGCCCGGAAAGCGGGCCTTGTTGTTGAAGACGAAATCTTGGTTGTGGAAGAGGTTGAGCACCAGGCAAAGATCGTTGGTGGACGCGAGCCGAGCCGCTTCCCGGCCGGAAGCGTTGAAGTGCTGATATTTGGCGTTGAGCGGCAGGGCAAAAAGGCTTTTCGGGCCCCATTCGAAGCTGTGCTTGGCGCCGTCCTCGGTTTCGATGCTGGTGCTGCCATGGCCCGAAAGGACATAGATCACCTCTTCGTATAGGTGCTGCTGCGGTGATGATTTGCCGCCCGGCGGGATATCGACGATGAAGATGGAAATGAAATCGCCGCGCCCCTTCAAATGGACGACGGCGCCGTTTGTGTCCAGGCGCGCCCAGGGGCCGGTCTCGACGGCCAGCAGATCGACGCCGAAATCCTCGGTCACCGGCACGCCCTCGTTCTCGACCCAATCCATATAGGGATCGAACAGGAATTTGGCTTCTTGGCTGCCGCTCATTAAATCTTTCCGTCGAGGTAAGGTTTTTCGTCGATAAACTCGCCCATTTTGGACCGGGCGCCGTGCTTGGCCAGTTCGTCCAGATAGATGCGGTGGATACGCGCTTCCTGGTCCTCATATTCGATCTGGGCGCCGCCGTCGCGCACATTGACGTCCATGCCCATGAACACCCGCCGCTTGGCCTCGGTCATCGGGTAACGCAGGCCGCCGAAGGCGATGGCCAAATAGCGGGCCGGATCGGGGCTGGTGTTGAAATGCTGGTGATACATGCCGTCGGGCGGCGCGAAGACGACGCCGTGCTGCCAATCGACGCGGACGAAATCATCGCCTTCTTCGTACCACAGAAGGGAATAGCCGGTGCCCATGACGCAGAAGACGTGGAAATCGGCGCCGTGGCGGTGGCCCTTCTTGTAGGTGCCGACCGGCATTTCCGACATGTGCGAATGCATCGAGCCGTCGGCCAGCACGAACATCATGTTGGAGCCGCCGGCGCCGCGCTTCGACCATTTGCGCAGCTTGAATTTGGACAGGTCGGGCACGAAATTGGTTTCCCACATATGGCGGCCCGGTTTCTTGGGGATGAACTCGCCCTCGCCGGAAAAAGCGGTTTCGGTGCCCTCGCGTTCGGGAAACCGGTAGTCGTTGGCGAAAATGAAATCCAGGTTGTGAAACAGGTTGAGCATGACGCAGAGGCTGGTGGTCGACGACAGCCTTGCAGGCTCCCGGCCCGAGGCGTTGAAATGCTGGTACTTGGCGTTGAGCGGCAGGGCAAATAGGCTCTGCGGCCCCCATTCGAAGCTGTGCACGCGGTCGTCGTGGGTTTCCACCGTGGTCGAGCCATGGCCGGCCAGCACATAGACCACCTCTTCGTACAAATGCTGTTGCGGCTCCGACTTGGCGCCGGGCGGTATATCGAGAATAAAGATGGAAATGAAATCGCCGCGCCCCTTCAGGTGCGCGATGGCGCCGCCGACGCCGAACCGCGCCCAGGGCTTGGTTTCGACGCCGATCAAATCGATGCCGAAATCCTCGATAACCGGCACGCCCTCGCCCTTGACCCATTCAAGGTACGGGTCATACAGGAACCGCGCTTCCTCGCCGTTGCTCATTTACCGCCTCTTACGGATTTTTGAGAATTGGATTGCTTAGAATTCTAATGATTGAATCCGGTTGTTCAACAGCCAACCTGTTGAAGGTGCCGCCACCATGGGCCAAGATGTGAATACTTCGAGCCTATCTATGTCAGCCCCTAAATTTTGGCATCTTATTGACTTTTGGCAAGTTGCCTTCCTCCCAAGTTCCACCAATAATGATCCTGTAACCTATCTATCCGGAACCGCTCTAGATGAGAAGCATTGGCGATAGGGTCATGTTAAATTTCAGTCATTTACAATTATTCGTTCTCAGGCTAATGGCCAAGGTCAGGCTTTCGTGGGAGCGCGTTCCACTATTCTTCCCTTTTGGGTGGCTGTACTGTGGCGGCCGCTTGCCGCTGGCTTCCTACCGGGAAGTGTTCGTTGACGAGGTTTATGCTCCGCCTATCCCATTGCCGCCACCAGAGCGCATTCTCGACATTGGGGCTCATATTGGTCTTGCAACGCTCTATTTTGCCGGGCGCTACCCAGATGCCCAGATCGACAGCTACGAAGCAAATCCCGCTGCCGGCACTCTCCTGGAAAAAAACCTTTCTCGACTAGTCAATGCCTGCGCGCATTCGGTTGCCGTGGGAGCCGGAGAAAGCCGGGGAGAGTTGTTCGTCGAAGACTTCGTCGGCGTGCCCACCGATGCCAGTATCGTTTCCCGCGATCCGCGGAAAGTCGGAACCTTGGTCTCGGTCGAAATTCGTAACATCCGTCATCTAATTAGGGGACCTACCGACATTGTCAAAATCGACATTGAAGGGGCGGAATATACTTGCCTGGAGGCATTGGCCCCCGATCCCACAAATATTCACTGCTTAGTCGTCGAATTTCATGATTACATGCGGGGAAAGGAGAAAATCAATAAATCGCTCAGCATGTTGCGGCGGTCGGGTTACCGGCTTTTAGATGGACACGGGCGATCAATAGAACTGCCATTTGCACCACAGCATGACGCCGAGACAATCTGGGCGGTCGCCACCTAGTACGCCCCAGCGTAAATCCCGACCCCCTATGACGGCCATCCGGGGTCATCCGGCGAGGCGCGCGGGTCGCCGTGATGCTGGAGCATCACAAGACCCGCGCAACGCGGTCCGGGGGCCTCGGAAGGCCGCCCTCCGGGTCGCTTTTCCCGTCCCCTCGGGGCGTCGGCAAGCCTTGCCGATGGACCCGCATCGCCCGCGGCTCCCCTCCTACCGAGAAAACGGGAAAAGCGATCGTAGGGGGTCGGGAATTACGTTGGGGCGTACTAGGGCCCGTTTCCGCGCCGCGGCGTTCCTGTCCATTAGCCTTGCCCTGTTGGCATTGCCGCCTCGGCCCGCATCGGCCGCGGAAAAGCCGCCCGGGGATATCGGCCGCCGGCTGCAGGATGTTGAAAAAGCCATCCGCCAGGGCAAGCAAAAATCCAAGGCGCTGGAGCGCAAGGCCAATGCCCTGCGCCGGGAACTAACCCGCGTCAACCGCAAGAAGGTGGAACTGGCCAAGGTTATCCAGGATCTGGAATCGGAGATGACCGACCTGGAGCGCGAGATCAGCGAGCTGAACGGCGCCGAGACCGAGAAAAAGCGGCTGCTGGCGTCGCGGCGCGGCCAATTCGCGCAATTGCTCGGCGCCCTGCAGCGTTTATCGCGTTTGCCTGAGGAAGCGGTCATCGCTTACCCGGAACGGCCGGCCAACCTGGTGCGCGCGGCGATTCTCCTGCGTGCCACATTACCGAGGGTAGAGGACCAGGCGGCTCGGCTTCGCGAAGATTTGATTGCCCTTGACGCAACCCGCGGACAGATCGCCGAACAGCGCGCCAAGCTGGCCGCCGCCGCCGCGCGCATCGACGATTACCGGCGCGATCTGGATAATACCGTCAAGGATACGGCGGCGGCGCGGCGTCACACCTTGGCCGCCCGCCAGGTTGAGGCGACGCGTCTTAAGAGGCTGACCGAAGAGGCGGGAAGCCTGCGCGAACTGTTCGGAAAACTGGAAGCAGAACGCAAGAAACGCCTGGCGAGTCGAAAAAAAGAGATTGAAAATCAAGAACTTAGGAAAAAGCAACGCAACGCCCCCTTGAGCCTGGACCCAAAAAGTGCGGTTGCCGCCATTGCCCCGTATAAAATCCGCCCCATATCAAAGGCACGCGGAAGGCTGAACTTCCCAGCGGTGGGCAGCGTCAAGGGCCGCTATGGCGGGCTGGTGCGAAAGGGCATCCGGCGCAAGGGCGTTGTCTTGGCTACACGCGCCAATGCGCAAGTCGTGGCCCCGTTTGACGGCAAGGTGGTCTTCGCCGGAACGTTCCGCGGTTATGGGCTGCTCTTGATCATTGAACACAGCGAGGGATATCATAGCCTGTTGGCCGGACTGGCGCGTATCGACGCCGTTATCGGCCAGCTGCTTCTCTCCGGCGAACCGGTCGGTGTGATGGGTAATCTAGGCGCTGGGCGCCAGCAACTCTATGTCGAGCTTCGGCGCAATGGAACGCCGTTCAATCCCATGCCGTGGATGACGGCGCGAAAAGGTAAGGTAAGAAGATGAGAAAAGCGATTTTAATGGCGGCCACCGCCGCCGCGTTCCTATTGACCGTTCCGCTTGCCGGAGCAGCCGAAAAGAAAAAGGAAGAGGATACCTACCGGCTGCTTAACCTGTTCGGCGACGTGTTCGAACGGGTCCGGTCCAGCTATGTCGAGGAGGTTTCCGATCAAAAGCTGATCGAAGCAGCGATCACCGGCATGCTGACCTCGCTGGACCCCCATTCCAGCTACCTGAACGCCAAGAACTTCAAGGATATGCAGGTTCAGACGCGGGGCAAGTTCGGCGGACTTGGCATCGAAGTCACCATGGAAAACGGGCTCGTTAAGGTGGTCTCGCCGATCGATGACACACCGGCGCACCGCGCCGGCCTGCAACCCGGCGACCTGATCACCCATTTGGACGGCAAGCGGGTGCTCGGCCTGACCCTGTCGCAGGCGGTCGAACTGATGCGCGGCAAGGTCGGCGCCGACATCAAACTGACCGTGCGGCGCGCCAAAAAACCGGCCTTCGACGTCACCATTACCCGGGCGATCATTCCCATCCGCACGGTGCGTTCGCGGCTCGAGGGCGATATCGCATATGTGCGCATTTCTTCGTTCAGCCAGCCGACCAACGACGGCTTGCGGCGAGCGATGGGGAAGTTGAAGAAAAAGGCCGGCGACAAATTCAAGGGCGTGGTCCTCGATTTGCGCAACAATCCGGGCGGACTTCTCGATCAGGCGGTGGCCGTATCGGATGCCTTCCTGGACCGCGGCGAGATCGTCTCCACCCGCCCGCGTAACAAGGAAAGCCATCAGCGCTTCAACGCCAAGCCCGGCGATTTGGCCAACGGCAAGCCGATCGTCGTCTTGATCAATGGCGGCTCGGCCAGCGCCTCCGAAATCGTGGCCGGCGCCTTGCAGGATCACAACCGCGCCATCATCCTCGGCTCGCAATCCTTCGGCAAGGGATCGGTGCAAACCATTCTGCCGCTGGGGCCGCACGGCGCCATGCGCCTGACGACGGCGCTGTATTTCACGCCGTCCGGCAAGTCGATCCAGAAAGTCGGCATCAAACCCGATATCGATGTCCAACAGGCGCGTATCGAAACCATCGAGACCAATCGCCCCAGAAGCCGTGAATCGGATTTGCGCGGCGCCCTTGATCAGCGCAAGAAAAACGGCGCCGGAAAAACCGATGGCAAACCCCAAGCCGGCCAGGGCAAAGGCCAATCCCGGCCGGCGCCTCAGGATTTCCAGCTGCAACGGGCGCTGGACCTTTTGCGCGGTGTCGATCTATTCACCAAGCGGTTAAAGGGATGATGGCCGCGTTTCCCGGATAGACGCCCATGGCCGATGACGAGCCACTCGACGACGATGAAGATGACCTGGACGCCGACGGCGCCGACGAGGATGTGCCCGACGCTGACGTCGACGATAACGATGATTTAGAGGCCGACGACGACGTCTTCGACGAAGACGACGAAAACGAAGACGAAGACGAAGACGAAGACGAGGCGCCTTCCGGCGATGACGACGACGATTTCGCCGGTTTGGACGACGACGATTTCGCCGGCTTGGATGACGATGACTTCGACGACGATGACGATGAGGGCGGATCGTCCGGCAAAAAGAAATTGATCATCATTGGCGCATCGGCAATCGTCCTGATAACGGCCTTGGCAGGCGGCACGCTGATGCTGCTGGGCGGCGGTGAAGACCAGGAACAGGCGGCGGCCGGTGATTCGGCGATTCCCGTCGTCAGCATGGCGATTCCGCCGAAACGGCGGATGACGGTCACCGACGAAAGCAAGCCGCGCGCGCCGATGCGAGCCGCGCCCCAAGGCACCGAAACCAGCCGATCACCCAAACCGGCCTTGACCCCGCCGCCGGCGACCGCCGGCCAAGGTGCCAAGCCAGCAACCGCCGGCCAAGGCGCCAAGCCGGCAACCGCCGCCAAACCGGTGTCAAAAATCGCGGCGGCGCGGCCAGGGCCCGCCGCCACCGGCGTCAGGCGCGCGCCCGGCAAGGGCGTAATTACGCCGTCCGTTACCGCTGTCGCCTATCGCGGCATTCCCATCCAGCCCCGCGGCAAGCCGTTGCGCGGCATCAATTCGGCATTGGTCGAATCAACCGCTTCGGGTCTTTTGCCGCGCATGTCGCCGGGCGGCGGCGCGGCGTGGCAGGAATATGCGCGCCCGTTCCCAAAGGATAATAAACGCGCGCGCGTCGCGGTCATCATCAGGGGCATCGGTTTGGGGCGGGCCTCGACCCTGGCGGCGATCAACCAATTGCCCGCCGCCTTTACACTAGCGTTCAGCCCCTACACCAACAATCTCGAGAATTGGATGGGGATGGCACGCTCGGCGGGGCACGAGACGCTTATCGATTTGCCCATGGAACCGAACGATTTTCCGGTCTCCGATCCCGGCCCGCTGGCCATGTTGACCGACCTTGAAGATGCGCAAAACATCGGCCGGCTGAAGCGCCTCCTGGGGCTGGCGCCCGGTTATGTCGGGGTTATCCAGGTCATGGGATCGAAATTCGCCGCATCGGAAGCATCGCTTACCCCGGTGCTGTCCGAGGTTCAGAAACGCGGGCTGCTTTACGTCGACGGCGGCGAGATCAGAAACGGCTTGGCGGTGAAGGTCGTTCGTTCGATGGCGCTGCCTTGGACCAGCGTGACATTGAGTATCGACG
Source organism: Rhodospirillaceae bacterium (assembly GCA_002687515.1). Classification (GTDB taxonomy): domain Bacteria; phylum Pseudomonadota; class Alphaproteobacteria; order Rhodospirillales; family UBA2165. The sequence continues at coordinate 39,493 of NZAK01000054.1, forward strand.
GCATCGCCTCGGGCGCCGCCATCAACGCCCGCCTGGCGGATCTCGAAAATCGCGCGCGCAAGGACAAGAGCGCCGTCGGCTTGGCGCAACCCTATCCGGTCACCGTCCGCAGCCTGGTCGAATGGGTAAAGTCGTTGGAATTCAAGGAATTGGTCCTGGCGCCGGTATCGGCGGTTGTGCGGGTCGACGGCCCTCCCCCGGACCAAGCCGGCGCCGACCAGGCGGGCGACGACAAAGCGCCCGAAAATAAGGCCGAGGACAAAGACGGAAGCAAAGCCGAAAAGAAAGCCGAAAAGAAATAGGCCGGAGCTAGCCGCGAGCCGGTACCGGGATGCGATAAACCCATGGATTTGCCTCAAGCTTCAGAATTGCCCTACCGCCTTGGTGTCGGAATTTTTCTGATCAACGCGGCCGGCAAGGTATTGGTGGCGCGGCGAATCGATGAGGATGCCGACGCCTGGCAGATGCCTCAGGGCGGCATCGACAAGGGCGAGTCGCCCGCCGCCGCGGCACTGCGCGAACTTGAAGAGGAAATCGGCAGCGGCAACGCGCGCATCATCGGCGAATCCAGCGGCTGGATGAATTATGATCTTCCGGACCATTTGATCGGTAAGGTCTGGAAGGGCCGCTATCGCGGCCAGAAACAAAAATGGTTTGCCTTGCGGTTCCTGGGCTCGGACGATGAAATCGATCCGACGCGTGTGGCGCACCCCGAATTCGATGACTGGAAATGGGTGGATGTGACCGAGCTCTCGCAGAACGTTGTGGCTTTCAAGCGCGAGATTTATGAAGCTATCGTGAAGGAATTCATGCCGCTTTTGGATGCGCCCGCCTGATCAAAGCCTGGCCGGAAAACTATATACACAATTTTATTGTGTGAATAGTAAGAATTTCCACGCGTAAATCAATTTTATGTTAGACGGATTGCGGGTCAAGAGGCTGTGTGTTATGAAGTTTGTAGTTTCAGCCAATACCTCTGGAGCTAATATTTTTTCAGTGAAATCCCGGAATATTTCAGGCGGCCTAAGCCGTGTGTTAGGCATGTAAAGTTTGGCTGGGCTTGGTAATTCCAACCCGCCAAGCGCTAGGAGTATGCAAAAATGGAAGGCAGCGCGGCAGCCGCGTTAAGTAACGTCCAACGCCAGGAGGTCGAGGACGTCGTCGTCCGCTTCGCCGGTGATTCGGGCGACGGAATTCAGATCACCGGCGGGCAATTCACGCTAACCACGGCGCTGGCCGGCAACGACTTGGCGACATTTCCGGATTTCCCGGCCGAAATTCGCGCCCCCGCCGGCACCACATTCGGGGTTTCCGCATTTCAGATTCATTTCGGCTCGCGCGCCATCAAAACCGCGGGCGATGCTCCCGATGTCCTGGTCGCGCTGAATCCGGCGGCGCTCAAGGTTAATCTGGCCGACCTGGTGCGCGGCGGATTGATCATCGCCGACGCCGGCGCCTTCACCGGCCGCAATCTCAAGAAAGCCGGCTTCGAGAGCAATCCCCTGGATGACGGATCGCTGGACGGATACCAGGTGATCGCCGTCGATATCACGGCGGCCACGCTGGAAGCGGTCAAACCGCACGGCCTGACCCAAAGGGAAGCCGCGCGCTGCAAGAATATGTGGTCGCTGGGACTGGTCTATTGGATCTATGACCGCGACCGCCAGCCAACTCAGGACTGGCTCAACCGGCGCTTTGGCGACCGCAGGGAAATCGCCGATTCCAACATCGCCGCCATCGATGCCGGCCATGCCTATGGCGAAACCATGGAAGTTTCAGCCGGTAAAGTGCATGCCTATTCGGTGGCGCCGGCCGATATCGAGCCGGGGTTGTACCGTACGGTGACCGGCATCGAGGCGCTTTCATGGGGCATTGTCGCGGGCGCCGCGCATGCCGGTCTGAGGACCACCTTTGCCGGTTATCCGATCACGCCGGCCTCGGCGATCCTGCATACCCTTTCCAAACTGAAGCAGTTCGATGTGGCCACCTTCCAGGCCGAGGACGAGATTGCCGCCGCCGGCGCCGCGGTCGGCGCCGCCTATGCCGGCAACCTCGGCGTTACCGCCTCCTCGGGCCCTGGCATCGCCTTGAAGATGGAAGCCATCGGCCTCGCCATTTTGGTCGAACTGCCGCTGGTGATCATCAACGTGCAGCGCGCCGGCCCGTCGACCGGCCTGCCCACCAAGACCGAGCAATCCGACCTTTATCAAGCGGTTTACGGCCGCAACGCGGATGCGCCGCTGGTGGTGCTCGCCGCCCGTTCGCCGGCCGACAGTTTCGACGTGACAATCGAAGCGGTGCGCTTGGCGACCCAGTTCATGACCCCGGTCATGGTGCTTGCCGACGGCTATATCGCCAATGCCTCGGAGCCGTGGAAAATTCCCGATGTCGACGCCTATGAAAAGTTTCCGGTCCGATTCCGAACCGACCCGGATGGCTACCACCCGTTCCTGCGCGATGACGCGACGATGGCGCGCGCCTGGGCGGTGCCCGGCACGCCGGGGCTGGAACATCGCATCGGCGGCATCGAAAAATCCTATAAGACCGGAAATATTTCCTATGACGCCGAAAACCATCAGGTGATGACCGACCAGCGCAAGGCGAAGATCGACGGCGTTGCCAGGTTCATTCCGGCGCAAGGCGTCGAGCTCGGGAACGACAGCGGGAAAATCGCCGTCGTTGGATGGGGCTCGACCTACGGGCCGATCATGCGGGCGGTCCAGATTTTGCGCGCCGAGGGGGCGGATGTGTCGCACATCCATTTGCGCCATATCTGGCCATTGCCGTCAAATCTGGGCGAGCTTCTCGGCCGTTATGAGAAAATCCTTGTGCCGGAAATGAATACCGGACAATTGATCACGGTCTTGCGCGATCAGTACCTGGTACCGGCCGAGGGCCTTGCCAAGGTTTCCGGCATGCCGTTCAAGGTGACCGAAATCGAAGCGGCCATCCGCGGCCGCATGGAGTGAGACAAATGAGCATCACAACTCGGCCCGATAAACTTACCGCCAAGGATTACGCATCGGATCAGGAAGTACGCTGGTGCCCCGGCTGCGGCGATTATGCCATTGTCCGCGCCATGCAGACGGCGCTGGCGGAAATGCAGGCGCCCTTGGAAAAAACCGTCTTTATTTCGGGTATCGGCTGCGCCGCGCGCTTTCCCTATTACATGTCCACCTATGGGTTCCACACCATCCACGGCCGTGCCGCCGCGATCGCAACCGGCGCCAAGATCGCCAATCCGGAACTCGATGTCTGGGTTATTTCAGGCGATGGCGACGCCTTGTCGATCGGCGGCAACCACCTTTTGCATGTCCTGCGCCGCAACGTCGATCTGCAATTTATCCTGTTCAACAACGAAATCTATGGATTGACCAAGGGCCAATATTCACCGACCTCGCGGATCGGCACCAGATCGCCCTCGACGCCGGCGGGATCGGTGGACGCGCCTGTATCGGCAACCGGATTCGCCATCGGCTGCGGCGCCCGGTTCGTTGCCCGCGGCATCGATTCGCAGCAAAAACAACTGCCGCAACTGTTCGTTCGCGCCAAGGAGCATAAGGGCGCCTCGTTCGTCGAGGTCTTACAGAACTGCATCGTCTATAACGATGGCATCTATTCCGATTTCACCGAGAAATCCATGGTCGACGAAATGCAGATCGCGGTCGAGCATGGCAAGCCGCTTCTGTTCGGCAAGAAAGGCAATCGGGGCATTCGCCTCAAGCCCGGGCGCATGGAGGTCGAGGTGGTGACCGTCGGCATCGGCGGCATCGAGGAAAAGGATATCCTTGTCCATGATGAAACCAACAAGATGATGGCGCATCTGCTGGCGTCGATGGAATCGCCGGAATTCCCGGTCGCCGTCGGTGTCCTCTATTGCGAGCCGGGCCCGACCTATGACGAAGGCGTCTATCAGCAACTGGATGAAGCCATCGCCGCAAAGCCCGAGGCAAGCCTCAACGATCTTTTGCGCGCCGGATCGACCTGGCAGGTCGGGTAACCAATCCGTTCCACCCTCCCCCGGGGCATTGCAATCATCAGCTTATCGGCGGGCGAATAATGTTATAAGATTGCGGTGGATACAGGATCATGCCGATACGCAATCTCAAGCGCGCCAGCCGATATTTACAAATTCCGCTCCTGGCGGCGGCGCTGGCTGCCGGCATCGCGTCAACGGGCGGCGCCCAGGCGCAAGCCGGCCCGCGGCCGGGCGACATCATCAAGGATTGCCCAGAATGCCCGGAAATGGTGGTGATACCGGCCGGCAAGTTCATCATGGGATCGAAAAAGGGGCGCAAACGGGAGCTGCCGCTGCACCGGGTGAGGATTGCGCGCGCCTTTGCCATCGGCCGTTTCGAGGTCACTTTCGATGAATTCGACGCCTGTCACGCCGATGGCGGTTGTTCCAAGAAACCTTTCGACCGGGGTTGGGGGCGCGGCAAGCGGCCGGTGATGAATGTGCTGATCGGCGATATCGGCGAATATGTAACCTGGATCAACAAGAAAACCGGGGCCCGCTACCGCCTGCCGTCGGAAGCGGAATGGGAATATGCGGCGCGCGCCGGAACGAATTCGGGTTATTGGTGGGGCGACGAGATGCGACCGGGCGCCGCCAACTGCCGAAAATGCGGCAGCAAGTGGAGCGGCGTCAAATCGGCGCCGATCGGCTCGTTCGAGCCCAATCCTTGGGGCCTCTTCGATATGCACGGCAATGTACTGGAAATCGTCACCGATTGCTGGAACAAATCGCACAAGAACGCGCCCGCCGACGGGTCGAGCCGCAAAGACGGCGACTGCAAAAGCCGGGTCATCAAGAGCGGCGCCTGGTATTACCTGCCCAAGGTGTCCCGCTCCGCCTCGCGCGCCCGAAACGATATCCGGATATTCAGCTATTTCATCGGATTCCGTCTGCTGCGCGAGTTGGATTAGCTGGAGCCGGGCCAAGCTAGATTCTTAAAGTGAGTGGCCCGATTCACGCTAAATCCGCTAGCCGCGAATTTCGCGATCGGGACACTAAGCCAGGAAGTTAACGCCGGCCGGGCGATCAACGACCTCGGCGGCGGCTATCGCCGGGCGCAGACCGGCGGGCTGCGTCGCCGCCATAATCCGGTGGTAAGTTTCCGCCGCCTGCTGGGCGAGCGCCAGCACGCCGGTGGGTTTGAAGGAGGCGCTTTGCTGATGCATGAGCTGGGCTTGAAAGGCGGCAACCAACGGCACGAATGGCGTCTCCTCGCGCCGAAATTCCACGTCGCTTTCTCTACCCGACCTCGGATTCCGGGCGCCGCTGCCCGATCGCGCATGATCCCCGCTCCGACGCCGCGACAGTATGAATTTGCCCATCGAAGTCTCGGTGACGCGGCGATCATCGCCGGTGCCGGTATCCGATACGGGTCGGTCGCCGCCGAACACCGCGGGGCCGTATTCGGCCGCGCGCCTGTCAATGCCCGCACTTGTTGACGCTATCGCCATCTTTCAACGCCGTCCCAGTTCCAATCCTAAGGCTTCCTTCCACCGGGCGCCAGTTCGAAAATTTCGAATCAGAGCCGGCGGGCTCGTCGCAGCTGATCGCGATGTGCTAAACTGACCGCATCATGTGGACCGACGCCGTCGATTTGAGGGACTATTACGCGACGCCGATTGGCAGCGTGACCAAACGCCTGATCGGACAGCATATCCGCTCGGTCTGGCCCGATACCACGGGGCTGCGCATGCTCGGCATCGGCTATCCGACGCCGTACCTCGCCAGTTACCGGGGCCAGGCCGAACGCGTCATCGCCGCCATGCCCGCGTCGCAAGGGGTTCTGCATTGGCCGGTGGAAGGGCCGGGGCTGACTTGTTTGACCGACGAAGCCGAATTGCCCATCGATGATCTTTCGGTGGACCGGGTGCTGCTCGTCCATGCGCTGGAATTTGCCGAACAGGTGCGCCCGATGATGCGGGAAATCTGGCGCGTCTTGGGCGGCAGCGGACGGCTTTTGATCGTGGTTCCCAACCGGCGCGGTCTTTGGGCCCGGTTCGAGCGCACGCCCTTCGGCCAGGGCCGTCCCTATTCCGCCGGCCAGATCAACCGGCTCTTGCGCGACGCCATGTTCGCGCCGCTGTCGACGCGCGGCGCGCTTTACATACCTCCGTCGCGTTCGCGCATGATGCTGTCCTCGGCCCGCGCCTGGGAAAATGTCGGGCGGCGCTGTTTTGGCGCCGTCGGCGGGATCGTATCGGTGGAAGCCGAGAAACAGATATATGCCGCCACGCCGACACCGGCGGCGGCGCGCGCGCGCCGCCCCTACGTCACTGCGCTCAAGGGTTAATACCGGATTTGGTCAGCAGAAACACCGCCTGTTCGCCGGCCAGGTTGGCGAGAGCGACATTGGACCGGATGCGGCGGCGGGCGCCCGAATGGCTGAGGGCGATCGAGCGCTCGATGGTGAACCCCATTTCGGCGCACAGGCCCAGGAAATCCTTGATCGTGCAGGAGTGGATATTGGGACTGTCGTACCATTGGTGCGGCAATGAATTGGTCACCGGCATGCGCCCCTCGAACATCAGCGATACGCGAACCCGCCAATGCCCGAAATTCGGAAACGATACGATCGCCCGGCGCCCGATGCGCAGCATGTTGACCAGCACCTCCCGGGGGGCGCGCGTCGCCTGCAGGGTCTGGCTGAGCACCACATAGTCGAAGGCCCCATCCGGGTAATCGTCGAGGTCGGTATCGGCGTCGCCCTGAATAACCGACAGGCCGTGCGATACGCATGCATTCACGCCTTCCATGCTGAGCTCGACGCCGCGCCCATCCACGTCTTTTTCGTGGATCAGGTAATCCAACAGGGCGCCGTCGCCGCAACCGACATCCAAGAGGCGGCAACCCGGCGCAACCATGTTGGCGATGATTTGCAAATCGCCGCGCAGATTGTAGCGTCCATCCGTCTCGTCCATCGTTCGTTCAGGTCCCATTTCCGGTGCCGAGCCCGAAATGTTCCCGGGCGCCGTCCAGAAAACCCGACAGCACGCGCCAGAATTTCGGTTCCTCGAGCAGGAACGCGTCGTGCCCCATGTCCGATTCGATCTCGGCGAAACTGACATTGGCGGCGGCGGCATTGAGGGCATGCACGATGCGGCGGCTTTCCGAAGTGGGGTACAGCCAGTCGCTGGTAAACGAGATCACGCAGAACCTCGTTTCGGAGCCGAGAAACGCCTCGGCCAGGACACCGTCATAGCGCTCGGCCAGATCGAAATAATCCATCGCCCGCGTGATGTAGAGATAGGAATTGGCATCAAACCGGTCGACGAAGGTGCTGCCCTGGTGGCGCAAATAGCTTTCCACCTGGAAGTCGGCGTCGAAACCGAAGGTCACCGCGTCCCGGTCCTGAAGCCGGCGCCCGAATTTGTTATGCAGCGCCGGTTCCGACAAATAGGTGATGTGCGCGACCATGCGTGCGATCGCCAGCCCCCGGTGGGGGTTGGTGCCTTGGATCAGGTAATTGCCGCCGCGCCAGTCGGGATCGGCCATGATCGCCTGGCGGCCGACCTCGTCAAAGGCGATGTTCTGCGCCGAATGGTACGGCGCGGTGGCGATCGGCACCGCCGTCCGCACGCGCTCAGGGTAACTGGCCGCCCATTCCAGAACCTGCATGCCGCCCAAGGAACCGCCGATTACACAAAACAACGTATCGATTTCCAAGTGATCGACCAGCATCGCCTGGGCGCGCACCATGTCGGCGACGGTAATCACCGGAAAATCCAATCCCCAAGGCTGGCCGGTGCCGGGATTGACCTCTTTCGGACCGATGGTGCCCATGCAGCCGCCCAGGATATTCGCGCAAATTATGAAATAGCGTTCGCTATCCACCAACTTTCCGGGCCCGACCACCATATCCCACCAGCCGGGTTTGCCGGTCAGGGGGTGGGTGGCGGAGACAAACTGATCGCCCGAGAGGGCGTGGCATACGAGAACGGCGTTGGATTTGTCGGTGTTCAATTCGCCATAGGTCTGATAAGCGACGGGAAATTCGGATAGCTCGATACCGCAATCGAGGCGCAACGGCACCTGCACACCCAAAAAGGTGCGGTGCCCGGTACCGGGTTCACTGGCCAATGTGGCGGATGATTGGCCTGGCGATTGATCTGGCGGCGCGGTCATCAAACCGTTGCATCTCGTTCTGACGATATAGAAGTAACCGGGTTTCGCGCCTTCTAGTGGCAGGTATTATCTAATTTGTACCGACTGGCCGGCGCGGCCCGATCCGCCGGGCCCAGCCCGGCGAATGGTCCATAGCTATGAATCAAGCCCCTAACTGTCAATCTTTTCTTTGATTTTAAGCTTGTAGCGCATTATCACTGCGCCTTCCCAAATTTACGCACCAACGCAAAATGTCCGAAACCGAACTAACAGATCTCAGGGCGGAAATCGACGCCATCGATATCGAGCTGCTGCAGCTATTGGTCCGGCGCAATTCGGTCAGCGACCGCGTCAAGCTGGTCAAGACCGATGCCGGGGTCAAGCTGCGTCCAGGCCGCGAAGCCGAAATCCTGCGCCGCCTGCTGGCGCGCAACGCCGGCCGATATCCGGCTCGCACGCTGCTGCGAATCTGGCGGGAAATATTCAGTGCCTCACTGGCTAATCAAGGCGCATTTTCGACCGCCGTTCTGACCCAGGATGGCGGTCATATATTATGGGACCTGGCGCGCGATCATCTTGGTTCCGGCGGCGCCTTCAACCGCTACGCCACTCCGCGCCGGGTGTTGGAAGCAGTTGCCGGCGGCGAGGATACGCTCGGCGTGCTGCCGGCGCCCGATCCCCAAGATGCCGATCCCTGGTGGCAGCATCTGCTGGTTCACCCCAATCTGGCAAACAATATCAAGACGCCCAAGATTATCGCCAGGCTGCCCATCGCCAAGGCCGGTAACATGGCCGGTAACAGGGCCGGTAACAGGGCCGGTGACATTGCCGAGGAAGCCGTGATAATCGCTCTGATGGAGCCCGATGCGTCCGCCGACGACCGTGCCTATCTGGCCATCGATCTGGCCAACGATGTTTCCGCCGACCGCCTGTCCGAGGCCTTGGACGGGGTCGGGATCGACGGCGTGCTGGCGGCCAGATGGCACGAAGCAGCGGCGCCCGAACGTTGGGTAAACCTGGTCCATATCGGCGGCTATAGCGGGATCGGCGATGCCCGCTTTCAAGCGCTTGCCGACCGGCTGGGCGGCCAGATCAATCAAATCATCTGGCTCGGAAGTTATGCCGAGCAGCTTAATTTAGCGGAAATTGGAGGACGTTGATCATGGCTTCACCGAAGCCCATTCCTGGCCTTATCGATATCACGCCCTATGCCGGAGGCGAATCCGAAATCGAAGGCGTCGAGCGAATCATCAAACTGGCCTCCAATGAAGGCGCCTTCGGCCCGAGCCCGATGGTGCGCGCCGCCCTGCAGGGCTCGATCGGCGAATATCACCGCTACCCGGATGGCGATTGCGGCAAGATCAGGCGGGCCATCGCCGACAAATACGGCTTTCCGATGGACAATATCATGTGCGGCGCCGGATCCGACGAATTGATCGGCCTGATCGCCCGCTGCTACGCGGCCAAGGGCGATGAAATCATCTGCTGCGCCCACGGTTTCGCCATGTACCCGATCTACGCCCGCCAGGTGGGCGCCGATCTGGTGGTCGCGCCGGAAACCGACATTACCGTCGATGTCGACGCGGTTCTGGCGCGCCTGACGGCACGCACCAAGGTGGTGTTCATCGCCAACCCCAACAACCCGACCGGCACCTATATCCCGACAGCCGAGGTCGAGCGCCTGCGCGCCGGGCTTCCCGGCCAGGTGCTGCTGGTCCTCGATTCGGCCTACTCGGAATTTGTCGACCGCGGCGATTACACCGATGGCGCCGATCTAGTCGCCGCCGGCGACAACGTGGTTATGCTGCGCACCTTTTCAAAAATTTACGGCATGGGCGGTCTGCGCCTCGGCTGGGCTTATTGCCCGGACCTGGTCGCCGATGTCATCAACAAGGTACGCAGCCCGTTCAACGTCTCCTATCCGGCGCAGATCGCGGGCCTGGCGGCGCTCGAAGACGACGAATTCGTGGCGCGCGCGCGCGCCCATAACCTCGAGTGGCGGCAATGGACCACCGACCAGGTGCGCGGGCTCGGCCTGGAGGTACCCGACAGCGTCTGCAATTTCGTCCTGGTACGGTTCCCCGATGACGCCGGCCGGAGCGCCGAAGACGCCGATCAGTTCTTGAATTCCAGGGGAATCATAACGCGCCGCATGGCCGGCTATGGCCTGCCCGACGCGCTACGCATATCGATCGGGCTGGACGACGAAATGCGCGCCGTGGTCGCCGCCCTCGAAGAATTTACCGGCCGCAACAGCACCGAATAGCACTGAATAGCACTGAAACAGCACTGAAACAGCCATGAACGCGGAAAAACGAAATTTCGGGCGCATTGCGCTCTTCGGTATCGGCCTGATCGGGTCGTCCCTGGCGCGCATCATCAGGCGCGACGGCCTGGCCGACCATATCGCGGTGGCGGCGCGTACCCAGGCGAGCCTGGATACGGCGGCATCGCTGGGCCTCGCCGACTTGACCAGCCTCGATGCGGCCGCGGCCGTCCAAGATGCCGATATCATCGTCATCTGCACGCCGCTGAGCACCTATGCGCCGATCATCGAAAGCATCGCCCCGGCGCTGAAGCCGGGCGCCATCGTCACCGATGTCGGTTCGGTCAAGGGATCGGCGCTGCGCGACCTCGCCCCGCATATTCCGGACGGCGTCCACCTGGTGCCCGCGCACCCGGTGGCGGGCACCGAACATTCCGGCCCGGAATCGGGATTCCCGGAACTGTTCGACGGGCGCTGGTGCATCCTGACGCCGGCGCCGGGCACCGATGAAAAGGCGGTCGAAACGGTCGCCGATCTTTGGCGCGCATGCGGCTCCACAATCGAGATGATGGAAGCCGAACACCATGACCAGGTGATGGCCATGACCTCGCATATTCCGCATTTGATCGCCTATACCATCGTCGGCACGGCGACCGATCTGGAACAGACATTGCGCAACGAGGTGATCAAGTTCTCGGCCGGCGGTTTCCGCGATTTTACGCGCATTGCGGCATCGGACCCGTCGATGTGGCGCGACGTATTTATCTGCAACCAGGACGCGGTGCTGGAAATGCTGCAGCGCTTCAACGAGGATTTGACGGCGCTGCAACGGGCCATCCGCTGGGGCGAGGCCGATACCCTGTACGAGCTTTTCGACCGCACCCGCGAAATCAGGCGCGGCGTCATCGACGCCAAGCAGGCTTGATATTCATCTAAGTTTCCGCGGTCCCTCGCTGCCCGGCAATGTCTTCCATTTGATCGGCGGCACGTCGATCAGGCCGACCGGCCCGGCGAACAGTTTTCCGTTCTGAATGGTCAATGGCAGGCTGATCGACGGCGCGCCGCCACCCTTCGGCCTGCGCGCCAGGGCGCCGAGGATCAGCTTGGCCATGGCGGCATCGCGCGAGCGGATCAGGCTGGCGCGGCGCAAGGCGTCGATGGTCGGGAAAAATCCCCGCACCTTGGCGGTCATGGCGGCCATCGGCTGCATCGCGTCATCGAAGGCGACGGTGCCGTTGGCGCGCACATAGAGGGGGCCGTATTTGGCTTCGATCCGGTCCAACTCGACGATGCCGCCATCATCGCGCCAGCGGGCAAGCGCCTCGACAGAGGCCGGATCGTCGAATGGCCCAAGGACATTCAGCTCAGCGATGAATTGGGTGATATCGTTGCCGAGCGGCAGGCGAAGGCCGGGCGGCAGCTTCAATTCCCGCACCCGGAGGTCGAGGTTGAAAGTGGGCGTTTTCGCCGTCGCTTCATCGGGGAACAGCCGCCGCGCGAATATCTCGGCGGCGCCGGCCGATACCAGCTTGGCCGCGCGGCCGGTATCGAGGCTGAAGGCGCCCGCCGACAGCTTGGCCGAGACCGGGAATCCGTCGCCCGAAAGATCGGCGTCGATGCGCAGCAATTCCGCCTTGCCGCGCAGCGATAATTTGGTGCGCGTGGTGGCGATTTCGAATCGATGTTCGCCGCTTAGATCAACAGATATATTGTCGAAATCCCAGGGCGCCATGTCGGCGACCAGCCGCTGGCCACGCCATTCCCAGCGGTCGCCTTCCCGGGCTTCGGAAAAGCGCGAATAGACGATGCTGGGCTTGGTCATGATGACCCTGAAATTGAGCGGGAATCCGCTGATCTCGATCTTGCCTTGCGAAACCTGCACGCCGGTCCCGGCCCGCGTCATAATCCATTCGCCGATGCCGTCCTTCAAGTTGGTTGCAATCACAAACCAATAGATGGTGTAGGCGACCGCGGCCACCGCCGCGCCGACGAACCCCATCAGCCCATAGCGGATGAGCCTGAGGCTCATCGGCGGCTTGTAATCGAGCGCCGCGTGCCGGACCGGCGGCGCCGGGCGTGATCTTTGTCTATCTCGGTTCAGGGCCATGATTGAAGTTTGGATATAGATGGTTGCGCGCGCCGCTAATCGGAGCCGTCGGACACGCGGCGCAACAGATCGATCAAAAGGCGCCGCTCTTCGCCCGAAAGGCGATCGGCGATGCGGTCCTCATGGCCGCGCACCAGGGGCCGCAACTGCTCTAACAAAGCCTTGCCATCCCGCGACAGGACCAAGGCGTAGGAGCGCCGATCCACCGGCGAAGGCCGTCGTTCCACCAGGCCGCGCCCCTCGAGCGTGTCGATGACCGCGACCATGGTCGAGCGTTCGATGCCGATGGCGCGCGCCAGGGCCGATTGGGTCAGGCCGGGATTGGCGGAAATCAGGGCAAGCGCGCCGAACTGTCCGGGGGTGATCTGGATCGTCTGCATAGTCTCTGTAAAATCGAGAAAGATGCGCACTTGCGCGCGGCGCATTTGGTAGCCCATCAATTGAGGCAGGATGTCGAAATCAAGCTCGGCATCGACCGGGCGCGCGTCATCCGTTGCCGGGGATTCGCCCTCTGCCATTCTATTCGGCCGCCTCGCCGGATCTGATCACGATCTGACGCAATTCAACGCGCTGCAGCTTGCCGGTAGCGGTCAGCGGCATTTCGTCCAGATAGAACATGCGCCTGGGACATTTGTAGATCGACAGGTTTTTCACCAGATCGTCCTGCAGCTCTTTTTCGAAAGCGGCGGCATCGTCACCGACATCGGGCGCCACCATGAACAGGGCCAGGCGGATCAGACCATCCTGGTTGGGAACGCCGACCACCGCGGCTTCACTGACCTTGGGATTGGCGAGCACATGTTCCTCGATCTCGACGGGGCTGACCCATTGGCCCGATATCTTGAGCATGTCATCGGCCCGGCCCTGGTATTCGTACCAGCCGTCTTCATCGACGCTGAACATATCGTTGGTACAATACCAGCCGTCCTTAAAGACGGCTTCGGTACGTTCCTCCAGGTTCCGATATCCGCGCGCGATGGACACCATCTGGACCCAAAGCACGCCAGCCGTGCCCGGCTCGGTTACCAGCTTGCCGTCCTGGTCCAAAATCCTGACCTCGGTCCCCGGCGTCGGCACGCCGCAGGTGCCCGGGCACATTTGATCCGGGCGGTTGGCGAGGAACAGGAAACAGGTTTCGGTGGCGCCGATGCCTTCGAGGATCGGCCGGCCGGTCGCTTCCATCCATGCATCGAACAGCGAGCGCGGCAGTTTTTCGCCGGCCGAGATGAAATACCGCACCTCTTTGAGGGCGGCTCCCTCGGCGACGCCGTCGCGCAGCATGTTCCGGAAAAATGTGGGAACGCTGAGCACGATTGTCGGCCGGTAGGTTTCGGCGATATCGCCAACGGCGGCGGCGTCGGGCCAATCGGGATAAAGAATGGCGGTGGCGCCAAGGCGCAACGTCGCAAGGAAACTATGGGCCAGGGAAAAGGCGAAAAATAGCTTGGACGAAGCGAAAATCCGGTCGCCCGGCTGAACCCCCATCAACTCGCCGAACATATATTCGGCGCCGTCGGCGGCGCACTGATTGTGGACAACCCCCTTGGGCTTGCCGGTGGTGCCCGACGAATACATCCAGAAACAGGGATCGTCCGGCGCCGACAGCACCGATGCCAATTTGCCCGGCGCCGCGGCCATCATCGACGGCAGATGCCGATAACCGCCGATCTTGGCATCGACCGAGAACACCGCCGGCTGCACCGCCAAATCCCGGACGGCATCTTCAAAGAGGCCTGAAAATTGAGTTTCAAGCACCATGCCGGCGCAGCCGCTGTCCTCGATCGTGTAGGCGATGTCGGCCGGCGCCAGACGCATATTGAGGGCGACCGGGATGGCTCCGATCTTGATCAGGCCGAGATAGACATAGAAAAATTCCGGGCGGTCGGAGATCAGGAGCAACACCCGCTCGCCCCTGCCGATACCGGCGGCGGCGAAGCCGTTGCCGGCCCGGTTCACGCGTTCGCTAAGCTGGCCATAGCTAACCGTCTCGCCTTGGCAGATTATGGCCGCGTCATCCGCCTGGCCGCGCGCCAAGGCCGGGCCGAGGACGGCGTCCGCCATATTCATTTTTTTTGGGTTTTTCCGGCCACGTCGTGCCTTTCATGCCCGAGAATTCATGCGGGTAACCCGACATTAAGTAAGGATGATATATTGTTGGGCATACGAACGTTTTTGGCAAGGCCCGCCCAAGATCCCACGCCGTGCCAGACCGGACGCGAGCCAGCCAACCTCGGGGTGGGGGGTGTCCCCCAAAACTCCCTGGCCGGCCCTGGCCAGCCACGCCCGTGATGCGACATATTTCCGGAAAATCGACCATACCGTTTCATTACTAATCCTCCCGGTTCCTACCGGAACCTACCGGTTTTTCTCGACCCAAAAGGGCCGTTCCCCGCCGTCCATGCCGTTCTCCTCAAGCGCAAGGTGCCGGTGTATCCATTGCCAGCTCCTTGCGTCAAGTTCCTGGAATGTTCCAAACTGATTTAGTACGCAATTGGAGAAATGCAAGTGGTTGCCGGGGGCGCGGGCGCATTCCATTTTCCGCCGATTTCTGTTCCCGCTTGGCGTGTCATGGGTTTTGTTCGACACGAATTGTGAATGGGTGACCCCATTTTGTTGGCCCGATGGATCCGCATCGCGCCGCGCACCGCGCCAAAAATCCCAGGTGGCCGAAAAAACCGGCTGCCACATCAAATTGACCGGATTTGGTCGGAAAGTGCTCAAGAAGCGGGCCGCCCATCCCAATCCGTGCCAATCGGCGGCGCCGATTGGATTTGCGTCGGCGCCCGCCACACGACATACTCGCGATAATTCGCGATTCAACCTCTAATACCAAGGTGCGGTGATAATGACCCATAGAGACGGCATACCAAGGTTTTCGGCAAGGAGCGTGCGTCGTGGCGATGCGGTGCATCGGAAGACGTGCGCGACGCTGTCCGAAAGCCTTGGTATGCCGCCGTTCCGGTCGCCCATGCGGCCCGCC
>NZAK01000055.1 GCA_002687515.1 Rhodospirillaceae bacterium
TGCTATAGCGTTTCCTGGATCGTCTCTAGAGCGGTTCCGGATAGATATGAACCATTTGACCGGGATGATTTTGCCCCGTGGCGAGGAGCACATCTTTGCCGATGCCAATGCATCGCCATGCGAAGTGCTCCTCGCCACGGGGCAAAATCATCCCGGTCAAATGGTTCATATCTATCCGGAACCGCTCTAGAGACGATCCAGGAAACGCTATAGCAGTTCGCCCGCCGGGCGGCCATGATTCCGGTCAAGGATGCCGCCGAGCCAATTATTCGGCCAGATACACGGCGCCGTCCCTGATTTCCGTCTGCAACGGTTTCAGGCTGTCACCCTCGCACGGACCTTCGACGCAAAAGCCGTCTTCGACGCGGAACAGGGCCGTGTGCATGCCGCAGCGGAGGTATTTGTGTTCGCCGTCGAAGAACTTGCCGGGAACCTGGTCGAGCAAGACCTGCGAATGCGGGCACCAGTTGAGATAGGCGTAAACCGCATCGCCGCGCCGGACGATAAATATATTGCGCTGCTTGCCCTCGACGCGGGCGACCATGCCTATGGCGTCGTTGTCGGCGATATCGTCGAGCGCGCAAAGCTTGCCATCGGCGTCCAGCATCAAGAGCCGAACCCGTAAAGCCTGGCGGGATTATCGACCAGGATTTTCCTGAGCAAGGCTTCATCGCCGGCCACATACAGCCCGAGCAAATCGACCAGGTCGCCGTCGTTGGGCATGTAGCCCTTGATATTGGGATGCGGCCAGTCGGTGCCCCAAAGCAAGCGGTCGGGCGCCGCCTCGATCAGGCTCTGAGCAAACGGGATCACGTCGTGGAAGGGCGTGCCCGCCACCGACAGGCGCTCGGCGCCGGTGATTTTGACCCAGGCGTCGGAATCTTTCAGGAAGTTCAACAGCAATTGAAAAGCCGGCTGATCGACGCCCAGGTCCGGGTGGATGCGCACCATGTGGTCGAACGCCACGGGCACCGGCAGGCTTTTGATCTCATCGGCGTATTCGACCACATCGTGGGCCTCCATATAGATCACCGCGTGCCAGCCGAAGGGCGCCATTTTTTCGCAAACCGTCCTGATCTTGGTGAAATCGGGCTTTTTGCCGCCGGACAGATGCTGGGCGAAGCTGAAGCGCGCGCCGCGGGCGCCGCCCTTGTCGAGGCGGTCCAGTTCCTCCTCCGCCACCTCGGGCAGGACCATGACGATGCCCCGGTAGCGGTCCGGGTCTGAGGCGATGCAGTCCATGGTGGCGCTGTTGTCGTCGTAATGGCAGGTGGCCTGGACGATCACCGCCCGTTCCAGCCCGAGCTTGTCATGCACTGTTCTGATCAACTCCTTGGACGCATCGTGCGGTGTGTAGAACCGGTTTGGATGGTAGGGGAAGACATCGCCGGGGCCGAATACATGGCAATGGCAATCGGTGGCCCCCGCCGGCATTTTCAAATCCGGCGTCCGCGTGTCGGGGTTGGGGGGCTGGATTGTCGGGGTGTTGTCATCGGGCATCGCTATTGGGTCCTTTGGCTTCAGGTGTTTTTCCAAACGCTGTCGGAAATAAGAATCTGGCCTTCGAACAAGCGGCGCGCGGTGCGCAACAGCGCTGCCCGCTTGATTATCGGTTTATCGGCGCTGCCTTCGAATTCCATTTCCACCGACATTTCGCCGGTCGGGTGCTCCACCGAAAACATCTTGCGCGCGCCACCCGGGATAACCGCGACGCGCGACGCGGTCGAGCCTTCGAGGATACAGGCGGTGGCCACCGATACGGCGGCGAAGACGCCGATGGCGGCGTGGCAGTCATGCGGGATGAATGACCGGGTGCTGATCGAACCGCCGTCCCGGGGCGGCGCCACCAAAGTCATTTTCGGCACCGTCAGGAATTTAACATCCTCTAGGTTCATCATCGGCCCAACCTCGAGGCGCAACTCCTCGACGATTTTTTTCAGCTCCGTATCGGCGTTCAAATCATCGCGGCTTTCATAGCCCGTACGGCCGACGGCGGTTGCTTCGAAAATGACACAAGGCATGCCGTTATCGATACAGGTCACTTCGATGCCACCCACCGTGTCGACCAAATTGCCGGTAGGCAGAAGCGCGCCGCAGGTGGAGCCCTCGGTACCCCGAAAATTGGTCATCACCGGCGATGCGGTGCCGGGCACGCCGTCGATGCGGGCATCGCCGTCGTAATCGGGTTGCCCGCCAGGGGTGGCGAAGGTGACATCCGCCAGGCTGCCGGAATTTTCCATGAAAACGGTCAGCGTGGTTTCGTCGCCTGTCGCTTCGGCGATGCCCTGCTCGACCGCGAAGGCGCCGACACCGGCCAGCATGTTGCCGCAATTCTGCTTGATCGAGGCGCGCGGCTCATCGACCACCACCTGGACGAACAGGTAATCGAGATCGACGCCTTGGCGCGCCGACGGCTTGACGATGGCGACCTTGCTGGTCAGCGGATTGGCGCCGCCGACGCCATCGATCTGGCGCGCATCCGGGGATCCCATGGCGGCGAGCAGCACCCGATCGCGAAGCTCGGGATCGCCGGGCAGATCGGACGCATTAAAAAACGGCCCCTTGGAGGTGCCGCCGCGCATCAGCACGCATGGGATTTTGGTCTGCATATCCGCTGGCTCCCGCCTTGGCGATCAATAACCGGGGGAAGTATAGAATTTAGAAGCCTGACAGGGAAAGCCGGAAGTCATTGTTTCGCGCGGGCGGGTAAGTTCCGCATAGCCGCGGTTAGCTCGCCGAAATCCGGCATGTTCTCTAGCCGACGCAATAGCGCCAACATTTCCGCTGCCGCGTCCCCGTCCACGACGCGGCCCGCCAGCTTTAAAAATTTTTCGGAAACCATGTCCGAACCGGCGGGCCGCATCGGATGGCCGAAAGGATATTCGCAGCTTTCCTCGATGACTTCTCCGCTGCCAAGGCGGATGGTGAAGCGGACCGGCTGGCGCGGGGCCTTCAAATCCCGGGTTGCCGGGTCCACATGGACGCTGATTTTTTGCATCAAGGGGCGCAAGTCCGGGTCCAGCACCCGGTCCGGGCGGAAGCTGTCGAGGTTCATTTCGCCGTCCATCAGAGTCACCGCCAAAATGTAGGCGAGGCTGTGATCGGCGGTTTCGCGGGTCTTGGGGTCCCACTTCTCGGCTGCATCGTTGCGCCCGCCGCCGATTTCGTTAACCATGAATTCGTAGCCGTGGACTTCAATCGCCTCGATATCGTTCCAGTTGATCCGCTTGCCAAGCTCCAGGAACAATTCCACCGGCGCCTGCGCGCACCATTCGACCGGCAGGAACTTGATCGCCGTCCGCTCGATCACCGAGCGCTGGTCCACCGGCTTGCCCAAATGATCCAAATCGAAGGGTGCGCCGACGCGCTCGAAAAACCCCTGCTCGCCCGAGAACGGATGCGGCGGCGCCTCCATGCCGCGCACCGCGAGCCGGGTCACGAACACCGCGTTCATCACCGCATGCGGGGTGGCGCAACCTTTCCACGCCGACAGCGCGCCGGCGCGCGCCACTCGCAAGGGAACGGTGGTCGTCACCGCCAGCGAGATGGCCCTGCCGGCTGTCTCGGCATCAAGGCCCATCGTGGACGCCATGCCGGCGGCGCCGGCGATGGCGACGAACACCCCCTGGTCTATCCCTAAATTGCGCAACGGCACGACGGCGGCGAGCGCGCCGAACACCTCGTAGGCGACGAAAACACCGCCGATGAATGCGTTTCCATCGGAGCCGGCGATTTCCGCGCCCGTCAGAATAGCTGCGATCATGTCGCTGGGATGTCCGCCGGTGAGGCTGTTGAAGGTGTCGTTGAAATCGAGGCAGCGCATCATCACCGCGTTGGCGAAGGCGGCATGGTCGGGCGCGTAGGTGCCACCGATCCCGAACACCGATGCGCCCACATCGGGCGCCGGCGTTTCGGCGGCCATGCCCCGGGCGATCACCGCCGCTTCTTCGCCGAAGCCGGCGACGGCGCAGCCGAAGCCATCGACGATATGGTCGACGGCGGTGTCGACCGTTTCCGGGGTCAGGCCAGCAAAATCGAAGCCGGTGGCGTAAGCGGCGATCGCATCTGTTATTTCATCCATTGCGGGCCTTTATCCAATCGCGAATTTCTCCACAACCATAGACGACAATGGAGCCCAGCATGCACGGAAATTATTTAGCGGTAATTCGGTTGGAGCGTCGGTTCGGGCCACGCGTGCTTCAACCGCCAGCGCTTTCGTCACCGCGCCAGGCGGTCTTCAAGCCTATTTCAAATTTCAACCCGGATCGTAAATAATGCCGCCGTCATGCCCCGTATTGGGTACCGAAGACGAAAGCCTCGATTTCGTGGTTGTCGTCTTCCAGATCGGATTTCACCGCCGCGTAAAGGTCACGGATGGAAACCATCGCGACAACACGGTCGCCGTCGATTACGGGCAAATGCCGGAAGCTTCGGACGCGCATCAATTCGAGCGCGTCTCCCGCTGTTTTGTCGGGCGACAGGACTTCCGGATCGGGGGTCATGATACTTGCCAATGTTGTTTTAGCGGGGTCCAAGTTTTCAGCCATGACCCGCCGGGTCAGGTCACGTTCGGTGACAATTCCCAGCATTCGACCAATTTCGTTAACGACGACAACCGCGGCAATATTACGCTTCACCATCTGCCGGGCCGCGTTCGCCGCCGTATCCTCTAGCGGGAGCGAGCAAACATTTTGGTTATTTACGACATCGGGAATAATACGACGATGCATGGTAGCCCTCGTACATTCCTGGGCCAAACTACGCCCAAACCATTTACCTTAAAGAAATTATGGATACATTCCGTGCGGAAGTCAAGAAATGGCGTAAATATAGAAAATATATTATTATTTATTAATAGGTTACATAAAAATTCTAATGTAAAACTTAATCACAATTGTTGAATTATGCGAATCAGCAATATCCAGCCTAATTAGATGATTGGAATGAAGTTGAACCGATCGATGGCGGTACTGACACCATTGCCGGGCTCAAAGCCGCCCGATGGAGCGAAGCTGGTCCAGGGTGTCGCCGAGGCTTTGCTCCAGGCCCACCGATGGCGCGTAGCCAAGGGCGGTCCTGGTCTTGCTGTCATCGATGCGCCACTCGCGTCCGTTCCAGCTATTGTGCAGGGCCATGGTGTAGCTATGGGGATATCCGGCAAGCTTCGCCATCATGGCATCCACATAGGGAACCATCCCGGTCATAAAGCCCGGCATCTTCATCAACGGCTTGCCGATTTTGGGATCGACCCGGTTCATGGCGATGACCATATCATAAAGGGAAACCGCGTCGTTGATGGCAATATAGCGCGATCCCGCCTCGCCTTTTTCATAGGCCAGCCGGTGAACCAAGGCGACATCCCGGATATCGACGAAGGGAAAGGATATGTCGGGCGCGCCGATGCGCAGCGAGCCCTTGGCAAAGGCCTCGACGAAATCGGTGGACGGCGTCGAACGGTTGAAACCCGGCCCGATGATGCCGCCCGGCAGCACCGATACCATATCGAGGCCCAACTCGCTGGCCAGTTCCCAGGCCTGTTTTTCGCCCGCCGTTTTTTCCTCGATATAGGTGACGGAAGTGTCGCTCACCCAGCTATCTTCCGATGCCGGCGGCTGGTTCGGCGCCACCGGCGCGATGGTCACCACCGACGAGGTCAGAACCACCCGGCCGGCGGCCGCCTTTTTGGCGGCGTTCAGCACGTTGGCCATGCCTTCGGTGCCGGTGTCAATCATGGTCCGGGCCTGGGCTCGGTCCTTGGGCGTCAAATCATAGATTGCCGCCACCTGGAACACGCCATCCATGCCGGCGCAGGCGGCGTCCAGGGATGCTGGATCAAAGAGGTCCGCCTTGACCACTTCCACTTGCAGTTTCTTCAGCGCTTCGGTTTTGACGGCGGCGTCCGGATCGCGCACCGAGGCGCGCACCGAATAGCCGTTTTCCACCAGCTCCCTGACCAGCGCGCCGCCGACATGGCCGCTGGCGCCGGTCACCAATACCTTTTTCGACATGTGCCCTCCGGAGGCTTATTTACGATGTTGGCTGTGGCCGGGCACCGGGAAAGGATGGGATGTCGCCATCAAATCCCGCCCATCCCTGGATATGCTCGGTGTAGACAGCGATTTGCGGTTTTGGAAGATCGAAATCCTCGAAACAGCCGACGGCCACCGCCAGGCGGTCGGGCCAAAGCTCGGCCCGCCAATAGAGCGTGGTGCCGCAGGTCGGGCAGAAATTACCCTCGATGTAACGCCCGGAATCCGAACCCCGCCGAAACACGGTGCTGTCGCCATTTATAGCTTGCACTTGCGAAGCGTTGAAATAAGCGCCGGCGCCATAGACGCTGCCGGTGCGCTTGCGGCAATAGCGGCACCCGCAGATCGGCAGGAATTCCGGATCGCCCGCGACTTCCACCGATAACTGCCCACAGGCGCATTCGGCTCTGCGCACCTTATCTTCCGCCATCTAACTTTTCTCCTTCGCCCCGGTATTGGCCTCGGCCGCCGCCACCGCCGCCAGGTTGGTCGAGTTCTCGCCCATATAGACGCCGCGCTGCCAAACCCGCTTCAGGGGATCGCTCACATGCACCTCCATGCGTCCGATGCTTTCGATCTCGATCACCGCGTTGTCGCCGTCCTGCAACGCGCCGAGCCCTTCGTGATTGGTGCCGCAGGCGATGGTGTCGCCGGAATTCAAGGTCATGATCATGCTCGCATGCTCGATCAATTCGGGCACCGCATGTTCCATGTCGTTGGTGTTGTAATCGTGGCGCAGCTCGCCCGAACACCAAAGCCGCACATGCAGATCGTTGGGATTGCGGAGCTCGTCGGCGGTGGCGATGCAGGGGCCGAGGGGGCCGAAGGTATCGAAGCTCTTGCCCATCCAGCTGCCCCGCCGCCAGGTCGAGCGGGCCTCGCCGCGCGCCGACACGTCGATCATGCAGGTATAGCCGAACACCGCATCGCGCCAGTTTTGCGGGGCCACGTTCTTGGCCGGCCCCTTGATGACGATGGCCAGTTCGGCTTCGTGATGGAACACCCAGGGTTCGGTGAATTCGGGCAGCACCACGGTATCGCCGGGGCCGATCACGGCGTCCGGGTTTTTCAGGAACATATTCAGCGGCCGGGGCTGGCGCTCCGCGTGCTCCCAATAATTGCCGATACAGCACAGCATCTTGCCGGGGCGCGGCAACGGCGGATGCAGCTTGACCGCGGCCAAGTCCAGCGCCTCGCCATTCGCCTCCAAATCTTGAAGCGCCGGCTTCAGCCGGTCCCAGCCGTCGATGATGCCGCGCATGGTATCCATTGGCGCCGCCGCGCCGTCCGCCGGCACCGCGCCGGCGATGGAAACCACGCCGCGCCCGGTCAACAAACCCGGCGCGACCGCGCCGCCCGCCTGGCTGAAAAGAACCAGTTTCATGGCATGTCTTCCCTGTTTTTCTTGCCGTTAGTCTAGGCCGCGCAGCCACGCCGAAAAAGTCTTGTTTTGGATATGGGCAAAATGGTTAGGTGTGGCGATCCAACAACAAACGGCCTTATAAAAAAACGAAGGGGACGATATGGACGATATCCCGCGCCTGAACGGCGTCATCGGCGCGTTGCAGAACGGCGGCACCGCCTTCACCTCTTTTTCGCCCTGCGACATGGCTTCGGCGGTTTTCTTTTCGAACAGCAATTACGACGGCGTCGTCTACGAGATGGAACACAATCCGTGGGACATCCGCGCCCTGCAGGACGGGCTGCAATATATGCTGAGCCGCGGACAGATCGCGCGCGCCGCTTCGATCGCACCGCAATGCACGCCGATCGTGCGCATCCCGCCGAACGGCGGCGAAATGAGCCAATGGCACGCCAA
The DNA here is from genome assembly GCA_002687515.1 of Rhodospirillaceae bacterium. GTDB lineage: Bacteria > Pseudomonadota > Alphaproteobacteria > Rhodospirillales > UBA2165. The sequence goes on from NZAK01000055.1 coordinate 7,849, forward strand.
GCAGGCGCTCGACCTCGGTGTCTACGGCATCGTCTGGCCGCATGTGAACAGCGTCGAGCAGGCCTATAACGCGGTCGCCGCCTGCCGTTATCCCCGGCCCAGGGCCGCCGCCAATTTCGAGCCCGAAGGCATCCGCGGCGATTCGCCGGGCCGCGCGGCGCGCTATTGGGGCATTTCCAACGACGACTATTACAAACGGGCCGATGTCTGGCCCTTGGCGCCGGACGGCGAGGTTCTGGTGATCCTCATGTGCGAGGACGTGGCGGCGGTGGAAAACCTGCCCGATATCCTGAAACAGGTGCCCGGCATCGGCGTCATCCTCATCGGCGAGGGCGATCTCAGCCAGGAATTAGGCTATCCGCGCCAGTACGAGCACCCGGTGGTCGTCGATGCGATCACCGAAGTGGTGCGCGTCTGTAAGGAACACGAGGTGCCGGTCGGCCACCCCCACGCCAACGCCAATAACATGGATTGGATCGTCGAAATGGGCTTCCGCTTCGTCATGGCGTCGCCCGAGCGCAAGACCGCCGGTTTGGACAAGGGCCGGGAGTTGGCGGGGAGAACATAGGAGCGGACGCGCGCAGGCCAACCCATCCATCCCCTGCGTGCTTGAGCGTATGGAGAAATTTCTATGATTATCGATTGCCACGGCCATTTTACCACCGCCCCCGATGCCTTGTGGGATTGGCGCGATCAACAGATGAAGGCGTTCGATGATCAGAGCCTGCCGAAGCCCGACAAGATGCAGCTGCAAATCAGCGACGATCAAATCCGCGAAAGCCTGGAAGGCGCGCAACTGAAACTGCAGAACCAGCGCGGCACCGACCTGACCATCTTTTCGCCGCGCGCATCGGCCATGGGCCATCACGAAGGCGATGCCGCGGCCAGCGAAATCTGGTCGACGATTTCCAACGACATGATCCACCGCGCGGTTTCCCTTTACCCCGACAATTTCGTTGGTGTCTGCCAGTTGCCGCAATCGCCGGGCGTAAACCCGAAGAACTGCCTCCAGGAACTGGAGCGCTGCGTGAGCGAACTGAATTTCATCGGCTGCAACCTCAACCCCGATCCGTCGGGCGGCTATTGGACCGACCCGCCAATGTTCGACAAGTGGTGGTATCCGGTCTACGAAAAAATGTGCGAACTGGACGTGCCGGCGATGATCCACGTCACCCGGTCGTGCAATCCCAACTTCCATTTCACCGGCGCCCATTATATTTGCGCTGATACCACCGTCTTCATGCAGTTGATCCAGTCGGACCTGTTCAAGGATTTCCCGGAACTGAAATTCATCATTCCCCATGGCGGCGGCGCGGTGCCGTTTCATTGGGGCCGTTACCGGGGCCTTGCCCAGGCCATGGACAAGCTGCTGGACGACCATCTGATGAACAACGTCTATTTCGACACCTGCGTCTACCACCAGCCGGGCATCGACCTGATGGCCAAGGTGATCCCCATCAAGAACATCCTGTTCGCTTCCGAAATGGTCGGCGCGGTGCGCGGCATCGATCCCGAAACCGGCTTCAACTATGACGACACGAAACGCTACATCGAAGCCGCCGATACACTCACCGACGCCGACCGCAAGGCCATCTTCGAGGACAACACGCGGCGCGTATTTTCGCGGCTGCAAGCGTAACCCTCCTGGGATTTGGTTGCGAACTGTGGACCGGAACCAACCGGGAAATAGATTTATCGGCGTTGCGTCTTGACCTTCACCCGGCTGCAAGCTGTAAACAACGGCCATGACAACCAGATCGATCCTTTTGCTGGCGGCCGGTCTCGCGGCGGTAATTGGCGCCGGCGCATATTTTTTTGATCCGGGCGCTGGCCTGCCGCTCGCCGCGAACCCGGACGATACCCTTGTCGTTGCCGCCGGCGAAAAGCTATATGCCGAAAACTGCGCCNCCTGCCACGGCGCCAACCTGGAAGGCCAGGCCAATTGGCGGCGGCCTTTGCCCGGTGGCGGCCTACTCGCCCCGCCGCACGACGAAAGCGGCCATACCTGGCATCACCCCGATCAAATGCTGTTCGATTACTCCAAACTGGGCGGCGCCAAAATCGCGCCGGCGGGATTCAAAAGCAACATGCCCGGCTTCGGCGAAACCTTGAGTGATGGTGAAATTTGGGCAATTCTGTCATTTATAAAGAACCGCTGGCCGGGCCCGGTACGCCGCCGCCAAGAACGAATCAATCGCATGCAAAGGTAATAGAACCTATGAAACGAATAATTTTGCTGGCCGGAATTCTGGCATTTACCGGCTTTGGCGCAATGGCCAGCGACCACGAAATCCCGCAAAAGCGCCCGAATATATCGGGCATCGGCTTCGGCAAGGCGCTTTACGATAAATTCTGCGCCTCTTGCCACGGAACCAAAATGAAGGGCACCAAGAAGGGTCCGCCGTTCCTGCACCGCATTTACCATCCCGGCCATCACGCCGACGGTTCTTTCTATGTTGCGGTGCAGCGTGGCACACGGCAGCATCATTGGAAATTTGGCAATATGGAACCGGTAACCGGTGTGAGCCAAGCGATGGTCGCCTCGATCGTCCAATATGTGCGCTTCATGCAAAAACAGGCCGGTATATTCTGAAATTGAATCTGGCCGCCATGCAGCAATTCAACCGCTTCAATCCGAGCCCACGCTATCGCGAACTGATCGGCCTTTATCGATCGCTTCACAGCGGCGGCGACAAACTGAGCGGCGTGCCGCCGGAAGAAACTTTCGACGGCCAGAGCCTGAGCGGCCATGTCGTGATGATCGCCCGGATCGTCGCCAATTTCGGCATTCATACGGTGCTCGACTACGGCTGCGGCAAGGCCCTCGGATACGAACACTGGCAGGGCAAGCGAAACGGCGAACCGGTAACCGGGCTCAAAAACATCTGGGGCGTCGATGCGATCGCGCTCTACGATCCCGCCTATGAGCCCTATTCCCAATTGCCCTCGGGAAAATTCGATCTGGTGATCTCGACCGACGTTCTGGAACATTGCCCGGAACAGGATATTCCCTGGATCGTTGCCGAGATTTTCGGGCTCAGCGACCGCTTCGTCTTTTGCACCGTCGCCACCTACCCGGCCAAGAAGCTCCTGCCCAACGGCGAAAACGCCCATATCACATTGAAATCGCCGGCATGGTGGAAGGACGTGTTTGACGAAATATCCGGACGCCACTTCAACCGCACCTACCATTTGGCGGTCAAGCACAGCCCCGACGGCCGCGCCGAGGTGGTCAAGAATTACTGAGCGGCCCGGCGTTACACAGCAGTGCTCAACCGGCGCACCACGCCTCGACCTTTACCCATTTGATTCAGATCATGTACGCGCCGTTGCCAGGGTGATCCTCTTTCCCTATTGGATTGATGGCGCGGCTCGACAAGCGTGCCTCGAAGGCGGGGCAGGCTCGGTGTATGTTATGCGCGGCGATGTGGAGGAGACGCGTCTTGCTTGAAGACTGGGTCACGGTTGATAAATCGCAATGTCCGTCGAAATTCCATTTCGCGGACACTTTCAACTGCGCCTCGGTGTTCATCGACCGCCATCCGGAGGAAGGCCGCGCCGAAAAAGCGGCCATCCGCACAGTCGATGAATCGGTGAGTTACGGCCAATTGGCGGAGCGCGTTAATCGTTGCGGAAATGCCCTCCGCGATTTGGGCATCGCACCCGGCGAGCGGGCACTTCTGGTGGTCAAGGATAGCCCGGAATTCTTCTATCTTGTTTGGGGCGCGATCAAGGCCGGGATTGTTCCGGTGGCCCTCAATACGCTGCTGCGAGACAGCGATTACCAATTCATGATCGAGGATTCGGAATGCGCCGCCATCTTCTTCTCGCCGGAATACGCCGCCAATGTGGAAAGCGCCGCCGGGCTTTCGCGCCCATCCCCACGGCAGGTGATCGCCACCACCGGCGCCGGCGCGCTGGCCGACTTGATGCAAGCGGCCTCGCCCGAACTCGCAAGCCATCCCGCGCGCGCCGATGACGACTGCCTCTGGCTTTATTCCTCCGGCTCCACCGGCAAACCGAAAGGCGTGGTGCACGCGCACAAGGATTCGGTTATCGTCGCCCAACTGTTCGCCGCCGAAACCCAGGGAATTGTGGAAGACGATGTTATCTTTTCGGCGGCCAAGCTGTTTTTTTCATACGGCTTCGGCAATGCCATGCTGTTTCCCCTTTGGCTTGGGGCAACAGCGGTCTTGAGCGATCAGGTGCCGACGCCGGAAATGACCTTCGAAATCATCGAACGTTTCCGGCCGACGGTCTATTTCGGCGTGCCCACCCTCTATGCGCGCCAATTGGCCGAGATAGATCAACTGCATCCGGATCTGAGCTCGATCCGGCTTGCCGTGTCGGCTGGCGAGCCGCTGCCGCCGGCGCTTTACCGCGGCTGGATTGAAAAGACCGGAACGCCGATCCTCGACGGCATCGGCTCCACCGAAGTGCACCATATTTTCATCAGCAACACGCCGACCGACCATCAGCCCGGCAGCGCCGGACGCCCGGTTCCCGGATACCAAGTGATGCTGACCGGCGATGACGGACTACCGGTCGAAACCGGCGAGGTCGGGACATTGAAGTGCCGCGGCGAATCGATCGCCCGCTATTACTGGAAGAACCCGGAAAGAACGGCCGAAACAATTGAAGACGGCTGGATCAATACAGGTGACATGATGCGCCAGGACGAGGACGGGCGCTTCATCTATTGCGGCCGCGCCGACGACATGATGAAGGTCGGTGGCATCTGGTGTTCGCCGGCGGAGATCGAAGCCCGGCTGGTCGAGCATCCATCGGTGCTGGAAGCGGCGGTCGTCGCCCGCCAAGACAGCGCCGGGCTGGTGAAGCCCGAAGCCTATGTGGTCCTCAAGGACCAAGACCAGATCGAGGACCAATTGGACCAGGTCCTGACCGAATATTGCAAATCGGGTCTGGCCCGATACAAATATCCACGCTGGGTGAATTTTGTCGAGACATTGCCCAAGACCGCGACCGGAAAAATTCAAAGGTTTAAACTGCGCGCCGACGCCTGACACCGCGCATCGCGTCTGCTACACTGTATTCTGGAACAGAATTGAAAACTTCACCGCTATCGTTTTATTAAGGCCGCGAGGCTATAATTGCTCGATGACTGATTCAACGGATACGATTAGCGGCGCCGAGGATAGGCGCTCCAACCAAAACCGGCGTGTCTCGATTGCACCGGCGGAGGACGACAATCGCTCCGGCGCGGACCGCCGCCAAGGAGGGGATCGCCGTGGCCATTTCGTGAACCTGATGATTTCCGACGACGCGGTTATTCAGGATATCTTCAAATGGCTGATCGACAATGCCGGCGACAANTGGACCATCGGGCCCAACGATAACGAGCCGCCGGAAAGCCCTGTCACATGCCGCGTCCGCTTTGAAAACGAAGCCCATCTGGAAGCATTCACCGCCTGGCTGAATAGCCTTTAGCGCGAATATTCGGGCAACTCGTTTCTAGAGCGGGTCCGGATAGATAGGAACCGCTCTAGCGGTTTGGTCACACCTTTTGTTCGCCGTAATAAAGCATGACCGCGTGCGTCGCCTCGGCGAAGAACAGCCAGCGTTCAATGACCACCCCAAGCGCCGCCGAAAGCGCGGCCAGGAGCGCCGCCGCCGCCGCCGGTGGCGGTGGCAATAGAAGCGCGCCGAGGGTCAGGATCAGCGGCAGCGCAAACAGGGTGGCATCGGATATCCGGCACAGCTTGGCCGCATGTTTGCGGGCGACGCGATAGCCCATTTCATGGAGCAGAAAATTTTCCCTTGTATGCGGCGGATCCAGAAGCGTTACCCGGCCCCGCCGGCCGAGGCCGGTGGCCGAGGCGACGGTGGCCGATGTCGCCTCCGCCGAACCCAGCCGGTAGGCCGCCTTTATCGCCGCCGCCAGAGCCAACAGCACAAGCACCATGATATCCGCCTCGGTACTGGCCGCGCCAAACAGATGCAGCAGCGCCCCGAAAAGAAGCGCCCCGGTGGTTGCGCCAAGCAACAAATAATTGGCCGGAACCCAGGGGTTATGCCATTTGGGAATGGCTTTGATGGAGGCGTATATCATGGCGGTGCAAATGACCGTAAGAAGCGCGGCCAAGGCCGAAAGCAGGCCAAGCACGCCCCATATACCGGAGATATCCTCGAACCAGACCCAGCCGATGGCGAACAGCCCGGCCGGGATATATGTAAGCACGGCGATGACACCTTCCCGCGCCAGCCACGACGAGCGCCATTGGCTGAAGGCCCGCCAGGCCCGTTCCGGATGGCCCAGATGAAAGGTCGAGGACAATAGCCCCGCCGAAACCAGGCCGAGCGCAATTCCGAGGCCGGTCAATCCCAGCCAGCGGTCTTGCGGAATCAATCCGAGGGCCGGGAATATTCCCATGCAGGCCAGCAATCCATAGCCGGCGCCGGATGCGGTGGTGAAGAATATGATCGAATAGGTCGGATGCATGTTCTGGTTATCGGTTAATCGCTGAGCAAGGTATCGATCCAGCCGAGGAAGCCGCCATCCGGCGATGCGTCGGCCAATTCCACCGGCCCCGTGCGCGCCGCCGCCGCGTCCCGGCGCGGGCGCGGCGGCAGGTATTTGTTGGTCGGCCGGCAATCCATTTCCGGCATCAGGTCATAGCCGCCGCGCCGGGCCACCAGCCTGGATACATCGGAACCGGGATCGGCCAGGTCTCCGTAATGGCGGGCGCCCGCCGGGCAAGTGGCGACACAGACGGGCCGGCGGTCCGCCGCGGCCAGTTTTTCATTGTAGATGCGGTCGATGCAGAGGGTGCATTTCTTCATCACCCGGGCGTCGGTGTCGAATTCGCGGGCGCCGTAGGGACAAGACCAGGAACAAAGCTTGCAGCCGATGCACATGTTCTCGTCAACCAGCACAATGCCGTCCTCCGTCCTCTTATAAGAGGCGCCGGTCGGACAGTGGGTGACGCAGGGCGCATCCTCGCAATGCAGGCAGGATTTAGGGAAATAAACGGTGCCCGCGCCCGTTCCCTCGCCAGTTACCTCGAAGCTGTGGATGCGGTTGAACCAGACACCGCTGGGATTGGCGCCATAGGGGTCGGTATCGGTCAACGGCGCGTGATAGCCGCCGGTATTCCATTCCTTGCAGTTGACCGCGCAGGCATGGCAACCAACGCAAGTGTCGAGATCGATGACCAGGCCAAGACGCTGGGCCGGCGGCCGCGCTGGAAGGCTGGTCATCGGCCGCTCCGCTTGGCTTTGAACCCGGCGCCGTAGCGGAGCACCGGCGTGCGCCGGGGAAGCCCGGGGGGTGCGCCGATGGTTTCGAACCGGGGCTCGGCCATCTCGTCACCCGGCGGCGCTTTTTCCAGCGCCACCTTGAGGTCGAACCAGGCCGCCTGCCCGGTGATCGGATCGGAGTTGGATAATCGGCCGCCATCGTTCTCGTTCGGCAACATGTCGCCGATCAGGTGGTTAAGCAAAAACCCCTCGGTCATTTCCTTGGCATCGGGCGCGATGTTCCAGGCGCCGGCGCGCTTGCCGATGGCGTTCCAGGTCCAGACCGTGCCCGCATTGACGCCGTCCGACGGCTTGACCCGCACCTTGATACGCCCGACGCGGCTGGAAAGGTAAACCCAATCACCGTCTTCCAGGGACATCTCGTCGGCCAGCGCCCTCGGGATATAGAGCCTGTTGCTGCCGTGGATCTGGCGCAGCCAGGCGTTTTGCGTGCCCCAGGAATGATACATCGCCATCGGCCGCTGGGTCAGGGCATGGAGGGGGAACTTTTGCGCCGGCGCGGCGGCCTGATCGAAAGGCTGATACCAGAAAGGCAATGGGTCGAAATAGGTTTCCACCCGCCCGCGCAAATGGTCCGGCGGCTGCACCGGCCCGTGGCCCCGCGCCGCCAGACGGAACTTCTGCATCGGTTCCGAATAGAGCTGGAAGATGATCGGCGCGGCTTCGCTGACGAAACCCATCTCGGCGGCAAAATCCAGGTAATCCCGGTTGGCATGCTTGAAATATCGCTGCTCCGGCGTCAGTTCCCGACGCCAGAACCCCATATTTTCCTTGTACCGGTCAAGCTGCTCCGGGTTCGGTTCGCCGTAACCGGTTTTGCTGCCGTCCCCGCCGCGCCAGCCGGCCAGTGGGCCGATGCCGGGCTGGCGTTGGTGGTTGGTGATGTAATCGGAATAGCCGCCGGGGAAACGGGGCTTGCCGTCCTCGCCCGAGAAGGCGGGAAAGCCCATCCTGGCGCCGATATCGATCAGCACGTCCTGAAAGGGGCGGACGTCGCGGTCCGGCTTGACCACCGGGTGGCGGATCGAATCCGCTGCCCCGTCGGCGTCCGAAATGGGCCGGTCCAGCAGGGAAATACAGTCCCAGCGTTCCAGATAGGTGGTATCGGGCAGGATAAGATCGGCGTAGGCGACCATTTCCGAATAATAGGCATCCGAATAGATGATCTTGGGTATCCTGTATTCGCCGGTTTCCGCATCCTTGTCGGTCAGCATGCGCATGGTTTCGGCAGTGTTCATGGATGAGTTCCAGGCCATGTTGGCCATATACATGAACAACAAATCGATCTCGTAGGGATCGCCGCGCCAGGCGTTGTTGATCACCGTGTGCATCATGCCGTGAACGGCGAACGGCGCTTCCCAGGAAAACGCCTTATCGATCCGCTGCGGGGCGCCCTCGCCATCGATCAACAAATCTTCGGGCGCCGTCGGAAAGCCCAGATGCGGCCCGGGAAGCGGGCTGTGCGGCTTCACCTCGTCGTGCCAGCCCGACGGTTTCGGAAGCGATTCGAAACCCTTCGGATAAGGCGGCTTGAAGCGCATGCCGCCCGGCACCTCCACCGAGCCGAGAAGGATTTGCAAGATGTGGATGGCGCGGCAGGTCTGATAGCCGTTGGCGTGGGCCGATATGCCGCGCATCGCATGCATCGCCACCGGCCGGCCGATCATTTTGTCGTGACGGCGCCCCTGCCAATCGGTCCAGGGCTGATCGATCACCACTTCCTCTTCGAAGGCGGCCTGCGCCAGTTCGGCGGCGATGCGGCGGATGGTCGCGGCGCTGACGCCGGTCGCCTCGGCCACCGCGTCGGGGCCATGGCCGGGATCGAGATAGCGTTCGGCAAGCAGATGAAACACCGGCCGCGCCCGCTGCCCGCCGGGCAATGAAAATTCACCGCGAAGCGCCGGACGCACGGCCGCATCATGGGCGCCGGCGGCGGCGTTAGAACGCGTATCCCAACTGAGCGCTTCGCCTTCGCCGCCGCGCGCGAACAAGCCGTCATCGGGCGCGCCCGGATCGTCGATAACCAGATAGCCGGCGTTGGTGTAGCGAATAAGGTAATCGGCATCGACCTTGCCGGCGCGCAGCAGCTCGTGCACCAGCGCCAGAACAAACAGCCCGTCGCTGCCCGGCGTGATGCCGATCCATTCGTCGGCAACCGCCGAATAACCGGTGCGGATGGGATTGACCGAAACNAACTTGGCGCGGCGTTCCTTCAGTTTCCCGATGCCCGCCTTTATCGGGTTGCTGTCATGGTCCTCGGCAACGCCGAATATCATTAAATAACGGGTGAGTTCCCAATCGGGTTCGCTGAATTCCCAAAACGCGCTGCCCATGGTGTAGATGCCGGCGGCGGCCATGTTGACCGAGCAGAAGCCGCCATGCGCCGCGTAATTGGGCGTTCCGAATTCCCTCGCCCACCAGCTGGTCAGCGCCTGGCTCTGGTCGCGCCCGGTGAAGAAGGCCAATTTTTGCGGCGATGTCGCCCTGATTTGGGCAAGCCAGGAAATCGCCGTATCGATGGCCTCGTCCCATTCGATTTCCTTAAACTCGCCGGCGCCCCGTTCACCGACCCTTTTGAGCGGTTTTTTCAGGCGGGCCGGCGAATTGTGCTGCATGATGCCGGCCGAGCCCTTGCCGCAAAGGACGCCCTGGTTCACCGGGTGATCGGGGTTGCCTTCGATGTAGCGAATTTGATCGCCGTCCAGGTGAACCTTGATCCCGCATCTGCAGGCACACATGTAACAGGTGGTGAACTCGGTCCGCTCGGCGATGTCATCGGAATAGGAAATTGGGTGCGACGCCTGACTGCTCAGGCTGATGTCAGTCATTTCAGTACGCTACCCCGCCGACTGCGGCTGCAAGGGGCGCGCCTTTTCGCGGTTGCGCAGATACAAGAGCAGCGCAACGCCGGCGGCCGAAACGCCGCCCACCCAGATCGATTCGGGGTCCAGCCAGACGCTCGAAGAGCCGATCGCCAGCGCGCCGACCAGCAACAGGCTGGCCCAGATCACGCCCAACGGCGTCGCCGCGCTGAAATCCTGCAAGGCGCGGGCCAGCATCCATCCGGCGACCGCCGCCGAGACGAAGGCCAGGATGATGGCGGTGTTGCTGCCCTCGAAGATCAGGGCCGGATTGAAGGCCCAGAGGAAGGGCAGCAGATAGGCGGCGATGGCCAGCTGCACGCCGACCAGCCCGGTGCGCCACATGTCGGAACCGGCGAGCCCGGCGGCGACCATCGAAGCCACCGCCACCGGCGGCGTCAGCATGCTGACCAGGCCGAAATAGAACAGGAACAGGTGCGCCGCCATCGGGGTCAGGCCCATTTCGATCAGCGCCGGCGCCACCACCGTCACCAGCACGATATAGACGGCCGCCGTCGGCATCCCCATGCCGAGGATAATGGCGATGACCGCAGTGATCGCCAGCATCGCCAATATGCCGGCGTTCTGGCCGACGGTGGTCAACAGCAGCGACAATTGAAAGGCCAGGCCGGTGGCGTTGAGGACGCCGATGACGACGCCGGCGGCGCCCGAGATCAGGATCAGCGGCACCAGGTTTTCGCCGCCGCCGAAGATAAAATTGGACCAGTTTTCGCGGCTCGGCAGCCGGCGGTTCTTGAGTACCATCAGCACCAGCAAGGCAGTAGTGGCGTACATCGCCGAGAGGCCCGGATTGAAGCCCAATCCGAACAGGTAATAGAGCAGGACAACGATTGGCAGCAGGTAGACCCAACCGCTGATGAACACCCGCCATGGCTCCGGCAATTCGGATTTGGGCAATCCCTTGAGGCCGAAGCGCGCCGCGATGGCGTCCACCTGCAAGAACAGGACCAGGTAATAGAGGATCGCCGGCACGGCGGCGGCGATCACCACGTCTTGGTACGGCACCTCCAGGAACTCGGCGATGATGAAGGCCGTCGCCCCCATAATCGGCGGCGCGATCTGGCCGCCGTTGGAGGCCACCGCCTCGATGGCGGCGGCGTATTTGGCCTGGAACCCCGATTTTTTCATCAACGGGATGGTGACCACGCCGGTCGACATGATGTTGCCGACGGTGGAGCCCGAGATGGTGCCGAAGGCCGATGAGGCGACCACCGCCACCTTGGCCGGGCCGCCGCGCCGGTGCCCCATCCAGCCCAAGGCCAAATCGTTGAAAAAGGCCGAGCCGCCACTGATTTCGAGCAATTTTCCGAACAGGATGAAGGCCAGCACCAGTTGGCTGACGACGCGCAGCACNAGGCCGGGGATGCCATTATTGTCGGCGTAGAGGTAGAGCACCACCTTGGTCGGCGGGAACACCTCGGCTTCCAGCGGGCCCGGCATCAAATCGCCGAAAAAGGCGTAGAGGATGATCACCCAGACCAGCCCGGCGATGATCTTGCCGGCCGCCTTGCGGGTGCCTTCCATCATCAGGACGATGGCGACGACGCCGGGCCCCCACATATCGGGGGTGCGGTCGGCCATAAGCACGATCCAGGCCTCGAAGTTCCAGGACATCCAGAACCAGGAACCGATGGCGGCAAGGCCGAGCACGATTTCCAGGAGCCCGGCCTTGTCCCGGTAGGGATATTTCAAAAACGCCGCCGAGATGGCGAGGCCGAGAAGCACCACCACCACCTGCTGGAAGGTCAGGGCATACCCGACGCGGTCGGGAACGGCGAATATCCAGCCGATGCCGATGATCGGAATCAGGCCCAGGCAGGCCTTCAGAAACAATTGCGTGATGCGGTCCATGCTACGTTCGAACCGTTCCTGAATAGCCTGCCGTTAGGTCTGTTTAAGAGGGCTTACCGGAAACTTACCGGCGGCCCGCGTCGTTCTTTTCGTTGGCCGCCGACCACATGCCGGCTTCCTTGTAATATTTGACGGCGCCCGGATGATACGGGATCGGGTTGTTGGCGGGCACCAATTTTTCCTTCTTAACGCCGCGCAGGGGACCATAATCCTTCTGCATCTGCTTCCAGTTTTCGACAATCGCCTTGGCCATCGCATAGGCGTCGTCATTGCCCACCGAGGTGCCGGAATTGAGGTAGGTGTCGAAGGCGGCGATATGGGTCGGCTGGCGGACGAAGGGCTGACGCTTGTTGGGCTTGACGTTCATCGAGTAAAGCCCGGCCATACCCTTGCCGAGGAATTCATCGGTGGCTTTCGGGCCCAGGGAAATGATGCGCAAGCCGCCCGGCACGCCGGCATGGGCCTTGCGCATCTGCGGCATCGCCAGGGCCACCGTGGTGGCGTCGGCGCGGCCCTCGACGACCATGTTGATACCGGCGACGACGCCGCCGGAATCGACCGAGGTCACGTCTTTTTCGGTGAGCCCGGCGGTCGCCAGGATGGTCCGGTTGGTCTGCGCCAGCGAGACGTTGGTCTTGAAGTTGACGACCACCTTCTTGCCCTTCAAATCGGCGACCGTTTTGATGCCGGAGCTTTCCTTGACCATGTACATGTAGGGCAGGATCCAGATGCGGGCGATGGAGCGCACATTCCTGGTCTTCTTGCCCTTGTAGGCGCCGAGGCCGTTGAAGGCGAGGCCGGAATCGAGGCTGGAATTGAGCCCGAGGGTGATCTCGCCCTTGTTCATCAGCGGCAGGTACACCGAGGAGCCGGCATGGGGCTGCGCCGTCGAGCGGATTTTAAGCTGTTTCTGGAACAGCTTGGCGAAACCGCCGGCCAACAGGAAATAGGTGGAGCCGGCGGGATTGGAGCCGACGGTGATGCTTTTCAGCTTGGCTTCCGCCGTGCCTACGCTGGTGAGCGCAAAGGCGCCGGCGGCGCCGGCCAGCATCAAGGTTGCAATCGATCTGGAAATTTTCATCAACTTGTCTCCCGGTTTGGTTTTTGATGTACAAATTCGAATTGACGGCAAAATAACCGCAAATGCGGGATACGTATAGCCGAATTAAAGCGCCGCGTCATGTCATTCCCCGGACAATTTGAACCATGATAGACAGTGAGGCACTGAGAAGACAAAAAGGCTCGCTCCTCCACATGCCTCGCCTCCACTCCCGGCTTTGTGTATTGCAACTGGCCGGTTATCATGAAATTCAGATCAGCAACCGATAACAGGTCCAAATAAGGAGGCCGCCATGGGGCGCCGCAGCACGGTCGGCAACAAGACGCGCATGAAGGCGTTGGGCCTGGATAAACGGGCCAATCGGGATTTGAGGGGCGAATTGGATGATGATGCCAATGGCGGGTCCGGAGGCGGGTCGGGCGGCGGCGGGTTCAGCGATCTCGATGACGTCATGGCCTCCAAGTTTTCTGAATGGAAGCGGCCGTGGTGGGTGCGCGAGGTCGATAAGCCGACCCTGGAAATAGACTGGCAGGCGACGGAGCGCTTCGATCAGACCAAAATCCAGCAGGTCTCGTGGCGCAAATATATCGGCGATGCCAAGGCCGACGAGTTGACCAAGCGGCGCGACGAAAAAGCCCATCAATGGATGACCGAAAAGCGGGACGGCTATACCATCCGCGACCGCGCCCTCGACATCGCGTCGCGCACCTCGGGCACCTCGGGCGTCACCTTCACCGGCTCCTGGTCCAAGGGTAAGCCCCCCGAGCATACGGGCATCGATGAGAACACCCACTTTACCCGCGACGGCGCCGGACCGCCTTCGGGCATCGGCTCCAAGGTGATGACCCCGCAAGAGATGGGCGTGCCCCGCTGGGAAGGCAGCGCCGCCGAGAACGCCCGCATGATTCGCTCGGCGCTCAGGCATTTCGGCGCCGACCAGGTAGGCTATGTGGAGCTCAACGAAAACACCGAGAAGCTGATCTATGCCCAGGACGCCATGGACGGCAAGCGCATCGAGTTCGAAAACGTGGACAAAGCCTATGAGACCGAGGACAAACGGGTGATCCCCGGCCATGCGCGCTGGGTCATCGTCTTCACCGTCAAAATGTCGGAAGAACTGATCAAGCGGAAAACAGAATCCGGCATGCCGACCGGGCTCTCGGCCGCCGCCACCGGCATCGCCTATGGCCAGGCGCGCAACACCATCGACCGCTTGCAGAACTTTTTGCATGTGCTCGGTTATCAGGGGCTGATGGGCACCTGGTATAACGGGCTCGGCATCGCGCCGGCCTTCGGCGTGATGGCCGGGCTTGGCGAATTGGGCCGCATCAACCGCATGATCAGCCCCGAATACGGGCCCCTGCAGCGGGTCTTCAAGATGGTCACCGACCTGCCCCTGGAACCGACCAAGCCGATCGATGCCGGGATCATGAATTTCTGCCGCACCTGCAAGGTGTGCGCCACCGAATGCCCGTCCGACTGCCTGAGCAAGGAGACCGAGCCTTATTGGGAGCCGGCGGGGCCGTGGAACAACCCGGGGCATCGCACCTGGTACGAGGATTCGCCATCGTGCCGGACCTGGTGGGCGGTTTCGACGGCGGGCTGTTCGACCTGCTTCGCGGTCTGCGCCTTTTCCAAGAAGAACAAGTCGGTGATCCACGACATCGTAAAAATCGCCATCGCCAAGAACAAGATCCTGCCCGACCAGGTCAACGCCTTCTTCACCAAAATGGACGGCGTCTTCGGCTATCAGGACCAGAAAAACATAGAAGACTGGTGGGACATGGAAATGCCGCCGAGGGGCGCCGCCAACGCCAAGCGGACGCTCTTGGACTAGACAGATTGGTGGATTAATCGGGCGGGCATAAGATTATGTGGTTCCTCTATGGCTTGATCCTCGGCATCGGCGGCACGCTCCTCATCGATTGGGTGATCAGCGAAAATATCGATGTCGGCTGGTACGCATGGCCGCTGGCCCTCCTTGCCCTAGGCCTCGGTACCTTGACCGTGCATCATTTCGTCGCCTCCTATGCCGAGCTCGAGCCCAAGGCCGGCTGGGTCGGGCTGATCGTCTTCGGCATTCCGGCGCTGATCCTTGCCGGCGCCGCCGTCTGGTCTTTCGTTTAAGGCGCTAAAAGATATCTCCAAGCTTGAACAGCTCGATCGCGTTATTGCGTCCGACCTTGATCCGGTCCTGGTCCGACAATAGTTCGGTCTGGTCGAACCAGGAGGTGCCGCCGGCCATCACCTCCATCGGGTAATCGACCGCGAACATGATCCGGTCCACCCCCATTTCCGCGATCGCGCATTGCAGCGCCGAATCGCTGAAATTTCCGCTGGTGGTGATGTGAACATTGGATCGCATGTAGGCGCTGATCGGCTTTTTGGCCGGATAATCGGTGGGTATCGTTTCGATCCGGTGATCGAGGCGCCACATGTCATAAGGAATACGCTCGCCGAGATGGCCGATGACAAGCTGCAGTTTGGGATATTCGTCGAACAGGCAGGAGCCGATCAGGCGCAGCACGTGGATCGAGGTTTCGACGGCGAAGCCCCAGGCCGAACTGTAGAGCCAGGGATGGCCCTCGTAAGCCTGCGCCCGTTCGCGAACCGCCGTCCTCGGGTGCAAATAAAAGGGCACGCCGAGCTCCTCGACGCAGGCCCAAAACGGCCGGTATTCCGGGATGTCGTAATAGATGGTTGAATCCGGAACTTCCCTTTGCGTAAAGCCGTTGACCAGGGCTCCCGGAAAGCCCAGTTCCTTGACGCAGCGGCTGAGCTCCTCCGCCGCCGCATCGGGGTCCTGCATCGGCAGTGCCGCAAAGCCGCCGAAACGGTCCGGCCGCTTGGCAACCTCCCCGGCAAGAAAATCGTTGTATTTCCGTGCCGCCGCGATGGCTTCCTTGACATCGAGGATCGACTGCACCGCCGGCGCGGTCAGCGACAGGATGGCATACTCGATGCCAAGTTCGTCCATGTCCCTGAGGCGGAGTTCGTGGATGTCGACCAGGCGGCGCGCGGTTTCGACCCAGGCTTCGGCGCGCCGCAGGCGTTCCGCCGCTTCCCTATCGGGTCTCTCGTAGGCGAAATGCTCCTCGATCGCGATCTTTCCCTGCATCTCCGCTATCTCCTCCGTTGCCGTACCTGTTGGGCGCTATCCCATCCTGATTCCGAATGGGTTCGAATTGCAAACTGAAAAATCGCCGCCCTAGATTCTTAAGGTGAGTGGCCCGATTTTGCCCTAATATTATTGGTCCCGATGTTGGCGACGCGGAGGCGAAGCATTTGTTCAAGCCGGTTGAATTGAAAATCGAGGAAATTTACGTGCCGGCCGAGCGCCGCAAGGAGCTCGATCCCGAAAAAGTCGAGACGGTTGCCGAGCAAATCCTGGCCGAGGCCGGGGAAACGCCGATCCAGGTCCGCGAGGGCAAGGGCCGCTATGTCCTGGTCCGCGGCGTCCACCGCCTCGAAGCCCGCAAGGCGCTCGGCGAGGAAACCATCCAGGCCTTCATCGTCGCCGCGCGTCAACATTGAGAAGCGGCACGGAGCAGCGCGCATGGGGATGGCCCACGGGAGCAGCGAGCCGGGGTTGGCATGGCCGGCCGGCTCGCGTCGGACTTGCACCGGCGCCGGCAACCCTGGCTCGCTGCTTCCGTTTGGTGCGACACTTTTCGGGCAAAAAGGACATAGACATGATGGTCATTTATGGACATTCATAGACATTTACGGACATTTCAAGGCTGCTCAATCGGCGCAATACCCGCCGGCGCGGACGCCGCACGCGCCCCGTTGAAACGACATATTCACAGTGGAAAAGAGCAGGCTACAATATAGAACAAAACTGGAACGAATGCAAGGGAAATTAGGAATCAGATTGAATTCGACCGAACCGTTCCGTGATCCCGGCACCGAAAATCGGCGCAACGCATGTGCGGATTTTAGGCCCCCCACCCCGGCCCTCCCCCTCCAGGGGGGAGGGAGAAGAAGCACAAAGTCTCGAACTAAAAGCCCTCCCCCTTGAGGGGGGAGGGTTGGGTGGGGGTGCGCAACGTTTTTGGTTGGCATGTTGAATTTTTGGTAGAAAAATTTTCCAACGAGGAGGAAATCAAGAAAATTCGAAGTGTTAAAAGGCGATGATAATTAACTTTGGATGGACACGCACCTCGCCGCTACCGCGAACCTTTAATTAGACAGACTGGGAGACTGGCGCCGAGAAAAAGTTCCCCCCAAACCTGCGATAACGAACCAGCAACGGTACGGGCGTAGCGTGCCTCACGCCCGTGTGGCCGAGCCCGCTCCGCCGAAGTAGCTTCGGCTACGCAGGCTGGACCCGGCCAATTCCACACGAATCATAAAAACAAGTGCCCAACATGGACGCGCGCGGGCCGACCATACCAACCCCCGCGCGCTACGCCGTTGTTACTCCGCCGCCTCCTCCTCTACATGCCTCGGGAACACGCCCTCCGGCTTCGGCAGCTCGATGCCCGCCTGCCAGCGCGCATCCGCCCCCAGGCTTGAGAAATCCCGGGCGGCCTCGCCGACCGCGAGCTGATCCAGCATCTTGGCCGCCGAGTCCGGCATGAAGGGCCCGGCCAAAATCCCTAGGCGGCGGATCGCCTCGCCGAGGACGTAGAGCACCGTCTGCATGCGTTCGGGGTTCTCCTTGCGCAAGGTCCAGGGGGCCTGGTGGTCGATATAGGCGTTGGCGGCGCGCACCTGCGTCCACATTTTTTCGAGCGCCGTGTGGAAGGCCTGCACTTCGAAGGCTTCGCGCATTTCGGCGAGCAGGTTCGTTGCGTCGCCGAGAAGCGTTTCGTCCTCGGGCTGCAAGGCGCCCGGCTCCGGCACGATCCCGCCGCAGTTCTTGTTGATCATCGACAGCACCCGCTGCGCCAGGTTGCCGAAATCGTTGGCCAGGTCGGCATTGATGCGCTGGATGATGGCTTCCCTGGAAAACGAGCCGTCCTGGCCGTAGGGCACCTCGCGCAGGAGGAAATAGCGCATCGGGTCGAGGCCGAATTCCTCGACCATGGCGGCCGGCGACAAGACATTGCCGAGGCTCTTCGACATCTTTTCGCCCTCGATATTCAAAAAGCCGTGCCCGAACACCCGTTTCGGCAGGGCGACGCCGGCGCTCATCAAAAAGGCCGGCCAGTAGACGGCGTGGAAGCGGACGATGTCCTTGCCAATGACATGCAGGTCCGCCGGCCAGTGGGTTTCGAACACGTCCTCGCGGCCTTCGATGCCCTTCTCGGGAAATCCGAGGGCGGTAATATAGTTGGTCAGCGCATCGAGCCAGACATACATGATGTGGCCGGGATCGCCGGGCACCGGCACCCCCCATTTGAAGGTGGTGCGCGACAGGGAAAGATCACGGAGGCCTTGGGAAACGAAGCTGACCACTTCGTTCTTGCGGGTTGCCGGCATGATGAAATCGGGATGCGCCTGGTAGTGGTCGAGCAGCGGCTGCGTATATTCGGACAATTTGAAGAAATAGCTGGGCTCTTCCACCCATTCCGCGGGGGCGCCGGACGGCGCCAGCTTGCCGCCGGGATTGGCCGGGTCGTCGCTCAGCTCATCCTCGTGAAAATAGGCCTCGTCGCGGACGCTGTACCAGCCGGCGTAATTGCCCAAATAGATGTCGCCGGCGTCGGCCAGCCTCAGCCAAATGGCCTGGCTGGCGGCGTAGTGGCGGGGCTCGGTGGTGCGGATGAAATCGTCGTTGGAGATGTTTAGGAGGGTGCACATATCGCGGAACAGGCCGGCGATCTCGTCGCAAAAGGCCCTCGGGTCCTTGCCCGCCGCGATGGCCGATTTTTCCACCTTCTGGCCGTGCTCGTCGGTACCGGTCAGGAAGATGACATCGTAACCGTCGAGGTGCTTGAAGCGGGCCATCACGTCGGTCGAGATCGCCTCGTAGGCGTGGCCCAGATGCGGCGGGCCGTTCACATAGGAGATCGCCGTGGTGATGTAATAGGGTGTCTTCCCCGATGTTTTATTTGGTGTTTTGCCTGGCAAAATGCCGCTCCGGTTTACGAATTTTTTTACTTAGCCGCGGGCGGCGTCTTCGATCGACAGGAAAACTTCCAGGACCACCTGCTTGCGGTCGAGATTGAGGCCCTCCGCCTCGCGGAACAATCGGTTGGTCTTTTCCCACACGCCGAACCAACCTTCAAGCCCGCCGCCGCCGCCGCCATCGCCCCCGGAGGAGTCCCTTGACTTATCCCGCGATTGGCCGACCAGCCACCAATCGATCAGTTCGGCGATGGTGCGGAAGCGATCGCCGCCGCGGTCGCGGGCAACCAGGTCGCCGAGCTTGTGCAAGGCGCCGATATCAAGGTGCGGCAGGGTGGCCAGCAGGGCGCGCATCTGGGCGTAAAGATCGACGCCGCCCTCGCCGGCCAGCCGCAGCGCCCGGCCGATGCTGCCGCCCGCCAGATGCAACAGGACATCCCGCTCATCGGAGCCGATATCGGGGGCATGGCGGCCGAGCAGCCCAGCCATCGCATCCGGCCCAAGCGGCGGCAGCGGCAGATGACGGCAGCGCGACCGGATGGTTTCCAGCAGGCGCCCGGGATTGTGGCTGACCAGCAGCAGGACCGAACGAGCCGGCGGTTCCTCCAGAACTTTAAGGACCGCGTTGGCGGCGCTGGCGCTCATCTCGTCGGCGGCATCGATGACCACCACCCGCCAGCCGCCCTCACCCGGGGTCAGCGACAGGAAATGACCGATGGCGCGGACGCTATCGACCGATATATCGCGGTGCAGGCGCCCGGTCTTTTCATTGATCTCGCGCTTGATCAGCATGAAGTCCGTATGGCCGCCGGCGGTCACCCGCCGGCAGACCAGATGTTGCAGATCGGTGGCCAGGGATTCCGGATCGGTGCCCGGCAGATCGTCGCCAAACAGGCCCGGGCCTTCATCGCCCCCAGGCCCACTTGATCCCAGGCGGCCGTGCACCAGCAGGAAGCGGGCGATGCGGTGCGCCAGGGTCGCCTTGCCGACACCCCTCGGGCCGGTGATCAGCCAGGCATGCGGCAGGCGACGCGAAAGATAGGCATCCAGAAACGCCCGTTCGGCCCGTTCCTGGCCAGTCAGGTCCGGATTCTTGCGGGGCTCCGGCGGCCAATCGTCGGCGCCAGGGTCAATGGAATCCGGGCTCATGGCAATGCGTCCGGAAACCGGGCCTTGGCCGCCGCGATGATGCGGGCCTGCACATCGCCTTCGCTGCCGGCGGCGTCGATCAGCTTGCATCGATCAGGTTCGGCGTCGGCGATGGCGAGGAATCCCTGGCGAATGCGTTCATGGAATTCCCGGTCCATATTTTCATAGCGGTCTTCGCCGGAGCCCCGGCCGGTTGCGCGGCGAAGCCCCTCATCCACGTCAAGATCCAGGATCAGCGTCAGGTCCGGTTTCAAATCGCCGGCGACCATCCGGTAAAGGGCCTCGATCAGGCCGAGATCGACGCCGTGGCCGAAGCCTTGATAGGCATAAGTGGAATCGGCGAAGCGGTCGCTCACCACCCATTGCCCACGAGCCAGCGCCGGTTCGATGACCCGCGCCAGATGGTCGCGCCGCGCCGCGAAATGCAGGAGGGTTTCAGTTATCGCGTCCCAGCGGCCGGGCTCGCCCTCGACCAGCAGCTTGCGGATATCCTCGGCGCCGGGGGCGCCGCCGGGCTCGCGCGTGGCGATGGCGTCGATCCCCGAGCTTTCCAGATATCCCAGGAACAAGCCGAGCTGGGTCGATTTGCCGGTGCCCTCGCCGCCCTCGAAGCTGATGAAGGCCACTAGCCGGCTTCGCCCCAGAGGACAAAGCGCAAGGCGGCGCCGAGGCGGGAAATGGCGCCGAGGCGCTCGACATCCTCGCCGGCGAGAAGCGGGAATTGCAGTGGCGCCCGGCCCGGCATCTCGATTTTCAATATCGCCAGCTTGGCGCCTTTCTTGACCGGCGCCGGCACCGGGCTGTCCATCGCCACCTTGACCACCATCTTGCGGCGCGCCTTGACCGGCAGGGTCAGGGTCAGTTCATCGGGCAGGACCAATGAAACGCTGCCCTCGGCGCCCATCCAGACCGGCACCGTCGAAACCTTGGCGTCCTTTTGGAACAGTGTGTAATTGTTGAATTCGCGGAAGCCCCAATCGAGCAGGCGCTCGGAATCGCTGGCCCGCGCCTTTTTCGTCGGCATGCCGTTGAGCACCGCGATAAGGCGGCGGCCGCCGCGCAAGGCCGAGGCGGTCAAGCCATAGCCGCCATCCTCGGTATGGCCGGTCTTGAGGCCGTCGGCGCCGACATCGCGGTAGATAAGCGGGTTGCGGTTACCCTGCTTGATGCCGTTATAGCTATAGGTTTTCTCGGCATAGTAATCGTAATAATCGGGGAAGTTGCGGATCGTCGCAATTGCCAGCCTGGCCAGATCGCGGGCCGTGGTCAGGTGCTCCGGATCGGGCCAGCCGCTGGCGTTGACAAAATTGGAATTGCTCATGTCCAATTCGCGGGCGGTTTCGTTGAGTTCGGCGGCGAAGGCTTCTTCCGAACCGGCCAGCCCCTCGGCAACGACGATCGAGGCGTCATTGCCCGACTGCACGACGATGCCGCGGATCAAGTCTTCCACCTTGACCCGCGAATTGACCGCCACGAACATCTTCGAGCCTTTTTTGCGCCACGCCTTTTCAGAGACGACAAAGCTGTCGGACAATTGCAGGCGGCCGTCTTTCAAGCGCTCGAACAGCTTATAGACGGTCATGATCTTGCTCATCGACGACGGCGTCATGGCTTCGTCGGCGTTTTTTTCGAACAACACCTCGCCGGTCGCGTAATCCATCAAGATCGCCTGCCGGGCGGATATTTCGATTGCCCCCGCCTGGCGCGGCAGCCACGGGGCGAGGACCAGGGCAATGGCCAGGGCAACCGCAGGGGCCAGGGCCGCGAATGTCGTTAAGATCGGGGTTCGGTGTTTTCGGCTGATCATTCTTTCCCTGCTCTCCCCTTGGTCATGGCATCATTGATGGCATGACCAAGCGCCAATCTAGCACCTCTGGTTTCAATGTTTCAATGGCTTAGATGGTCTTGGACGGCAATGACGGCAAAATCATGGCCGCCACCCGTACCGGTTCCGGCATTTGGCCGGCAATTATCAGTCGACAATGATGCGGGCGCCGGGGAAACCGGTTCTGATCATCTGGTCCAGAATCTGATCGGCATCGCCGAGATCCTTGATCGGCCCGGCCCGCACGCGGAAAAATTCACGCCCGCCGACGATGGCCGAGGTGATCTTGATGCCGGCCACCTGATACAGGCGGGCGCGCACCCGGTGGGCGTTGGCGTATTCGCCGAAGGCGCCGGCCTGGACATAGACTTCGGTCGGCACCACCGGCTGCATGGTCAGGGTGCCGTCGGGAAGACGCGGCTTGTTCAGGGTTCTTTCCGGCGGGTTGTTGCCCGGTGGCCCGAAATTCCGGGATTGAACGGGCACCGGCCTGGCGCCTTCGGGCGGTTCCAGGATTTCGCTGGATACGATCGGTTTGGAGACATCGATGTCCGAGCGTATCGGCGTGTCGGCCGAGGCCAAGACGATGCCGCCGCCGCGCGCCCGCTGCGCCAGGGCCCGGCTTTCCGCCGCCAGAATCTGGACCCGCACCTTGGCGGTTCCGCCTCTATGGAAGCCAAGCAATTGGGCGCCGCGGCGTGAAACGTCGATGATGCGGCCATTTACGAAGGGGCCGCGGTCATTGACCGTGAGCCTGAGCGAGCGCCCGTTTTCCAGATTTGTGATCTGCACCAGCGACGGCATCGGCAGGGTCTTGTGGGCGGCGGTCAGGGCGTTCTGGTCATAGGTCTCGCCGTTGGCCGTCCGCTTGCCGTGAAATCCCGGGCCATACCAAGACGCGATGCCGCGCTCGTCATAGGCGTAATCAACCTTGGGATAGTACCAGACGCCGGCAATTTGATAGGGCGAACCGACCTTGTAGGCGGCGCGCCCGGCGGATGGTGCCTGCTGCTTGTGGATACGCTTCGCGGTATGCACCAGGAGCTGGGTTTCGGAGCAGGCGCCAACCAGGAACAGGCTTCCAAGGGTGATGATGACTGCGTTTTTCAATCCGGACCTCGTTCTCTTCAAAAACATTAAATTACTAAATATCAAAAAATTACAAATTAGATGACACAGGCCACTAGTGGATAAAATCTAACATATGGTGCCCATACGACGGCTTCCCAAGTTCGCCCGGATAGGCGCCCGGTGCGTCGTGATGCCGGCACATCACAAGCATCGGGCAACGCATCCGGCGGGCTTGGGAAGCCGCCCTTCGGGTCCCATATCCCGGCCTCCCGGGGCGTCGAGC
>NZAK01000056.1 GCA_002687515.1 Rhodospirillaceae bacterium
CTTTCCACGGCATCAACACCTCCAGATTAAATGCTGGAAGTGTTACCCATGTGTCCGGTACAAACTGTTACCTATCTCTCAGGTCGCTCATGGCATTCAGAACCCCTTGACGGTTTCGGCGATCAATTCATCGACCACCGCATGAAACGCCTTTTGTTCATCGCCAGATGCGGCTTTGGTTTTTTCGAAGGTAGCCAATTGCCGGTGGGCGCTGGTACCGGTTTTCATGATATTGCGGGCATGAAGAACCTCGTCCACGCAGGCCAGGGCCTCGGCGTCTTCCTCGATAATTTCGAACAGCTCTTCCAGCAATTCGGCGAACGGCACGACGGTACCCTTGCCGAAATCGACCATGCCCTCGTCAATACCGTAACGCTGCGCCCGCCAGCGGTTTTCGTTGATCAGCATATTGGTGTAGGTGCGCCATTTTTGATTGCCCCGCCGCAACCGGTAGAGCATGCGGATAATGCATAGATAAATCGCCGCCAGGCAAACGGTGTCGTCAATGCGGGTGCAGATATCGGTGATCCGCATTTCCAGGGTTGGGAAAGTCGCGCTCGGCCTGACGTCCCACCACAACATGGTGGCGTCCTTGATCAATCCGCTCTCGACCAGCACCGCCACATGGCGGCTGTATTCGCCGTAGGATTCAAATCGTTCCGGCAGACCGGAACGGGGCAATTCGTCGAACACGCAAAGCCGGTAGGATTTAAGTCCGGTCAGTTCGCCCCGCCAAAATGGCGAGGAAGTCGAGAGGGCCAGAAGATGAGGCAGAAAATAGGCGACCTGGCTCATCATCTCGATGCGCATTTCGTTGTCTTCGACGCCGACATGCACATGCATGCCGTTGATCAGCAGCCGCCGCGCAACCGCCTGCATGTTTTCGGCCAGGATATTGTAGCGTTCCTTATCGGTATGGAGTTGGGTTTCCCAGCTGGCGAAGGGATGGGTGGAAGCGGCGATCGGCGCCAAGTCGTATTCGCCCATAACCTCGGCGATGACCGAGCGCAACTCGATCAACTCGTTCCGGATTTCCTTGATGGTACCGCAAACCCTGGTCGCCACCTCGATCTGGGATTTCATGAATTCCGGTTTCACCAGGTTTTTCAGCCGCTCGCCGCATTTGTTGAAAGCTTCATCCGGCGGTTCGGCGAGATCGCGGGTTACCGGATCAACGATCAGGTATTCTTCTTCGACCCCGATGGTCAGTGAAGGTTCCGAGAACGGCATCCTATCGAGCCCCGCTTTGTGCAACCCGTCGATACGCGACATATCGCGCACGACCTCGGCCGAAGCCGATCAGCAGCCTAGGGCGGAACCTCAAGGTTTGGCAATACGGTTTCCGTCGCCGGCGGTTTATTTCCCAGCGCTCAATCGAACTTGGCGTCGTTGAGGATCGCGGCCATCAGGCAGGGCTCGCTGCCGTGGTTGACCCAAGCGTGATTGGTGCCCCGCTGCACCACCACATCAAACGGTTTCAGCGCTGTTTCCCCGTCGTCAAGCTTAAGACTGACTTCGCCCGCAAGGACGATGACGTAGTCGATGGTGCTGGTTTTGTGCATCCATGGGCTGAGCCGGGTATCGGGGCGCGCGTCCTCGGCCATGTAGGCGGCAAAAGCGGCCGCCGCGCGGCGCTCCTGCTGCTCGGCGGTTAAGCTCGATTCTTCCGGTGCAACTTTGAAGAACAGGATGCGATTACCGCCCAACGGCGGCAGCAGAGCGAACGGTGGTTGTGCGAGG
Organism: Rhodospirillaceae bacterium; assembly: GCA_002687515.1. GTDB lineage: Bacteria > Pseudomonadota > Alphaproteobacteria > Rhodospirillales > UBA2165. The sequence continues at coordinate 1,741 of NZAK01000056.1, forward strand.
TCGGCTCGATCGGTGCTGTCAACCTGCCCGCCATCGGTTCTCCAGATCTCAACGACGCCGGCCTCACCGGCTTGCAGTTCGTTTTGCGGCCGGCCATCGAGAACAACCGTTGAAAGCCCCTGCTCATTGTTGCCGGTCACGACACGGCGTATCCGATCAAGCATCGCGGCCCCGCTGGAAAAAGGCGGCAACCAATTCCTGGGTCTCTTCGGTTTCCAGAAGCAGCCTATTTTTGGCCATCTCCAGGGCGAAGCCATCAATCCCGGGATCCGCCTCGGCGGCGATACAGGCTTTGCTGGATGCCAAGGTAGCCGCTGAGAAGCCGGCGATCCGATCCACCAGAGCATCTGTCCATGCCGCCAATTCAGCCCCTGGCAAGGCCCACTGGACAATGCCCAGTTCCTCGGCCTTGGCGCCATCCACGTTGTCGCGGGCCAGGATGATCCGGGAAGCGACACCCTTGCCGCAGATTCGGGACAATCGCTGAGTGCCGCCGGCGCCTGGAACCTGGCCCAGGGTAACCTCGGGCAGGCCCATGATGGCTTCATCGGCGGCGACGCGGAGATCACAACAGAGGGCCAATTCCAATCCCCCACCCATTGCCGCTCCGTTTATCTCCGCGACGGTAACCTGGGGCAGGTTTTCCAGCCTGAAATACAAGGTTTGAAGATCTTTGGTATCGCTTATTTGGGCATCGGGACCGCCGCCGCTTTCCAAATGATGCCTAATCAGGCCAATGTCGAAGCCGCCACAAAATACTTTCTGAAGGCTGCGGATGCGGACCAAACTGATTCCCTGGTCGGCTTCAAGATCGGCCAGAATTTCGCCCATGCGGGCCATCCATTCCTGGTTGATGGCGTTAACCGGCGGCCGGCAAAGACCAACCACCGCAATCGGGCCGCTCTTCTCTAGTTCAATCATTTTTCAACTTCTCCCTCCAAACTTCGATTATCAAGGCCGCTTCCCGTTACCTGGCGCTGAGGCCGCCGTCGATCAGCAGTTCGGTGCCAGTGACGTAGGTGCTTTCGTCCGAGGCCAGATACAATACGGCATAGGCCACATCGTCGGGTTCACCGATGCGGCCCAAGGGTATCTGCCGGCCCAGTTTGGCATAAGCCTCGTCTTCTCCGAAACGGAGCGCATACTCCTCCAAGATGGGGGTGCGGATGAACGACGGATGAACCGAATTACAGCGGATCAGATTGCCTTGTTTGGCGCAGTGCAGAGCCACTGATTTAGAAAAATGCCGCACCGCCGCCTTGGCCGAATTATACGCCGCCATGTTATGGCCGGCGACGATGCCGGCGATCGACGATAAATTGACAATGGCGCCGCCGCCAGAGGCGCCGATATGGGCGATAGCGTACTTGCAGCCAAGAAAAACGCCGTCCAGATCAACCTGGTGCACCCGCTTCCAGGCGTCATAATCAATTGCCTCGACGTCGCCCCTCCCGGGAATGCCCGCGTTGTTGACCAGGATGTTAAGCCCGCCGAAGTCATCGACGACCTGCTCGAGCACCTGCTGCCAGCGTTCTTCGTCGGTGACATCTTGCGCGTAGGCGCGGGCGGCGCCGGGAATTTCGGCATTGATGGCCTCGGCCGTGCCGTTCACCTTGTCGGCGTCGATGTCGGTGACCGCCACCTTGGCGCCTTCGCGGGCCAGCAAGCTTGCGATGGCTTCGCCGAGGCCCTGGCCGGCGCCGGTTACCAGTGCGATTTTACCGTCAACTCGTCCCATATGATCCGCCTCCCCTCAATTTGCGAATTCTTCCGTCTGCTCGCGCAGCTTATACTTCTGAATCTTGCCGCTGGCGGTTCTCGGCATGTCGCCGATCAGCTCCAGGCGCTCGGGCAAGTAGGTCTTCGACATATCGGCGGCCAGCAGAAACGCAATCATTTCATCGAAGTCGAGGCTTGACCCGGGCCGGGTAACGACGAAGGCGCAGGCCTTTTCGCCGAGGCGCGGATCGGGCATGGCGACCACGGCCACGTCCTTGACCGCCGGGTGCCGGTGCAGTTGCTCCTCAATCTCGACGACCGGAATATTGGTGCCGCCCCGGATGATAATGTCCTTGCTGCGCCCGGTGATACGGATATAGCCATCGCCATCCATGCAGGCCAGATCGCCGGTGTCGAACCAACCCTCGGAATCCGAAACGTCCAGATCGGGCCGGTTCAGGTAACCGACAAACTGGGATACGCCGCGGACCAAAAGGCGGCCTTCGGAATTGGTGGATACCTTTTCGCCGTTTTCGTCGGCAACGCGCATGTGAATGCCGGGGAAAGGCACCCCATCCGTATTGAAAATCTTTTCCAAGGGATCGTCGGGCAGCGTACAGGAGCCGGTGCCGAACTCGCTCATCCCCCAACCCGAGATTACCTGGGCGTTCAGGCGCTCCGTGGCCCGGCGCACGACCGAGCTTGGGATCGGGGCGCCGGCGGTGACGTAGACCCGGAAGCTGTCGAGATCGGCGCTCGCAACTTCCGGGCTGTCGGCAAGATCGGCCAAAAAAGTAGTGGCGCCCATGGAGTAGGTAACCCGGTACCGCTCGATCAATCGCACCGCCTCATCGGGATCCCAGATATCCTGCAGCACGGCTGTCGCGCCGACCATGATCGGCATGATCAGCCCGTGCAGGAACCCCGCCTGGTGGGCCATCGGCGCCGATTGCAATATGATCTCATCGCCATCGACGCCAATTCGTTCAATGTGCAGCTTGAGCAGACTAAGCAAGGTGTTGGACGTGTGCAGCACACCCTTGGGCTCGCCTGTGGTGCCCGAGGTATAGAGCAATTCGGTGACCGCGTCCGGGTGCGGGCGCCGCTGATCAAACAGGGCGGCGGCGTCGATCTCGGATTCCCAATCGCGATCCAGAAAGTGAGCATTGAAATCATCTTCGCCCTCGCCGCCCAAGGCAAAGACGTGCCGCAGCGTTGGCACCTCCCGGGCCAGATCCCTGGCCATCGTTTGATAGTCGAAATTCCGGTACATTCCGGGCGTCACCAGGACCTTGGCCTCGGATTGGTTGAGCATGAATTCCAGCTCTCGGCGCCGGTATATTGACACCAAGGGATTGATCACCGCACCGATACGCGCGACGCCCAGGTAAAGCGCCACCATCTCCCACCGGTTGGGCAACTGGCAGGCGACGACGTCGTTTGCTTCGACGCCCAAGGCGACCAGCGCCAGCGCCATCCGGTCGGCCGCCGCCTTTAGCCGGGCATGGGTCATCGTGAAGGCCTCGCCGGTGGGTTCGGCATGGCCAATGATCGCCGCCTTTTCCGGATGGCGCGCGACGGCTTCGTCCAAATAATCCGTGATCAGCCGGTTGGGCCAGTACCCGCCGGCGTTGGCTTCATCAATACGGCATTTGGGTAAGTTGATCGATATGGTCATGAATTTACACGATCCTCTTTTCCCTGAGATCGGCGATCTGTTCGGGCTGGTAACCTAAAGACTCGAGTATTTGATCCGTATGCTCCCCCAACAGAGGCGGGCGATCGCGCAGTTCTCCCGGGGTTCTGGAAAGACGCACGACGGGCTCGGCAACCTTGGCCGGCTTGGGTAATCCCGGATAATCCTGATCACGCAATATCCGCGCTTCCCGCACATGGGGATCGTCCAGGGCCTGCTGCGGGGTGAGCACCGGCGCCGCCGGAATCCGTGCCGCTTCCAACAGATCAATGACTTCCTGGGTGGTCCGCCCGGCACACCAGCGGGCGGTTCGCTCACTCAGGATGGCGCCGTTGTCGCCTCGGCTTTGGTCGCTGCCGAAACGGGGATCGTCCAACCATTCGGGCTCGCCCATCAGCTCTACCCAGCGCCGGAACAGCGGATCGCCGATAACCATGGCGAATACCCAGCCGTCCTGGGTTTTGAACACGTCGCCGGGGCCGCAAAGTTGGCTGCGGTTGCCCTGGGCCACCCGGTCGGGCGCGGTGATGCCTTGCTCGATGAGCATCGAGTTGATGAAGGTCAGGGCGGTGGTCAGCAGATTGGACTCGACCACCTGGCCGCGGCCCGAGCGGTCCCTTTCGCGCAGCGCCATCATGATTCCGAAAGCGTTGGCCAGCGCGGTGCCGAAATCAGCGTAGGTGGCCATGCTGCGCATCGGCTCGTCGGCATCGCCGGTCAGGTGCATGGCACCGCTCATGGCCTGGCCAACGCTGTCGAAACCAAGGCGCCCGGCATAGGGTCCGGTGGTGCCGAAAGTCGTAGCCAGGGAAAGGATGATGTCCGGCTTGACGGAACAAAGGGTCTCGTAGTCGAGCCCCATCTGATGCAAGGATTCTTCGGGCAGGTTGACCGATATTACGTCTGCCGTGGCTACCAGCTTATGGGCAATCTCACGGCCTTCGGGTTTTAGCGGATTGAGGGTCAGGCTCTTCTTGTTGCGCCCAACCTGCATCCACAAGGCCCCTTCGCCCTTGTCCGTAAGGGGACTGGTGTAACGATCTTCACTGCCACGCACCCGTTCGACGCGAATGACTTCGGCCCCGAAATCGCCCAAAAGAGTGGCCGTGTAAGGCCCGGCGATGTAGCGGCCGAAGTCGAGAACTTTTATGCCCTTGAGCACTTCTTGCATGGCGGCAGATATCCTTCCTTTCCGATTATTACCTAGGCCCGCTTGGCGCTGAAAAAATTACCGATGCCCTCTTTTGCCTCATCTGTCTCCCAACGATCGGCCAATTTTCCGGCGCTATACGCGACATGATCCTGTTGCGGATTTCGGGCCAGATGAAGGCATAAGTCTTTGGCGTCGGCAACGGCGCCCGGAGCGCATTTCAAAAACCAGTTACACTCACGCTCGACCGCCTCATCGATCTCTTCGGCGGGCGTGATCGTTGAAACCAGGCCCAATTGCTTGGCTTCGCCGGCGTCAAACGGCCGCGCGTTCATAAAGACCCGCCGCGCCGCGCCTTCGCCCAGGCGGCGCACCACATAAGGGCCGATGGTCGCCGGGATCAGCCCGAGCTTGGTTTCGGTCAGGGCGAAGCGCGCCGTCTCGGCGGCAATCACGATATCGCAAATGGCCATCATGCCGACGCCGCCGCCATAGGCCGGGCCATGGACCCGCCCGATCAATGGTTTGGGCAATTCGTCCAGGTCCCGGAGCATATAAGCCAGTTCCGATGTCTCGGCTATTTTTCCGGCCCGGTCTTTTGCCGCCTGCTCCTGCATCCAGGCAAGATCACCGCCGGCGCAAAAACTTTTCCCCTCGCCGGCAAGCACCACGACCCGTACCGAGGCATCGCTCGCCAGACGGTCCGCCGCTTGCCGCAATTCACCGATAAGGGCCGCGTTAAAGGCGTTATGCTTTTCGGCCCGGCAGAGAGTTAAAAAGGCAACCCCCCGGTCATCTTGCTCGATACGAAGGTTTTCGAAGTTACTCATTGGCGGCCCTCCTTCAGTTGCCGGGCAAAAATTTCGGCCTCGTTCAGTTTTTCGATATCAATTCCGGTATCGATGCCAAGACCGTTCAGAAGGTTGACGACTTTCCCGGTTGCGGCATTGCCCGGCGAGCCGGGGGCGTAGGGGCAACCGCCGAGCCCGCCGACGGATGTGTCGAAGGTTCTGAGGCCAAGATCGAGGCTTGCCTTGATATTGTCGACCGCCCGCCCGCCGGTATCGTGGAAATGTCCCGCAAGGCGGCTAACCGGCACCGCCGACGTTACGCTGTTCAGCATCTCGATTACGGTTTCCGGGACGCCGGCGCCGGTGGTGTCGCCAAGGGATATTTCGTAACACCCCATGGTTATGAAGATTTCCGCCAACCGCGCCACCTGATCGGGCGCAACGGCTCCTTCAAAGGGACATTCGATGATGCATGAGACATAACTTCGAACCGGCATGTCATCGGCCTTGGCAGCCTCGATGACCGGCTTGAAACGCTCGATACTTTCGGCGATCGAGCAATTGATGTTTTTTTGGCTGAAGGTTTCGGAGGCGGCGCCGAATATGGCCACCTCATTGGCGCCGGCTTCGCGCGCCCGCCGATACCCTTTCAGGTTAGGCGTCAGGGCCGCGTAGCGAATATTCGGCGTCCGGCCAATCGCTTCGAATACGTCCTTGGCATCGGCCATTTGCGGCACCCATTTGGGTGATACGAAACTGGTGACTTCGATACGGCTGATGCCGGTATTCGACAGGAGATCGATCAGACGAACTTTATCAGCGGTCTCGATAAAGCCTGTTTCATTTTGCAGCCCGTCTCGCGGACCGACTTCAAATATGCAAACCTGATCTGTATTCGTCAGATCTGGATTTGATTGACTAATCATCGGAAAAATTTTCCCCCCCAAATATTAATAGGATTTCGGCAGCCCAAGCTCCTTTTCGGCGAGGAACGAAAGTATGAGTTCGCGGCTGACCGGCGCAATCCGGGCAATCATAACCTCGCGCAGGTAACGCTCGACATGATACTCCTTGGCATAGCCCATGCCGCCATGCACCATGACCGCCGTTTCGCAGGCCCGAAACCCCGCCTCAGCGGCAAGATATTTCGCCGCGTTGGCTTCGCTGCCGCAGGGCTCGCCGGCGTCGTAGAGCGAAGCCGCCTTGAACAGCATCAAGGTTGCCGCCTCAAGTTCGGCCCAGCAACGCGCCAGGGGATGTTGAATGGCCTGGTTCTGGCCGATGGCGCGGCCGAAAACATGGCGCTCCTTGGCATAAGTGCTGGCCCGCTTGAGGGCGGCGCGGCCGAGACCCACGGCCTCGGCCGCAATCAATATTCGTTCGGGATTGAAGCCTTCCAGCAGATAGCGAAAGCCCAAGCCTTCTTCGCCGATGCGGTGGTGAACAGGCACCGGCAGGTCATCGATGAAGAGCATATTTGAATCGACTGCCTTGCGGCCCATTTTTTCGATTTCCTCCACCTGGATGTGGTCGCGGTCCAGATCCGTGTAAAACAGGGTCAACCCGTCGATTGGATTGGGGGTGGATTCAATTGGCGCGGTTCGCGCCAAAAGCAGTATTTTGTTGGCGGTTTGTGCGGTTGACGTCCAAATCTTGGCGCCGTTCACGAGATAGACCTCGCCCTGAAGTTCGGCCCGGGTCTTGATATTTGCGGTGTCCAGGCCGGCGTCGGGTTCGGTCACCCCGAAGCAAGCCCGATGCTGGCCAGCAATGATCGGCGGCAGCCATTCCTGCTTCTGTTTCCCGGTGCCGTGAACGACCACCGGGTTCAGCCCGAAGATGTTCATGTGAACCGAAGAAGCGCCGGCAAATCCGGCACCGGATTCGGCAATCGCCATCATCATAACCGCCGCTTCGCTGACCCCAAGCCCGGCGCCGCCATGTTCTTCCGGCACCGCGATACCCAGCCATCCGGCGTCTGCAATGTCGTTGGCGAAATCGCCGGGAAAGCCGCCCTCGCGATCCTTCTGCAACCAGTATTCGTCGCTGTAGTTGGCGCAAATTTTTTGAATGGAATCGCGGATCTGAGTTTGAGTATCGTCGAATGCGAAATCCATGATTCCCCCGGTATTCTGGTTGACCTGCCCGGATCAACTGGTCCACCGCTTAAATCAAAGATTGGCGTAGGTTAAGTTGATGTTCCGGCCGCGGCCGATCAACAGCGTAGGGCGGAACATCAACGTTTGGCAATACGGTTCCGATGCGGCGGCTGTCCTGTTTGTTCTGGATGGGGTACTCACCTTTCACTTTTCCCACGGCGGCGATTAACCGGTGTTAAAGACGGCCCGGCCGTGAGCAGCGATCCTAGTACCCTAGAAAATGAATTCTGATCACCTGCGGAGTCGTCGATGGCAAAACGCTGGCGCGAAGCGGATGGAGTTCACCTGGACCTGACCGGGCTGGAACCGCCGGCCCCGTTGCTGGCCGTGATGGAGGAAGTCAGTGGCAGCGACGAGCCGCTTATCCTGCATATTAACCGCGAACCGATCTTTCTATATCCGGAGTTGGAGGAGTTGGGCTGGACCTGGACCGCGCGCAAGGTGCAAAATCCTGCCCCCGGCGAAGCGGCGTTTGTTATCCAATTGAAAAAGGCCGTAACTAATTGAGCGAATCTGAAGCCGTGCGCGGCCACGCTTTCCCAGGCGATATACTGATGGGGGCGCAAAGCCGCCTGTTGCCTTATCACATTCCGATGCGTTTCTTTTTCGCGGCGGCGCTGTTTCAGGTGCTGGCCTGGGCCTTGCTGGCAGCGGCCTCCGGCGAGGCTACCAGCTTTATCGGCGGTTCCGGCCTGCCACTGGCGGCGTTGCATGCAATGACCCTGGGGGTGTTGGCGATGACCGTTATCGGCGCTTCGCTCCAACTCTTAAGCGTCGCCACCGGGGTCGCATTGGACTCCCTTTTCCCATGCCGCCTGGCCAGCTGGCTGTTTATTCCGGGAACTGCGATTTTGGTCGCCGGAATGGCGGCGGGCGACCACCTTGGCATGGCCCTTGGCGGGTTGTTGGCGATCGCCGGATTGGCGGCCTGGTCGATCGTCCTTATTGAGATACTCAGGCGCGCGCCGGGCCTTCGCGTTACCGTCCGGCATTGCTGGTGGGCGCTTGCCGCGCTCGCCCTGCTCGCGGCAATCGGCGCGGTTCTGATCATCGATTTGGAGCACGGCGTTTTGGGCGGCGAATTACCCGGCCACGGGCAGCTGGCCGCCCTGCATGCAATTTTGGGCGGCTTTGGGTTCATCGGTCTCCTTGCCATGGGTTTCAGCTATATCCTGGTTCCGATGTTCGCTTTGTCGACGGCACCGGACGAAAAGGCCGCGAACACGGCGCTCGGCCTGGTGCTCGGCGCCATCGCGCTTGGCATTGCCGGTGCGCTGACCGATCAATCCGGTTCCACCGCCACCCTTCTCGCCGCCGCCGCGGCCCTCCTCGGCCTGATCGGCGCGGCGCTTTATATCCGGCTTATGCTGGGCGCCCTTAGGTCCGGCATGAAAAAACGCCTGGGCCTTTCGTTCGTCCTGGTGCGCGCCGCCTGGGCGCTGCTGCCGCTCGCCGTATTATTGGGCGGACTGGCCGGCGCCGGCATCGATGGTTGGAATATGCCGACCCTGTTCGGCTTTGTCCTGATCTTCGGCTGGCTGCTCACTTTCGTCGGCGGCATCCTGCAACGCGTTCTGCCGTTCCTGACATCGATGCATGCCCACAATTTAGGCCAGCGCCCGCCCCGATTGTCGGAAATGGGCCGCCAGAAAATCACTTTGCCCCTGCACGCGGCCTGCCACGCATCGGGCCTGGTGCTGGTGGCGGCGGGCATCGCCTTCGATCAAAGCGCACTTGTTTCGGCGGGCGGCGCAGTGGGCACGATCGGGGCGCTATCTTTCTTGTGGTTTGCCGTGGAAATCGTCCGCCTCAACCGGCGCACCCATGCCGACGCGCAAATCAACGACGCAAACTGATGGAGAAATTTTGATGGAATACAGCCTTCGCATCTGCAACATGCTGCACGACGATCACATGACCACAATCGGCCTATTGGAGCGTATCGAGGCGGCTCTGCCCCGGGTCGGACGAAAATCGCCGCCGGATGTCAACGATGCGGAGCTTTCCCGGCTTCTGGGCGATCTTGCGGCGACCATGCAAGGCGAAGTCACCAGCCATTTCGAATTCGAGGAACAGAATTTGTTTACCCGTATCGAGGAGATGGGTGAAACCCCGATGATCGGCATATTGCGGGGAGAGCACGAGATCATCCGTCCCTTGGCCGCCGACCTGATGCAGGCGGTAGCGGCGGCCAGGAGCGAAGGTTTCAGCGCCGAAAGCTGGGCCGCATTCTATGATCTCGGGCTGGAATTGGCCGACCGGGAAACCTTCCATATCCAGAAGGAGGAAATGGCTTTCCTGCCGCTGCTCGACCAAATCATTGATGAAGAGGAAGACAATGATCTCTGCCAGGCCTTCACCGCCGCCCGGTCGGGATAAAAGCCAAGGGCACCATGCGGAAGCCGCGATTGAAGCATGCCTAAAAAATTTCCAGCAGCGGCGGATGCCAAACGACGTGCAGCAGTTTCTCGAACATGACGTAGAGGACGATGAATCCAACGACACCCTGGCCAACGACGATCTGCCACTTCTCGCGCCCCCACAGCCATAGATAGGCCGACATCATCACCGGGACGGCGATCAACTGCCCGACCACCAGGCTCAACAGGATGTAGGCGAACAGGATGGCGATCACCATGAGCACCTTGGCGTAAGGTTCTCCCCTACCGTCGATCGGGATTCCGGCCTTGATCTCGGACCGCGCCACGACGGCGGCGACCATCAGGGCCAGGAGCGCCATCGGCGCGCCGAAGGCGGAAATGATCAAGGGGAAAAAGCGTGCGTCGGAGGGCCAGCCCTGGGCGCGGTAATAGACGAAGGCGAAAATGACGAGCATGGCGACCGCAATGATGCCCTGAATGCGGCGGTCGGGACCGGCCGCATCCTCATCGATGGCCAGGGATTCGCCGCTGCGCTTGCGTCGGTACGTCGACCACAACTCATAGCCAAACGCGATCGCCAGGATCGCCAGCATGATCATCACGATCGGCCGCGTGAACCAGGTCCAGCCCAAGACCTGGTAGGAAAGATCGAGGTTGCTTTCCATGATCGGGCCGAGGATGAAGCCCAGCAGGATCGGCGGCCGCGGCATGCCGCCCCGCTTGCCGACGTAGCCGATCAGGCCGCCGACCATTAGGAGCCACCAATCCTCTATCGAATTGCCGCTCATCCATGCCCCCATCAGCACGAACAGCGTGATGAACGGTATGATCAGGTTCGACCGCAGAAAAGTGATCTTCGCCAGTTGCCGGCTCCACAACAGCATCAATCCGGCGCCCAGGACGTTGGCGATGGCGAGCGTCCAAATCAACGAGAAGGTGATGTCGAGCTTGGTCGTCAGCATCTCCGGCCCCGGGCGCAGCCCGTGGATCAGAAAGGCGCCGAGCAACACCGCCATCGCCACGGCGCCCGGGATGCCAAACACGACGGTCGGCAACAGGGCACCGCCCTTCATCGCGTTGTTGGCGCTTTCCGACGCGATGACGCCCCTGATGTCGCCCTGGCCGAATTGTGTCTTATCCTTGGCGCTCTGCACCGCGTGGCCATAGGCGACCCAGTCCGCGATGGCGCCGCCGACGCCCGGCAGAACGCCGATATAGACGCCGATGAACGAGGCGCGCACGCTCAGCCACCAGTGGGTAAGCGCGTCGCGCAAGCCTTGGCGCATCTGCCCTTTGGAGCCGCTGGCGTCGGCGGCGCCGGCGATGGCGGACTGTTTGGCCGCGAGATCGATGATCTCGGGGATGGCGAACATACCGAGGATCAGCGGCACCAGGGGTACGCCTTCGAGAAGATAGACGAGTTCAAAATGGAGGCGGGGAAAACTGCCTTGTGGCGCGTAGCCGATCATCGAGATCAGCAGTCCGAGCAACACGCCCAACAGCCCCATGGTCACCGAGCGGCCGCTCAGGGTACCCACCAGGGTAAGGCCGAGGACGCCAAGCATGAAGTATTCGGGCGGCCCGAACGACAAGACCAAAGGCCGCAGCAGCGGAATCATCAAGGCCATGACGAAGGCGCCGAGCACGCCGCCGAACGCCGATACGATGTATGCCGCCGAAAGCGCCCGCATCGCCTGGCCTTGGCGGGCCAGCGGGTACCCGTCGAGCACCGTCGCCGCCGACGCCGCCGTTCCAGGCACGCCCAACAACACGGCCGACAACGTGTCGGCGGTGGTGGTCACCGCGTACATGCCAAGCAGCATGGCGAAGGCGGAAGCCGGCTCCATGCCGAAGGTGAACGGCAGGAGCAGCGACAGGCCGATGATGCCACCGAGGCCCGGCACCGCGCCCATGTAGAGCCCGATCACGATTCCCAGCATCATGTAGCCGATGGCCGGCCACGAAACGACCAGCGCCAGCCCTTGTACGAAGGCGTCGATGAGTGTCATGTCGGTCTATATCTGGTCCTGATGGCGAACCAGCGGCGCCGCTTTTCAACGGCGCCGCTGGGATATGCTTCGGCGCGTTATTTCTTGCGCGCCATTTCCGCGCCCTTCTTGATGTATTCGACGAGGAACTTCGTGAGACTGGACGGAGCATCCATCGCTCCCTCGAGTATCTGCTGGGTTCTCTTGCCCTTGGTAAATTTGGCCGTCTTGCCGACTACCTTCTTGGCCTCGGCCCAGTACTTGTCGTCCTCGAGCATTTTCCCGTAGCCCAAGCGCAGGTCGGCAACCGCTGCTTGGGGGGACCCCGGCGGCAGGGAAAGGGCCCGCAACGCCGTCGACGTTACCTTCGTCATGGTGGCGTAGACTTCCCATACCTTGCCCGACGGCTCCTTGCCGAACTTGGCCTTGTAGAACTCGAAGAAGGTCGGAATCCCGGGAAGGGCCGCGTTGCGCTTCGACAGCTTGCCGTTGGCGTCGAGTTCGCCCATCTGGTAGATGGGGACCACGATTCCGGTCTTGACCAAGGTTCCGTGGCTGATCGAGAGATAACCCGCCATGCTGTCCTGCCAGGTGTTGACGAAGCCCTGCTGGATATGCTTGCGGCCGCCGCCGTCGCCGCGGATGCCGGTGACGTATTTGTGCTTGATGCCCAACAGGTCCATTGCCGAGCGGACCTGCAGATCCTTCGACGAGTTGGTGCGAAACCCGCCAATGATCACGCCCTGGGCCTTGAAGATGTCCTCGGGCTTCTTGATGCCGGGCTTGGTGTCTGCCCGTATGAAGAAGACCTGATTGCTCGCCATGCCGGCGATGAAGTTGAATTTACGCAGATCGACGCGCAGCGCCTTGTCTTTGAGCAACTGAACGAGCGTATTGAAGGCGCCGCACAGCGCCGTCTTGCCGTCCTTCTTCACGGCTTCGCCGACATAGTTCATCGCCTTCAGCCCGCCGCCGCCCGGCATGTTGCGGACGACAATGGTTGGCTTGCCCGGGGTGTGACCCGCGAGATGCCTTGCGAAGAGGCGGCACATGAGGTCCGAGCCGCCGCCCGGCGAATAGCCGACGATAAGGTTAAGGGTTTTACCCTTGTAGAACGGCGCCGCAGCCGCACCCGAGGCCATAGCCATAAGTGGCAGGGTAAGGGCCGCCATGGTGAGTAACCACTTTTCGATTCTCATCTTGTTTCTCCCCAGAGATCAAAATTTTGCACAATCGAGATTGATATTTTTTGAGCAAAATATGACGTCATGAATTCCAGGCATTATGCATTGACGGTAATCAAGCCGGCGGAAATAACTCGGCGCGAATTATCGCCCTCACCAGTGCTGATTTCCCAGCCACGGCGGCGATATGATGTTGCAGGCAAGCTGACCGTTTCCGCCCGGTAATTAATCGAATCTCAAACATATCGCGTTAGATTTCGGCTTACGTTTTATCAAGCATCGAGGCCGGCGCCGTTCCATCGCATACACCGGCTCGGCCCGCGGAAGCGAACCAACACCGGGAGGCATTTTCGCCCTTAGTGGAGTTCATCAAAATGCATAGCGGGACTGAATTATATGTTGTCGTCGGCCAATTTGGGACGGTGATGACCGAACCCGGGCCGGAGAAAAAGGCGAAATCCGCCAAAGCCGTCATGGAAGCCACCAATTACGGGCCCTATACGGTCAAACAGGTTCACGAAGTCGCCGATAACCTGGTGCATTCGACATTGCCGAAAAACCTGCTGGCCAAATTCCGCCGGCAATCACCTGCCTGAGCAAGGGCGCGCAGGCGCCGCCGACGACCGGCACCGGCAGGTTCATATCAAATTGATCGGATTTGTTCGGACCATGCGCTGGCTGGCGGTTTCGAAGCCGTGGCCGCGCATACCCAAATAGGGATTTATTTTTTGGCGCCAAATAATATACCTTGGCGCGATCCTGTTTCTTTCGCCTGGATGCCGGATACGGAATCGGGCTACGAAAGCAGCCATGACCGACGACGAAAAACATTTTGAGCGATTGCACGCACTGGTCGTCGATGACGATCAGAGCATGATCTCCCTTATCGCTACGGTCCTCCAATCGATGGGCGTTCGGCGCATCGAACGCGCATTGGATGGAGATCGGGCTCTGGAGATGTTTCAGAATGATCCCAATATCGTCGATTTCGTCATTTGCGATTGGATGATGCCGAAAATGAGCGGACTGGAACTGCTCAAACAAGTTCGCAAATTAAATTCCNATATCCCGTTCTTGATGCTGACCGCGAAATCGACCATTGATGCGGTAAAATTGGCGACGGATGCCGGCGTCAGCCAGTTCTTGACCAAACCATTTACGCCGATCGACCTGCAAAAACGGGTCCGCGCCATGACCAAGGAACTCGTCAAATAATGACCCTGTGCCGGTTGCCGCCACCGACTTCGAGGCGCTAACCGGTCGGTTCATGCTCTAAACCAAAATCCTCAACAACCTGGCGGCGTTCTTGCCGTGGCCGGCGCCGTCATCGCGGTGAAAGTCGTGCGCGATGCCGCGTGTAATTGGGGTGCGCAGTTGATAGTGTTCGGCGCCCGGCGGCGGCACTGCCGGGCACCTATTTCCAGGGGAACCTTGTTGTCCGATAGCGATCCGAGTACAGGCAAAACGCGCGCCGCGCCGCTTATCCTGCTGGCGCAGAAGGATTTCCGCCGGGCCTGGATCGCCGGCGCGCTCACCGGCATCATGCGCTGGCTGGATGTGCTGGCGGTCAGTGTCTATGTGCTGCAAATCACCAACTCGGCATTCATGGTGGCGCTGACCCTGTTCGTGCGCATTATCCCGATGTTCCTGTTCGGCGCCGCCGCCGGCGCCTTCGCCGAAATGGTCGACCGCAAGAAGTTGCTGGTCGGCAGCCTGATATTCCTCGCCGCTATCTACGGCGTCCTCGCCTGGCTCGCCTGGACCGGCACGCTTGAAATCTGGCAGCTCGCCGTCGTGGTCTTCTGCAGCGGCTGTTTCTGGACCCTGGAGCTGCCCATCCGCCGCACCATGATCGCCGAAATCGCCGGCATCGAACGCATCGGCGCCACCATGGGCCTCGAATCCTCGACCAATAATCTTACCCGCATGCTGGGCCCGTTCGTCGGCGGTTTGCTGTTCGAGCTTACCGGCCTGCACGGAACCCTGGCGCTGGGCACCATCCTTTACCTCACCGCCGCCTTTGTCTTGATGCCGATCGCCTATGGCAGCGCGCCCCGGACGGGCGAACGGCCATCGATCCTCGGCAACATCATCGAAGGCTTTCAATATGTGCGCACCAGCCGCGCCATCATGGCGACGCTGGCGATCACCATCATCATCAACCTGTTCGGTTTTTCATTCATTTCCATGGTTCCGGTGATCGCCAAGCAGGAACTTGGCCTGTCTCCGTTTCCGACCGGTATCTTGATGTCGGCGGAAGGCTGCGGTGCCTTTTTTGGCGCGCTTTTGATCGCCTTTTATGCTCCACCCCGGCGCTTTCGTCAGATTTACCTCGGCGGCTCCTGCATCTATCTCGGCGGTATATTGATGTTCGCGCTGTCGCCCTATTTCGGAACGTCGCTGGCGCTTCTGTGGGTCGGCGGGTTCGGGGTAGCCGGATTCACCTCCATGCAATCGGCGCTGATAATCTCCAATTCGCCGCCCGAAATACGCAACCGGGTGATGGGGGTTTTGACCATGTGCATCGGCATCGGCCCCTTGGGGATACTGATCGTCGGCTCGCTCTCCGAACAATTGGGGGCGCCGACCGGCATCTTGATCACCTCGTCCACCGGCTTGATCGGCCTCGTCTGCGCGGTGCTGATATGGCCGGAGTCGCGGAAACTGAGGGAGGCCTAACCGGCATTTCCGTGGTAGGCTGGCCGGCATGTCGGGCAGACGCCAAAAAATTCTCTACGCCGCCGCCGCCCTGGCCGTACTAGGCTATCTGGCCTGGCCTTATGCTTCTATTTTCGGCTTTTATCAGGCGCTCAAATCCGCCGACCGGGAGGCGGTCGAAGCCGCGGTGGCCTGGCCTTCCGTCAGGGCCGGCATGCGCGCCGATTTAAACGCCCGCGCCCGCGCCGCGATTACGCGTTCGGCCGGCCGCAAACTGGGCCCGGGCGGCGCCGTCACGGGCCTTCGGCTAAGTTGGGATTCAGCACCGCTGGTCGACCGCATTGTCGATGTTCTGGCGACGCCCGAGGGTTTGATCGCCATGTTCAGGGAACCGCAATCCCTGGACTGCTTCGCCAAGGCATTGTTTACGGATTTGGGAGCGCCAGCCATCGAAGCCTGCCGCACATCTCAGGTGCGGGCGAGCCCCGCCGGCAACAAGGATATTTCCCTGCGGGGGCCCAATCTGCCGCGCATCTGGGAAAAAACCAATTGGGTGTTCTTTACCAGCCCGTTCTCTTTTAAATTCGACGTGCTGCATGAAAACAGGCGTATCGTGCTGTTGCTGGAACGCATGGGCACGGCCTGGAAGGTGGTGCGGATATCCATGCCGACGGGCACGGCAGCAAAGAGCCGCCCTTAACGCTTCGATCAAGCGCCGGTCCTGGGACAGCCGCAGGCGGAATTCATCGCAGACGAGGTCGTAGGCCATTTTCGCGGCTTCCAGCGCTTCCTGGTCGGATTCGAAAACGCCCAGATTCTCCTCGATCCAATCGCTCGAAACGCGGCAGAGAACGGGAACGGAATCGACGATGACCTGGAACCGGACCTCGCCGATACCGCTTTCCCAATACCAGTTGCGGTTGGTTCCGAAATTAATCTTGGCAGGGTCCGCCATTACAATCAGTTTCGGCTCATTCCGGCATGCCGTCGAAACAATCGATGCTGCGGTCCACTTGCAGATAGGGCAAGGCGCGTTTCAAATAGAGGTTCACCATCGGCTTGACGAAACCGGCATCGTCGATACTGCCGACCTTGATGCTTCTCACGCCCGGCCGTAAGGCCCCGTGACCGAACAATTGCGAGCCACAATCGGCGCAGAATTCCTTGGTCATNGNNTTGCCGCTGTCGGCGCTGTGGGTGAAGCTGCTGGGCTGTCCCCGGGTGATCACCAGATCGTCGGCATTGACGAAGATATTGGTCGCGAACGCCGAGCCGGTCGCCTTGCGGCAATCGTCGCAATGGCAATTGGCGATGCGCATCGGTTCGGAATCGACTTCATAGCGGATCGCACCGCACAGGCAGCCGCCGGTAAACTGCACCATTTGGTTATCCTCCTGGCTTCTTGGTTTGATCAAAGCTTTCCGTTCATACAGGATAGCACAACATCCATCGAGCCTATTTATGCCGTCCGCGACTGTTCCCATGCCTAAGCGCCACAACCGGAACCCCAGCTGATGCCTGAACGCATTACGCTTTCGGCATGGATTTACCTGGCCATTGGCGTTATCGCCATTGCCGAGGCATTTATCGCCATTCCCGCATCGGCGCCGGTCTCCTCGCTGCTGATCGCTGTCTATATAGTCCTGCAATTCAAGAACATTCCCCGCCCGCAGCAAATTGCCGGGCTGGTGTTATTGTCCATCGGCATCACCGGCGCCGCCGTTTCCGGCCAATGGTGGGACGTGTTGGTCCTGGGCATCGCCAAATCCAGCACCTTCCTGCTGCTCTTTTTCGCCATATCGTGGCTGCAATTCCCGGTCGGGCTGAGCCCGGCCATGCGCGCCGCCCGCGGCGCCATCATGAGCCAACCCGACAGCCGCCGGTTCTTGACCCTGTCAGCGGGGGTGCATGTGCTCGGCTCGATCCTTAACGTCGCCGGACTGGGTTTGCTGACGCCGGTGATCGAGCGGCAAACGGACCCGAAATTACGCAAGCGGCTGGCGCTATCGCTGATGCACGGCTTCACAGCCGCCTCCTGCTGGTCGCCGTTTTACATCGGCATGATCGTGGTTCTGGTTGCGGTACCGAGCATCAGCTGGAGCGACATAGCGCCGGTGGGCGGCCTGATCGCGGTGCTTCTGATCGCCGTGTTCTGGCTCTACGACCGGACATTCCTGGCGGCGTCCGGGAGCATCGCCATCGAGGCGGACGGCGACGCGGCGACGCCCCGGATACTCCTCAGAACCGCCGGGATTCTGATCCTTTTAATCGGATTGGTGATGCTGCCAATCCAGTTATCGGGCACCACCATCCCGATTGCCCTCGGTATCGTCGGGCCGCCCTTCGCGATGATCTGGATCGCGGCAATCGAACAAAGCCGTTCGCTGCGGCTCGCCAATACCGCGGCATTCACGCGCAGGGTCGTCGCCCTGTTTCCGACATTGCGCAACGAAGCATTGGTGTTCGCCGCCGCCAATGTGTTCGGCGCCGGCGTTGCCAGCATGGTTCCATCCGGCGATCTGTCGGCGGCGCTGGACGCGGCCTTGCCCTGGGCCGACGCCAAGATCGCGGCGCTGGTGTTCCTGTTTCCGATCTGCGGGCTTTTGGGCATGCATCCGGTGATCGTGGTCATCTTCCTAAGCTCGGTGCTGCCGCCGGAATTAGTCGGGCTGCCCGATTGGATCGTCGGGTTGATCTATGTTTGCACCTGGGGCACCTGCACCATGGTCTCGCCCTTTTCCGGAACCACCTTGTTCATGGCAAGGGCGACGGGCGTCGCGTCCCACGTCATCGGCTGGCGCTGGTCGCCACCTTCGGTTTTCGTTTGCCTGGCCGTAATTACCCTGGTTTTGATCGCCCTCCGGCACGCGGCGCTCTAACGGCTGTATCCGGCGCGGCGCCGGGCTTATCGTCGACCGCCTCGGCGATATCCTTCTAAAAGCCATCAAGGCATTTTGTAACATACTTTAATATCGCTGAAACCAACGGTTCGTCACCGGTTTACATCGAAGCCCCATATTCGCATCAACGGAATTGAAACTGATGATGACGAAGTAATGAAAACAAACATCCGAAGCCGGACCGCAAAATCGGTCCTATTGATGACAACCATAGGTCTCGTCGCGGCGCTGATCCTGATGCCCGGACCGAGCCATGCGGCACCAGAAGAAATTGCGAAATGCGACGCCCCGCCGCGGGTCGGCTGGTGGATAAGTTCACACCGGGGCATCGAACGCATGGTCGCGAAACGCTATGACGGCGACTGGAAAAACTATATCAAACGCTGGCGCCAATACGCCGCGGACATGCGGGATGCATACAATAACGGTCAGGCCGCGGTCGTCCGCTCACACGGCGTTCGTATCGAGGGTGAAGACCTAATCGCCTATATAGCCAAGATAGAGCAACGGGTGGACGTGCTTGAATGCCTTCGCGATATTCAAGCGGCCTACGGCCATTCCGAAATCAGCAACCTCGAGACCGCCGCCGCCGGCAATCGGAAAACACCGCAGACGGAGCCCGCATTCGGCAAATCCAGCGCTGCCAAACGGATGACCGTCAGCCAAGCCGTCAGGGAACATCTTGACGTTGAGGTATCGGCCCGTTGCGAAAAAAACACCGTCGTCTTTCAAGTTACCAATCTAGGCGAGCAATGGCCCCGGCTTGGCGAGATCAATGTTTATCGCGTCAGCCAGCGCGCCCTGGTTTCCAAACGGCGCATCCGCCTGGCAAATTCCCAGCAGGCGACGTTCCTGGTTCGCGACGCTGGCAATGATGCCGGGGGATTCGGTATTTGGCTGGCGCCATCATGGTTCGATCGCGGTTTTCGCTACGATGCGACCATACGCTGTTAGGATGGAATAACTGAAACGCGGCTATTCGCAGCGGTAGACGAGATTACCGTCCTTGTCGTGGCCATACCAGATCGCGTCCTGCTCGTTATCGGCGCAATGCTCGGCCGCCTGGCGGGCTGTATCGACATTGCGGTTCGCCTCATCATATTCGATGGCGATTCGGATTTCCCTGTCCGAACTTTGCGTCACCTCACCTTTTTCGTAACTGGAACAAGCGCCGAGCGCGACCGCGACAAACGCAAATATCAAAACGGATTTCATCGAACCCCACCTATCAAATTGAGTGGCGAGGATACCCGAATTTATTTAGCGCATTGTTAATGGATCGGAGGAAACGAGCGCGGGAGGGTTCTAATTGGCGCCGAATTCGATATCACGAAGCGCCGCCAGATAATTTGAATCCCGTTGCCAGCGGTGGGTCACCTTCTGCGCGTTCTCGACCGAAAGCGATCCATAAAACTTGAGCGAATCCCAAATTTCCTTGCTGAAATCCTTGGTCGCTTCCGGATTGGCCCGGCGGCTGTAGGCAAAAATTGTCGAGAAACCGGACTTGTCGATACCGATCGCTTTGCAGGCTATGGCAAGACCTTCTCCGCCCGGTTCGAACAATAGCCGCTTGACCAGGTTCTCGCGGAGTTTTGTCATTTTTTTGAACATGGAAATGAACAACCCGACCTCGCCGTCGCGTAGCGCATCAATGAGCAGTTCGTCATTGGCGACACCTTCTTCGACAAGACTGTCGGCCAGCGCGTCGGACTTGGCCGACGAAGCCGACCTGCGAATCGGATGTACAAATATCTCCACCGCTGCCGATTCAAGCAAATCATCGACCGTATCGTCGTCCATCTCGAAGCGGCTGGACAGATGCTGGCGCAAGGCGGCCGATACCCACAAATACATGCGTTCTGCCAATTCCGAACCTAAATCTTCGCGGCGGACAATAGGTTCACGGAAAGTGTCGACGCGCTTGGCCTCGTCGACAAGATATTCCATGGTCCGCTTTGAAATGTTGGCGTTGGCGTTTTCAAGCAGCTGTTTGACCACATCTTTATGCCCGGCTTCGACAACCGCCGCAGAAACTTCCTCACTAACGGATTCGCGAATAACAATCGCCAATTGATGTTCCATCGTCCGGTGCCGGATGATCTCGATGAGAGCATCGTCTTTGAGAACGCCCGATTTGCTTAGGATGGGAAAGGCTATTTCGATTTCATCGTTGGCCAAAAAATTGGCAAGATCCTCGGGCAACTCTTTCCAGCCGGCCAATTGTTCGCTGACCGTCTTGCGCACCGCGATCTCGAAATCATGCACGAGATGGCGCAATATCTCCAACGACAAGGTGCGTTCGCGTTCGGTCAACTCATCCCCGCTTTCGACAAAGATATCGGTGATCGCCCGGGCCAGGGATTCACGCCCCTTCTCGGACTTGTCGCGGGCCAGATTCAGGAGTTCGGCGGTACTCATGCGCGCCGTTTCAACTTGTCATTGTCGCTGTTCATTATCTTCCCTCAGAGCGTTTTCGATCGCTTTGTAGAAATCCGTGGCCAACAGATATGAATATCAAATCAAAATTTAGAAACAGTCAATTTATTTACCTACATTTGTTGTTACTATTTCGGTGCGCGCTCACGCGCGGCGAGGATAATCCGGTCCATCCATGGCAACGGTTCGTCGCGCGTATAATCCTCGGCGGCTTTTGCAAATTTCTCCAATTGCTCCCAATTCCCGGCTTCGGCGGCAGCGTCCAGGGCATCCCGGTAGAACCAAAGATAATTGTGACTAACACAGTCCTGCTTCAGAGCCTCCCTGCCTTCGTCCAGGGCCGCGTCTCTTATCTGGGGTTTATCGGTTACCACCGCAAGGGCTCCCAGCGCCATTGGACCGGCAAAATTAAATCCGGTTTCACGGCAGGTCTGGACCGCTTCCTCGGCAATCTCAACCGCCCTTGCCCGGTCCCCTTCGAGTAACGCCACCTTCGCCAATATGACCTGATTGATAGGTTCGAACCGGCGCGCGCCCAGTTGCCGGGCGAGGCCCAAGGCGCGTTCACATTGTTCCTTGGCGCCGGCGTGATCATGACTGTCGAATAGCAATTTTCCCGCGCAACTGCCGCGCGCCACCATCTCGGCACGCCGGTTTCCGGAATTCTCGGCACGCTCGGCGGCCACCAGGCAATCGTTTAATCCCTCTTTGATCCGATCCATGTAAAGAGCGGTATGTCCGCGCATGGACAAATTTACCGCTTCGATATTCGCCAATTCGTTTTCCCGGATTATTGAAACACATTCATCGAACATTTTATTGGCGGTAATCATCTGGCCGCGCAAATAATAGGCATCGCCAAGCCCCGAGAGGGCGCGCGCCTCCTTTTCCGGTGAATTCGCCTGATGCGCCAATTCACGGGCCCGCTGATGCTGCTCAAGACAACCTTCGATGTTGCCCATGGGAAAATAAATATTTCCACGGTAATAATGGATCAGCGACAGTTCTTCGATCTGTTCATGCGCCTCGGCCACTTTTTGAGCGCGATCCAGGTTCTTCAACGCCTCGTCATATCGGTCGAGAATCCGCAGGCCGGACACCAAATCAATGAGCATCGCGACTTCATCGGCGGCGCGCTCGGCGCTTGCCTCGACGGTATCGAGAACCTCCAAGCCCTTGGCCAGGTAATTGACCGCTTCGGCGCTGGCCCAGCTTTTGAGGGCGCGCGCCGCCGCCTCGCGCCAATAGGGAATTGCGAGGCCGGCGATGCCGGCTTCGGTGAAATGATGGCCCATGATCTCGGGCTCTGCCGCGGCCTTCGCCGGAAATTCTTTTTCCAGCGCACCGGCGACCTCCTTGTGGAAGCGCTGCCGGGTGCTTTTCAATAGCGATTCATAAGCGACCTCCTGGACCATCGCATGCTTGAATTCATATCTTGCCGCCGGCGGCAGGCTGCGTTGATAGATCAGCTCCACGTCAACCAATGTGGCAAGCGCGTCGCGCAATTCATCGGCCGGCATAGATGCAATGGCGGCCAGCAATTCCTCGTCGAATGAGCGCCCGATCACGGCAGCCATTTGCGCCACTTCCTTGACCGGCGACAAGCGGTCAAGCCTGGCCATCAGCGAATCCTGAAGCGATTCAGGGATCGCCAATGCCGGCAGCGGGCCGTCTAATTTGAAGCCATCCCCTTCTTCGATAACAAGACCCGATTCGATCACGGTTTTGGTCAATTCCTCTACGAACAGCGGCACCCCGTCGGTTTTGCTGATGATTTGATCCATAACTTCGGCGGGAAGCGTTTTACCGCCGGTGACCTTGGCGATCATATCGGCACTGTCGGTGCGCCCGAGCCGGTTCAAGGCCAAGGTCGTGAGGTGCGGCTGGCCGGACCAGGGCAGCCGGTAGTCCGGGCGCGTCGCCATCAGCAGGAACAGGCGCAGCGCGCGGGCCCGGTCGATCAGGATGCCCAGGAATTCCTCGGTGCTGGGATCGATCCAATGAATATCTTCGGCGATCATCAGCAGCGGGCGCCGTTCGGTTTGCGCCAGCAGCATCGTCAATAATGCTTCGAAAACGCTGCGTTTAAGCTCCTCGGGGCTGCCCTCTGGCGCGGCATGGCGCGGGTCCACCGGTTCGAACAATAAAGGCCCCAAAAAAGGCGTGATTTGCTCGGGATTTAATCCGAGATCATCGATGAAATTATCCAACTTAGCGGCGCGCGTCTCGGCGTCATCGTCGTTATCGTATCCAAGCACCCGTTCGAGGCAGGAAACAACCGGGTGGAGCGAACTATTGGCATGGAATGGAGAGCAGGCGAGATAAATATAACCGTGATCGTCGGCGCGCAAATCTTGCCTGAAACCCTCTATGATGCGCGATTTACCGACGCCGGCTTCACCCGACATGACGACGATTTGGCCCTCGCCGGCGACCGATTGCCGCCAGCGGTTTCGCAAAAGAGCAATCTCCTCTGAGCGGCCCACCAGCGGCGTAAGTCGTTGACCGGACGCGGCCTCGAACCTTGTCGCGGCAACGCTTTCGCCGGTGACACGCCAGGCCTGCTGTGCCTCGGCTATGCCCTTGAGCTCACGCCGGCCCAAATCCTCGAATTCGAAGAAGCCGGCGCAAAGTCTCTGCGTCGCGTCGCTGATGACCAGGCCATTGGGCGGCGCCAGGGATTGCAGCCTGGCGGCCAGATTGGGGGTAACGCCAAGCACGGCATGTTCCTCGGATGCCCCCTCGCCGATAATATCGCCGGCGACAACGCTTCCGGTGGCGATGCCGACCCTAACCTGGAGTTCCAATCCCGGCCTTGGCTCCAGGCCGGTGACGCCGGTAACGATGTTGAGCCCGGCGCGGACCGACCTTTCCGGATCGTCCTCGTGCGCTGTCGGATATCCGAAATAAACCAGAATACCATCGCCCATATAGCGCGCGATATAACCGCCATAGGTTTTAATTTCCCGGGCGCAAAGCTCTTGGAACACCCCAATGACATCCTTCAAATCCTCGGGATCAAGCTGTTCTGAAAGCGCGGTCGAGCCGGCCAGGTCGCAGAACATCACGGTAAGGTGCCGGCGCTCGGCTTCCTGCTCGGGCGCCGCTGGCGGCGCGTCGCTGGTGACCGTTTCCATTGCCGGCGCTTTCACCGAGCCGGCATTTAGCGGTGTCCCGCATTGACCGCAGAATTTATTGCCGTCCGGATTTTCGGCGCCGCATTGGGGACAGCCTTCCGGCAACTTTGTGCCGCAATTGCCGCAAAACTTATTTGCCGCCGGATTGTCTGACTGGCATTTCGAACATTTCATCGCGAAATCACTTCTTACCATGCACCCGATATATTAGACGAAGTTGCGCCGTGGCGGCGCGTATTTTTATTTTCACCCAGCCTCATATTCCCTTGGTGGCGCCGCCGTCGACACGTATGACGCTTCCGGTAACGTAGCTGGCGGGCGCGCTTAAGAGGAAGGCCGCGACCTCGGCGAATTCTTCGGGCGCGCCGAAACGCCCGGCGGGAATGTTCTTGATCGAGGCGGCGCGCGCCTCGGCTTCCGAAATCCCCAGCCTTTGCGCATTGTTGGCGTCAATGACGGCCATGCGATCGGTGGCGATCCTGCCCGGCAGGATGACATTGACGGTAACGCCGTCAGCGGCCACCTCATTGGATAGCGACTTGGAAAATCCGATAACCGAAGAGCGCAGCGAATTGGATACCGCCAGGTTCGGGATCGGCTGCTGCACGCCCGATGAAGCGATGGTCAGGATCCGTCCCCAGCCGCGTTCGCGCATGATCGCGACCGAAGTTTCGCTGATCCGGACAGTGCTTAGAAACAGGCTTTGAAAAGACCGTTGCCATACGTCCAGCGGGACGCCGATGGCGCCGCTCGGAGGCGGACCGCCGGAATTGTTGAGCAGGATATCGGGCCGGATTTCGGATACCAGGTCGCCGCACAGGGTTTCCACCGCCTTGGCGTCGGTTAGGTCCACCGCGTAGGGTTCGGCCGAGACGCCGTGCGTCGCCGCCAGCTCCCGCGTCAGCTCAGACAGCGATTTTTCGTTGCGCGCGCCGACAACCAGATCGCATCCTTCGCGCGCCAGTGCCCGCGCGATGGCGGCGCCCAAGCCTTGCGATGCGCCCAGCACCAGCGCTTTCTTTCCCTCGATCCCTAAATCCATTGCACCGTCCCTCTTAATATGGCGCGCCAATGCGTGACGCACCTAACCTGCCTCTGTATAAAATTCATGCACCGGCTACACAAAAACAATTTCACGACCCGGTGAAAGAGGATAACCCATGCGCCCACTCGACCAACCCGGACGTTCCACCGTTTTCACAACCAACGGCATGGCGGCCACGTCGCAGCCCTTGTCCTCGATCACCGCCATCGAAATCCTGCGATCGGGCGGCAACGCAATGGATGCGGCGGTTGCCGCCGTCGCCGTGCAGTGCGTGGTCGAGCCGCAATCGACGGGCATCGGCGGCGACTGCTTTTGCCTTTATTCACCGAAGGGCGAAGGCGTCGTCGCGTTCAATGGCTCGGGCCGCGCGCCGGCCGCAGCTGCCGCCGAATGGTACCTCGAGAATGGCATCGAGCGGATCGAACGGCAATCGCCGCACGCGGTGACCATACCCGGCGCCGTCGACGCCTGGTGCCGGCTTCTGGCCGACCATGGCAGCATGGCGCTGGACCGGATATTGCAGCCGGCGATCCGCCTCGCCCGCGATGGCTTCCCGATCGGCCACCGCACGCAAAGTGATTGGGAATTGGCGGTGCTGGTGCTGGCCCAGGATCCGACGGCCGCCAAGTATTATTTGAAAAATGGCCAGGCGCCGGCGCTGGGATCGCTGGTCAAGCTGCCGCTGCTGGCGAAATCGCTGGAAACCATCGCCGCTAATGGCCGCGCCGGCTTCTACGAAGGCGCCATCGCCGCCGACATGGTGAATTTCCTCAAGTCCAAGGGCGGGCTGCACAGCCTGGATGATTTCGCCGGCGCCCATGGCGAATACGTAACCCCGATAAAGACTGGCTATCGCGGCTACGAGGTTTACGAATGCCCGCCCAACGGCCAGGGGATTGTCGCCCTCGAAATGCTGAATATCCTTTCGGGTTTCGATCTGGGATCGCTCGATCCGGTTTCCGCCGAGCGTCTTCATCTGGAAATCGAAGCCGCCCGCCTCGCCTACCGCGACCGCGGCGCCGCCCTCGGCGATCCCGATTTCTCGGAGATTCCGGTGGCGGCATGGCTGTCCGCCGAACATGCCGATGCGGAACGGGCGCGCATCGATCCCGGCAAAAGATTGCCCGATCTGCCGGCGTCCAATCTTCCGCGCCATGAAGATACCGTCTACCTGACAGTGGTCGACAAGGACCGCAATGCCGTCAGTTTCATCAACACCCTGTTTTTTCCGTTCGGATCGGGGCTGGTGGCGCCGGAAAGCGGCATCATTCTGCAGAACCGGGGGCAAGGTTTCGTCATCGAGCCCGGCCATGCCAATTGCATCGAGCCGAACAAGCGGCCGCTGCACACGATCATACCGGGCATGCTGGTCAAGGACGGCCGCGCACAAATGCCGTTCGGCGTGATGGGCGGCCAATATCAGGCTTGCGGACACGCGCATCTGCTGACCAACCTGTTGGACTGGGAGATGGACCTGCAGGAAGCGGTGGACCTGACCCGCGTATTTCCCGATGTCGATGATCCCGAACAACAGGTGCAGGTGGAAAGCGGACTTCCCGAAGATGCGCGCGCCGGTCTCGAAAAATTGGGGCACAAGACCTATCTCCCGAACCGGCCCATCGGCGGCGCCCAAGCCATCTGGATCGATTGGCAAGAAGGCGTCCTGCGCGGCGCCTCGGAACCGCGCAAGGACGGCATGGCCATCGGCTATTAATACCAAGTTGCACACCGGTTGGGACTAAGCCATGCCGGCCCTAAGGCTTTCCATTTACTACGCCGCTTATTTCGGTGGTGTCGGCATCCTCCTGCCGTTTTGGCCGGTTTGGCTGTCGGAGCGGGGATTGAGCGCGTCGGAGATCGGCTTTCTGATCGCCGCCGCCACCGGTATCCGGGTTCTGACCAACCCGATCATCGCGCAAGTGGCCGACCGCGGCGGCGAAAGAAATCGTCTCATGTGGTGGCTTTCCGGTTTGGCCGCCGCCGCCTTCGCTTTTTTCCGGTTTGCCGACGGGTTCTGGGCAATTCTCATCGTCACGCTGGTTTACTTCTCGCTATGGTCGGCCACCCAACCGCTGGCGGAAAGCCTGACGATGCTTGGCGTCAACCAGGCCAAATTGGATTACGGGCGCATCCGCTTGTGGGGCTCGATCGCCTTTATCGCAACTTCCACCAGCCTCGGCTGGCTGCTGACCGGGCGCGATGCGGATTTAATCTTCAGCGCCGCGTTGCTGGCGGCGCTGGTCACTTTTCTCGCCTGCCTGTCACTGCCAAATTACAAGGCGCCAAAATCAGAACCACGCCGTCTGGCGCTTTGGCCGGTCATCCGCAACCGGCGGTTCATGGTTTTTCTGCTTTCCGCCGGCCTGATCCAGGCGAGCCACGCCGTCTTGTACGGATTCGGCACCATCCATTGGCGCCAGGCGGGATATGCGGACGGCGTCATCGGACTGTTCTGGGCCGAAGGCGTTGTCGCGGAAATCATCCTGTTCGCGCTCGGCGCATATTTATTGCGCCGCTTCGGCGCCGTCCGGCTGATTTTATTGGGTGGCATTTGCGGAACAATTCGGTGGGGGTTCACGGGAATAACCGATGACCTGGTTTTCATCATAATCTTGCAGGGCCTGCATGCATTTACCTTCGGCGCCACCCATCTCGGCGCCATGCATTTTATCTCGCAAACCATCGAGCCGCGATATTCGGCAAGCGCACAAAGCATATATTCGGCCGCCGTCGCCGGCCTCGCGATGGGCTTTGCCGCCTTTTTTTCAGGGATGCTTTACGATCTCCTTGGCGGCCGCGCCTATTTCGCCATGTCCGCCGTTGCGGCGGCGGGCAGCCTTCTCGCTGCGGTTTTGATCCTCGTCGATAGGAATCGAAATTCGAATTTATAAAATGGAATTATTTCAATAAGTTGCGAAGACTTTCGATCAAATTGCATTAGGATTTGGGCGGCCTCGCCATGAACCCGGATTGGCCTGCGCCGAGGCGCGCTTGGCTTGATTTTACCAGGGCACCGGCGACCCACCACGCCAGCCGGAAATCCGGACGCGAGGTCATTTCGTGCACGTCATTCAATTCGACATCGGCGCTTCAGGCAAAACGAAATGACGGTTAATTGTTGCCGTATTGATTGAGCTAGTACTTGCGTCGATAATTTGAATCGAAAGCAACAACAAAATCCATATCATTGAATTGCTATAAAAGTTATGATATCGAATAACGAATCGATTAACACATGTCCGTCGGGAATATTTTGTGTTATTCAGCCGTTAACATACTCTATGTAGAGTTTGCGCTGGATAAGCATGGTGTCTAGAAAATTAGGTCCAAATCGAAAGATGATATTCCGGATGCGAATTGAGCGTGCCGTGTGTTGGGTTGCGCCATTGCTTGTGGCACTCTTGCTGATTGCTCCTGCCCATGCGCAAAGCTTGGGCGAATTAATTCCCGAACTTCTCGAAACCCACAATTTGATCAAGGCGAGCCAGGCCGATCTGGAAGCCGCGAGCCAGACCGTCAAATCGACCAAGGGCGCATGGTTCCCGCAACTGAACGTCACTGCCCATTACGGTTTCGAGGCGCAAAATAAGCCGGAGGGATCGGGTGACACCGATATAATGACGCGTGAAGCGGACGTGTCCCTAACCCAACTGTTGTGGGATTTCGGCGCCACCAACGCAACCGTCCGGGCAAGCCAGCTTAGCCAAAGCGCGACGCGCTTTGCCTTGGAGGCACAAAAGCAGGAAATACTATTGTTGGCGGCCACGGCTTTCCTGAACGTTCGGCGCACCGCGGAAATATTGATGTTCGCGCGACAGTCGGAAGCAAATATCAAGCGCCAGGCCGAGATCGAGGATGCCTTGGTGGAACGCGGCGCCGGGCTTTCGACGGATGTTCTGGATTCGAAACAGCAACTGGCCGGCGCCCAGTCCAAGCGGGTCGGCGCGTCGGGAGAACTTAAGCTGGCGCGCAACGCATACCGGCGCGTGTTTCAAATCGGGGTGAAGGATCCGACCTTGCTGGAGAAACCTGCGCTGCCGCTCGACTTGCTCCCGCCCAGCCTAATTGAAGCGATCAATATCGCGTTGCGCGAAAGCCCGGCCCTGAAATCCGCCGCGACCGGCGCCCGCGTCAACTGGGAAACGGCAAATTCGGCGCGCGCTTCGGGCTTTTTTCCGACCGTCAATATGGTCGGTGAAGCCAAGGTGAAAAAGGACGCGGGCGGCACCGTCGGCAATCAGCAGGAGCTTCTTGGCAAGGTCGAGATGAGCTTCCCCTTTAATCTCGGCTTCACGGCGATCAATACCCTGAAGGCGGCGAAGGGCACGGCCACCGCCGGCGAGCGCCGGGTCAGCGATACCCGTGACCAACTGGAACAGGATGTCCGCGATTCCTGGGATCAGTTGGAAACGGCGCGGGAAAAGCTTGAATTTGACCGCAATCAGGCGAACCTTGCCGCCGAATTCCTGGAATTGGCGCGCCGCGAGCGGCAATTGGGGAACCGCACCCTCAACGATATCCTGGACGCCGAAACCAAGCTGATCGACGCCAACAGCGCCGCGTCATCGGCCGAAACCGATGTCGCCATCGCGGTCTACACCCTTCTGCAAAGGATGGGCCGCCTCGATGCCGATGTATTAACGCGGCGGTGATTCAAGTCACAGACGCCGTTCTCTCCTGTCCGATACAATTCGTTACATCCGCAGCCCTATGAATAGGTGGAATTCACTTGCCGAATCCCCATATGTCAGATGGTTGAAAAACAGGAGAATTTGGTCATGGATCTGGCTGCTCGGTCCCCCGGTGCGAACAATCCCCTCAATCTGAACGGCGGAATGCCGATCACGGTGCCAGGCGGAACCTGGTTGCTGACAGCCGAATATACGCGCCTCGGACCGGATTTGCTGCTCACCGGCAGCGATGGCCAAAAACAGCTTCTTGCCGATTATTTTTCCTCGGAAACGCCGTCCGATCTGATGACCGAGGGCGGCGCGGTTATTTCCGGCGGACTGGCCACAAAACTTGCCGGTCCGATGGCGCCCGCCCAATTCGCGCAGGCCGCGCCGGCCGCCGCCGCCGAACCCATTGGCCGCGTCGAAACCGTTGAAGGCGGTGTCGAAGTGACCCGCGCCGACGGCAGCAAGGTTATACTGGGACAAGGCGCGCCGCTGTTTTCCGGCGACGTCATCGAAACCGGCAACGGCGGCAGTGTTGGTATCATCCTTGCCGATGACAGCACGTTATCGCTGGCCGAAAACGGCCGCATGGTGATGGACGAGGTCGCCTACGACCCCAATACCGAAAGCGGTAACGCCACCATATCGGTGGTTCAGGGCGTATTTTCCTTCGTCAGCGGACAAATTGCCAAGGTTGGCCCCGATGCCATGGTCCTCAGAACCCCGGTTGCACAGATCGGTATTCGCGGCACCAAGATTGCCGGTGTCGCGGCTGCCGAAGGCCAGGAAAACACCATTTCCCTGTTGCCCGACGACGACGGTTCGATCGGCGAGATCGCCGTATCCAACAGCGCCGGCACCATCGTGCTCAATCAGGCCGGCGCCACCACCAAACTGGTCAGCGCCTTTCAGGCGCCGCCAAAGCCGGTCATTATTCCGGTCGCACAGATTCAAAAGCAATTCAGCAAGGCGTTGAAATCATTACCGCCGAAGCCGGTTCAGCAGGACAACAACCCGGAAGAAAATCAGGGTGACGGCGAAGAAGCCGAGGGCGAGGGCGAAGCCCCGCCCGAGGGCGAAGGCGAAAACCCCGAAGGTGAAGGTGAAGGCGAGCAACTGGCCGAGGGCGAAGGCGAAGGCGAAGGCGAAGGCGAAAACCCCGAAGGCGAGGACGGCGAGATCGACGCCCAATCGTCGGAAGATGCCGTCGATGATGTCGCCGACGCACAAGGCCCCGAAGGCGGACCGGAAGGCGAACCCGGCCCCGAGCTTGCGGAAAATCCGGAGCAAGGCACGCCCGAAGCCGCCTTCCAGGACGCCATAACGGGCGGCGCCACCACCGAAGAGGCATTCAAGGCCGCCGCGCACGAAGCCATGCAGGGCATGATCGCCGAGGGCGTTTCCCCGGAACAGGCGAATGAGGCGATGGAAGCCGCCAAGGACGCCTACCAAAAAGCCCTGGCCGACGGCCTGTCCCCGGAACAGGCCCTGGCATTGGCCGCCGAGGCGGCCGGCGCCGAAATTCCCGATACCCTGGCCGAGGGCTTCAACACCAACAATCCGACCGACCCGAATGCCGACGGAGCGACCGACGAACTTGCCTCAAACTTCGATAGCCCGGACGCCAATTCAGGCTCTGATTCCAATTCGTCCAGTGATGGCGGCGGGGATGGAGATGGCGAACCGCAGCACGCCGAGGCCGAACCCACCGCCGAGTCCACGGACGGCAGCGAGCCGGTGAACGAACCGGTCAGCGACGGCGGTTACAATCCATATAGCCCGACCACATCATATTACACCACGACGTCCACATTTGATTCCGGTCCGATCGGCTACACACAGGACTATTACGAACCTATTTTTACCTATGATGCGGACCCGATCATTACACTCAGCGATCCCGACCCCTACAACACCGAGCCACCGCCCACCAACTCCTTCGCCGAAGTTCTGAACGCCACCACGGGCAACGATTCCCTGGTCGGCGGCGACGGCAACACCCAGTTCACCATGGTCCAAGGCTCGTCCCTGGGCGGCACCGACTCGGTCAGTGGCGGCGGCGGAACCGACGAGATTAATTTCCAGAGCCTGGACAACATCCTGATCGTTTTCAACGCCGGCACCATGAACGCGGATTATTCCAACGCGGACGGCTCGGTCAGCGGCTCGATCGCCCTGACCAGCATCGAACAGTTGTTCGCCGGGGTCGGCGATGGCAGCCTTTCCGAAGCCTCCGGCACCAGCGCCGAATTCAATTCCGGTTCAAACGGCGTGCGCCTCAGCTTCAGTTCCGGCGATACCGGCTACGGCTATATCGCCGCCGGCTCGACCGGCGCCGACACCATCACCCTCGCCACGAGCACGGTCGTCGGCTCTTCGCCGATGATCTATGGCTCGCTCAGCCACACCGTCGGCAGCGATATCCTCGGCAGCATCATTTTTGCCGGCGCCGGCGCCGATAACATCACCGGCACCAGCTCGGGCGACATCATCTTCGGCGGCGCCGACAACGACACCATAGACGGCGGCGGCAACAGCGACAGCGAAATGATTTTTGGCGGCGCGGGTGACGACAATATAACCGTGACCGGCAGCGCCGCCGTCTTTGGCGGAGCCGGCAGCGACACGCTCAATCTGGGATCGAGCGGCAGCACGGTCGACGTCAAGGGCACCGAAACCATCGTCGGCGGCGCCGGCGCCGATGCGGTCACGCTGGGCTCCAACCTGGCGACCGGCAGTTCCATAAATCTGGCTGGCGGCACCGACAGCGTACAATTGGCTGCCGGCACCAACACCGGCAGCATCAGCAACGTGGAAACGGTCTACGGTTCTTCTTCCGACGATACGTTAACCCTCGAAGCCACTGTCTCGGGCACCACTTTCGACATGGGCGGCGGTACCGACAGTATTACCCTGGCCGCCGGCGGCAATACGGTAACCTTGCAGAACACCGAAACCGTCACCGGCGGCAGCGGCGCCGGCTCGGCGGGCGATGTGCTGGACGCGGATGGTCTTGGATTCGATGGCGCAGGCGCCAGCACCTCGGCCACAACCTCGGTCGAATCCCTTGCCGCTGATGCGGCGCTTGCCGGCGGCACCAGCGTCGTCATTTTCGACGACGCATTCTATAGCGGCGTCGACAGCACGGTCGCGCTTTCGACCCAGATTACGAGTTTCCTGACCTTCCTCGGCTCCAGCGGCACCTCGATGACCGGATCGCTGAGCGGCGGTGACGATTTGTTGTTCGTGATCGATGACTCGACTACCGCCAACGACATCAGCCTCTGGCATTGGAGCGACACGAGCGCCGACGGCGTCGTCGATAGCGGCGAAATTACCGATGTCGGAACCGTCGATAACACCGACATCAGCACCCTGGTCGCCGGCAATTTCGCATGACTTCTAACGGCCAGCATTTATAGGTGGAACGGGGAAGGTATTCCCGATGCTTGAACTTTTGCGCCGCCTTGCCATCAGGCCCGGCCTGACCACGGAGCTAATCGGCGCGTCGCTATTCGCCAATATGCTGGCGCTGGCGACGCCGCTGTTCGTGATCCAGGTCTTGAACCGCTATGTCGCGCACGGCGTCGACGCGACACTGATGACCCTGAGCACGGGAGCGCTGATTGCCATCGCGCTGGAATTCGGGTTCCGGCAAATCAGGCACCGGCTGGCGCGCGGCGTCAGCGCCGGCCAGGATGACAAGTTGTCGGTATCGGGCTTCGGCCTGCTGACCACCGCAAAATCAGGTGCCCTCGACCGGCTGCCGCCAGGGCAGCAACGGGAATTCATGAGCGGCCTCGATACCATCCGCGCCGCCTACGGCGCCACCAATGTCGGCGCCGTCCTGGATCTTCCCTTCGCCTTTCTGTTTCTTGGCGTCCTTGCAATTCTATCGCCGACCCTGGCGCTGATTGCCGCTACGTTCACGGGCGTCGCCTTTTTCGCCGGCCTTGCGGTGATGCTGTCGATCCGCGGCAACAACAAAAGGCTGATCGACGAGACGCGTAAATCGAATCTGCTGGTCGGCAGCGCCGTCGGTGAAAAAGATACCTTGCGCGCCTTCAACGGCAGCGCATTCCTGCTCCGCGCCTGGCATGCCCAGGCGCGTGTCATTCACGAAATATCGCGCCGCATCATCGGCCGCCAAGGTTTGATGTCGTCCTTCTCGACAACCATCGTCGCGCTAATGAGCGTTGCCATCATGACCGCCGGCGCGGTGATGGTGGTGGCCGGCCATATGGATGTCGGCGTCCTGATCGGCGCCAATATCCTGTCGGCGCGCGCCCTGCAGCCGGTCACCAAGTTCGTGCAGGTCGGCGAAAGCTTCCAAAAGGCCAAACAGGCCGCCCAGCAATTGCGCGAATTCATGAAATTGCCGCGCGAATCCGATACCGGCTCGGCCAAGCGGGATTACCAAGGCGCCCTCGAATTCCGCGATCTCGGTTTTGTCCATGAAGGCGCCGCCGGGCCGTTGTTCGAATCGATGTCGCTCAGCATTCCGGCGGGCGCGGTGTGCGTGGTTTCGGGCGCCAACGGCACCGGCAAATCGACCCTGGCCCGGCTGATCATCGGGCTGATCGATCCCAGCCGCGGGCAAATCCTCGCCGACGGGCTCGATCTGCGCCAGGTTCATCCCGCCTGGTGGCGGCGCCAGGTTGTCTACCTGCCGCAGGAGCCGGGCTTCCTCAACGCCACAATTGGCGAGAACCTGTCGCTGCTCGATCCGGACATCGACGATGCCGGGCTGAACCGGGTCATCGATGCCGCCGGCCTGAGGCCGTTTCTCGATGAAACGCCGGCTGGCTTCGATACGCCGATTGTGTCCAACGGCCGCAATCTGGCGCTCGGCGTGCGCCGCCGGCTGGCCCTGGCCCGCGCCCTGACGGCGGACGGCAAGCTGGTGGTTCTGGACGAACCGATCGAAGGGCTCGACGCCAAGGGCCGCGAAACCATCGCCAATGTGCTCGGCGAATTGCACCGGGCCGGGCGCACCATCATCGCCCTCTCCCATGACCCCGATATCATCAACAACGCCCAGATGGTGATCGATCTCAACCAGAAGCCCGAGCCCAGCATCGTTACCGTGCCGAGGCCGGTGGAAAGCGGCGGCGACGGCAACTGGAATTCGGGGGCGCCGGGATGAATACCGATACCGGCCTTCCCAAACTCAAGGACGGCGTCACCGCCGCCACCCACCTGTTCCTGCTCTTATGTGTGGCTGTCATCGCCGGCTTCGGTTACTGGGCGTGGCACGGCTCGTTGGCCGTGGTCAGCGTCGCCGAGGGCGAGGTTGTACCTTCGAGCCAGGTCAAGTCGATCCAGCATCTGGAAGGCGGCATCGTCCGCGCGATCGAGGTGCGCGAGGGAGACGCCGTGAAAAAAGGGCAGCCGTTGATCGTTCTGGAATCGACCGCCAGCGGCGCCGATGTGAATGAGCTGCGCACGCGCATTACCAGCCTTAAGATCGAAATCGCGCGCCTGACCGCCGAGGAAGAAGGCACCAGCACACCGGATTTCGGCCGCGGACTGTCGATCAGACACCCGGACTTGGTACGCGACGCCAGGCGGCTTTTTGCCAAACGCCGGGCGCGGCTGGAAGACGCCCTGGCCGGCCAGCGCGCCATCATCGGCCAGCGCAAGCAGGATGCACGCGAAATTTCGGCGCGCATCCGCAACCAGACCAAATCGCTCAAATTGCTGCGCGAACAGGTCAAGATTTCCGAAAACCTGTTAAAGGACGAGTTGACCAACCGCTACAAGCATCTGGAACTTTTGAAAGAAGCGGCGCGCCTCGAAGGCATGATCGAACAGGACAGGGTCGGCGCGCTCAGGGCCAAATCGGCCCTCACCCAGGCGCGCTCCGACCTGGCCGGCCTCGGGTCAAAATTCTCCGAGGAAGCGAGCAAGGATTTGGACGCCGCGCGGCGTCAGTTGGCCGAATTCCTGCCGCGCCTTTCCAAATACGAGGACAGCCTGAAGCGCACGATCCTGCGGGCGCCGGTCAACGGGATCGTCAAAACCCTGCATGTGGTGACCGTCGGCGGCGTCGTTAAGCCGGGCGGCGTGGTTCTGGATATCGTTCCCGCCGGCGACCGGCTGATTATCGAAGCACGCTTGGCGACCCAGGATATCGGTTTCGTCCGCGCCGGCCAGGAAGCCACGGTCAAGCTGACGGCAACCGACGCCATGCGCTTCGACAATCTGGCCGGGCAGGTGGTGGCGGTCAGCCCCGATACCCTGACCGCCGAAGACGGCCGCCCCTTCTACAAGGTGCGCATCGCCACCGAACGCGATCATTTCCTGCGCGGCCAGGTGCGCTACGACCTGTTCCCGGGGATGGAGGTCAGCACCTCGATCCACACCGGCGAACGGACGGTGATGGAATATCTCCTGGATCCATTCCTCAACGCTCGCTCGGAGGCCTTGCGCGAACGTTAGCCCGCTTCAGCTCCCCTTAAATTCGGGCGGGCGCTTTTCCATGAAGGCGGTGCGGCCTTCCTTGAAATCCTCGCTGTCGGAACAGGCGCGGACCAGTTCGTTACAGATCTCCCGGTCCCATTCGCCCGGCGATTTCAGAACCTCTCTGACCATGCCCTTGGCGGCGCGCACCGATAAGGGCGCGTTGCCGGTGATGCCCAACGCATAATCGCGCACATAGCCTTCCAACTCATCCTTTTCCACGACGCGGGCGGCAAGGCCCATCCGCACCGCCTCTTCCGCCGAATAGCGCCGCGCCGTGTATAAAATCTCCATTGTCATCTGGGCGCCGACGGTCTCCAGCACCCAACGGGTGAAATTGGCTCGATAACCGATGCCGAGACGCGCCGCCGGAATCGCAAACACCGCATCCGGCGCGCAAATGCGGATATCGCAGGCGCAGGCAATGGCGACGCCGCCGCCCATGCAATAGCCCTCGATCATGGCGATGGTCGGCTTCGGGCATTCGCGCAGATTTTCGAACATGCCGGTCGAGGTGCGCTCGTACTCGGACGCCGCATCGGCATTGGAGCGGCGTTTTTCGAACTCGGAAATATCGGCGCCGGATACGAAAGCCTTGCCGCCCGCGCCCTTCAAGACGATCACCCGAATATCATCGTTGTCGGTAAATTCGCTCACCACCTCGGCGGCGCGCATCGCCATGTCCAGCGATATGGCGTTGTGTTTTTCCGGATTGTTGAAGATCAGCCAACCAATGCCGTCTTCCACTTCGGTCAGGATTTTGTCGGTCATGCGCGGCCTCCCCGGCTGGCTTTGACAAGGGCTTTGATTTGGCGGAAGAGAGTGGGAGTCGAACCCACTTGGAACGTCTTACGCCCCACACTGGTTTTGAAGACCAGCCGCACCACCGGGCACGATTCCCTTCCGCCTTCGTTGTACCCCGCCGGTACGAATTATCAAGCCGGGCGCCGTCAGGCCGCGCCGCCCTCGACAAGGTGGCCGAACTTCTGGCGCGCCAGTTGGGCGAGCTCCGGGCTCGGCTTGTTGACCTCGGGGAACTGGTCGCGCCAGTGGTAGGGGCGGCAGGCGTCGATGATCAGCCGCGAGTTGGTAAAGTTGCGCTGCTCGCGGTCGCTGGGCGCCAGCCGCGGATCGGACACCGACCCCGGGGCGCCGGTGATCAGGTCGATCGAGGTGGCGGGATCGGCCCGGGTCAGCGCCGCGTAGATCAACTCCTCCAGATTGGCGACGTCGATGTCGTCGTCGGTGACGATCACCCATCGGTTGCCGCCGGCCGCCGACCCGCACATCGAGGCGGCGTGGCCGGCCTGCTTGGCGTGGCCCGCATAGCGCTGGCTGATGGCGATGGCGACCAGCATGCGGCCGCCGCCGACCTCGTGGCACCACACCGCCTTGACGTCGGGCACGCCGGCCGCCTCGATGTCCCGCTTCAGGTAGGCCGAATGGGTGATCGCGGCAAAGCGCGAGAATTCGTCGGGCAGGCATTGCGGCGCGAAACCGAGGAGGATCGGGTCGTTGCGGGGATAGACCGCCTTGATGTCGACCACCGGATTGATCCGGCCCGCCTCGGTGTAGGTGCCGGTCCAGTCGCCGAACGGCCCCTCGGGTTCGATCCGGTCGCGGTCGACATACCCCTCGAGCACGATCTCGGCGTCGGCCGGGAAGGGCAGGCCAGTGACCCTGCCCCGCACCACCTCGAGCGGCCGGCCCCGCATCCGGCCGACGACGTCGTACTCGCCGATCCCCCCGGGCACCGAGCTGGCCGCCATGAAGAAGGTCATCGGATCGCCGCCGACGACCATCACCATCGGCATGCGCTCGCCGCGCTCGGTGTATTTCCGGTTATGGTCGTTGGCGTGGCGCCCGGGCAGCACATTGTGGCCGACCGTGTTGCGGTCTTTGACCATGATCCGGTAGCAACCGAGATTGACCCAGCCGGTGTCGGGATCGCGGGTCACGTTGTAGCTGCCGGTGCCGATATAGCGGCCGCCATCCTTCTCGTGCCAGAGGGGGGTCGGGAAGATGTCGAGATCGACCTCGTCGCCGAGCATCACGTT
Source organism: Rhodospirillaceae bacterium (assembly GCA_002687515.1). GTDB lineage: Bacteria > Pseudomonadota > Alphaproteobacteria > Rhodospirillales > UBA2165. The sequence continues at coordinate 40,180 of NZAK01000056.1, forward strand.
TTCGAGGACCGGGCCGTCGTCGACCTCGACCGGCGGGATCAGTTCGGCAGGGTCGGAGAAAACCGCGGCGAAGGCGTCGCTGAGCTCGACCTTGCCGAGGCCGGCCGGAAAGCCCAGCGACATGTTCTTGCGGCCGCCGCCGAACAGGTTGACCAGGACCCGAAACCCCTTGGCGCATCCGGGCACCTCGTCGAACAGCACCGCCGGCGCGTCGTCGTCGCGGCAAACGATGGCCGCCGCCATGCCGATTTCGCTCTGCCAGGAGGCGCCGCTGACATGGCGCAACTCGCCCATCCGGTCGGCTTCGGCGATCCAGTCGCGCAGGTCCCGGTAAGTCAGGTGATGGCGAATGTTGTCGTCACGCCCGGTATTCGTATCCGTAGACATTGGTTCCGTCCTTTCCGTGGAAGAGCAACCCTAAAGCCTCTTTATCCCGATGGAAACGCCAGCCGCTTCATTTAACTGGAAATTTTGTGCGGTTATTATTAGTCTGGTCTTGACCTTACACGGCGGCTCGCCCCGGCATCGCGCGCCTCGGGCGAACCGCGCCGCTTCGGATTGGAGTTCCAATGCTGGATAAGCCGGATCCGTCGACCATTTCCGCCGCCGAGGCGGCGCACCCGCCGTGCACCAACATCGAGGTGTGGCTTTTCGGCGGCCTCGCGGTGCTGATCGATGAGCGCCCGGCGGTCGTCGAGATGTCCGGCACCTTCACCGCCAATGACATAATCGCCGAGTTGGCAAGGCGTTGCGGTTCCGAATTCCTGGATATCGTCATGGAGAAACCGGGCGTCATGAGCAAAAACTGCAGGCTGTTCCTGGACGGCTTCGCCGTCGAAGACATCCATCTTCCCCTGCAAACGCAAGGCAATAGGGGCGAATGGGAAATGATCCTGCTGGCCGCCGACGAGGGCGGCTGAAACCAAGGACTGATGGAAAGGAAATTTTCGCCGTGAACATATTAGGCCGAGACAAGGAAATTGCGGGCACCGCCGAACAACCGACCGTCGCCCGGGACGACGCCTGGGTGCCGTCGGCGTGCAGCCTCTGTTACTCGTCCTGTTCGATTCTGGCCCATCGGGTCGACGGCGTGATCACCAAGATCGAGGGCAATCCCGACAGCGTCGTCGGCATGGGGCGCCTTTGCGGCAAAGGGGTGAGCGGCATCATGACCCATTACGACCCCCACCGGGTGAACAAGCCGTTGCGCCGCACCAACCCCGAAAAAGGCATCGGCGTCGACCCCGGATGGGAGGAGATTTCCTGGGAAGAGGCATTGAGCGAGATCGCCGGGCATTTGAAGCGCATCCGGGCCGACGACCTGCGAAAGCTCTACATCATGCGGACCACCACCGTTTGGTCCATGCAGACCCCCTATACCGCCTTCGTTTCGGCCTTCGGGGCGACCAACACGTCGTCCGCCGGCGGCGGCCTGCATTGCGGCAACGGCGCCCATCTGGTCGGCGGCATCATGCACGCCTCGTGGTCGGTGGTGCCCGATTTCAAGCGCTGCAACTACGCCCTCTACTTCGGCGCCTCCAAGGGCCACGCGGCCGGCCATGTCGCCAACACCAACATGGCCGAGGCAGCGGACGCCAGGGTGCGCGGGATGAAGATGGTGGTGGTCGATCCGATCGCCAACCAGGTCGGCGCCAAGGGCACCGAATGGGTGCCGATCCGGGTCGGCACCGACGCCGCCCTGGCCCTCGCCATGGCCAATGTCATGGTCAACGAATTGCAGGTTTTCGACGCCCCTTATATCAAGGCCAAAACCAACGGCCCCTACCTGATCGGCCCCGACCGGCACTATGTGCGGGACGCCGCCACCGACAAGCCCCTGGTCTGGGACGAGGCCGCCGGGCGGGCGGTTCCGTTCGACGCCGCGGCGGCGGCCGACATGGCCCTGGGCGGCATCTTCGAGGCCGAAGGCGTCGAATGCCAGCCGGCCTTCGCCCTGATTAAGGATCACCTGAAGACCTATTCGCCGGAGCGGGCCGAGGAGATCACCACCATCCAAGCGGCGACCATCCGCCGCCTGGCCGGCGAATTCGCCGCCGAGGCGCGGATCGGCAGCAGCATCGAAATCGACGGCCTCGCCATTCCCTACCGGCCGGTGGCGGCGATCGCCTTCCGCGGCGCGCAGGGACACAAGAACTCGGCCTACAACATGCTGGCGATAGATTTGCTCAACCAGCTGGCCGGCTCGGCCGACATGGCGGGCGGCTGCCTCGGCTTCAATCCGGCCTGCGACGGGTACCCTGAGACCGGGCGCCTCGAATACGCCCCGCACCCCGATCCCGACGGCATGATGATCACCGGCTCGTGGGTGGTTCCGCATGCGCCGTTCCCGATAGACGATCCCAAAATGCCGCAAAAGCTCGGCCTTCAGGACCTCTTTCCACACGCCCTCTCCTCGCCCTTCCAGGGCTCCTCCGACCAGCCCGAGATGTGGGAAAGATTCGAATTCGACTACGGGCCCGACATGATGATCAATTTGGGCGCCAACCAGATCATGAGCGTCGGCAACAAGGACGCGGTGGCGGCCTCGCTGAAACGGTTCAAATTCATCGTCTGTTTCGATTTGTTCCTCACCGAAACCTCCCAGTTCGCCGATATCGTGCTTCCCGATTGCAGCTATCTGGAGACCGGCGATTCACGCGCCAACTTCCCGTTCATCTTCAGCCATCCGGCCGGCGAGGGCGAATGGTGCTGGCCGATCCGCCAGCCCGCCGTCGAGGCCGAGGGCGAGCGGCGCCAACTGTCCGAGGTGCTGATCGAATTGGCCGACCGCGCCGGCATACTGCCCGACCTCAACGCCGCCTTCAACGCGCTGCTCGACTTGAGGCCGCCCAATCGCCTGTCCCCTTCCAAGCGCTACAGCTTCGCCGAGGTCTGCGACGCCGACCTGAAGGACAAGTTCGGACCCGACAAGGGCCTCGACTGGTTCAAGGAGCACGGCGTCATGAAATGGCCGAAAAAGACCAAGGAGGTTTATTGGCGCCATTTCGTCGACGTGCGGGTGCCGATCTATTGGGAATGGATGCCGACCATCTGGGAAAAGGCCAACGCCATCGCCGAACCGAGGGGGATGCCGATTCCTGAGGAATTCTATTCGCCGCTGCCCGATTGGCTGCCCTGCACCTCGCACCAATGCGAGCGCCCGGATTTCGACTTCTTCGCCTTCTATTACCGTGACGTCGTCCATACCAACAGTCTGACCATGGAAAACGCCTGGCTCGACGAGGCGGCGCGGCTCGATCCGTTCTCCTACAACATCGCCATCAACGAGGACGTCGGCCGCCGCATGGGGTTGGCGACCGGCGATTTGGTCGATGTCGAGAACGAGGGCGGCCGCCGGGTCTCGGGCCGGCTGTACCTGACCCAGGCGATCCACCCCGAGGGGCTCGGCATCGGCGCCTGCGCCGGCCACTGGGCCGACACCATGCCGGTGGCCAAGGGCAAGGGCGTGTTCTTCAACGACCTCCTGGAAGTCGACTGGGAACACGCCAGCCCGACCAACCTGAACCTGGACGTGTGCGCGAAGGTCAAGGTCACCAAGGCCGAAACCGCGCCGGCCTAGATTTGGCACCGGGCGGGACGCCGGCCTCGCCCCGCCGTCTCAATCCTTGAACTGGCGCAGGAATGCCGCCGCCGTCAGGGCATGGCCTTGTTCGTTCCAATGGAAATCGCCGGCAATGAAATAGCGCAGCAGCGTCTCGACCGAGGCGCCATCGGTGAAGGCGGCAAACAAATCGATGAACTGGATACCGCGCGCCGCCGCCCAGTCGCGCCAAAAGCCCAGGTGCCGGGGCGCTTCCGGGTCGAACAGGATTTGGTCCGGCCAGGGATAGATGGCCAGGGTCATCGGGATCTTCCTGTTTTTAAGATATGTGAACAGGCGGTCCAGCTGGCCGGCCGCCTTTTGCCGGCCGTCGGCGCCATGGTCCCGCCAGGCCTCGTCGTCATAGGTCCAGCGACCGGCCGCCTTGTCGGTAATGGCATAAATTTGCAAGGCGGCGTCGCTGACCGAGAAAAAGCTTTCGCCGCTTTCGCTGGCCGCCCGCCAGCGCAGCTTGAGCGCTTTGCGAGCCCCGGAAAGCTGATCGCGGATCAAGGTGAAGGCGCGTCCGATCATCGAATTGTCGCGCAGGAAATGGCCGATGACGCGCGACGTTTTTTCCGGCGTCTCCGGCGGTACGATCAGCCGGCCTCTGGCATCCGTCCGGTAACCCTTGGCTTCATCATAGATGTCAGAAACATCGAGGAAGATGACCACATGATCGAATTGCAGGCCGACTTTATCCAACAAGTATCGGGTCTTAAGGTTATAGATAATCGGCGCGTAGGAGCCGACGGCGGCGTTCAAAACCTCGACCCCATTCTTATCCATCGCCGCCGCGATCCGCCCGGCAAAGGTTTCCGGAAATCCATAGCCGGCGCCCTCGGTGAACGAATCGCCCAGCAACAGAAGCCGCGGCCCGTCCCGCTTGGCTTTGACCGCGCGCGGCGCGGCGTCCTTGAAGCCGAGGGAATTGGTGGCGAATCGATAGGTGATCCGCCCCCAGCGCTCGATGACCTCGCGTCCGGGCGCAAAGGTGTGATGATAATCCGCCGAGCGGACCCGGTGGTCCATATGCGGATAGGTGCCCGCCCAAAATTCCGTCCCTCGCTTCAAAATCTGGGCCAAGGCCAGGTCCAAAACCAGGATGATCCCGATAACGATCGCGGCCGGTTTCAGGTATGCTTTCAGACTGGCAAATAGACGCATGCCGCAACCTAGCGGAATTGGCGCCCAGCGGAAACCGTGACGGCATGCCGAATTGGATTTATCCTTGCCAATGCACGATTAGGGAATCGAACCCCATGAGCAAGTCGTTAAGCAAGCTTCTTATCAATGGCGTCAAGCTGCTGACCCTGCCGATGAAGCCCTACCGGCGGGCCAATACCCGTAGCTTGGTTTCGGAAGGCTTGGTACAGCGCCTATCGATGGCGGTGCCGGGCGGGCATTTAGATTTTGAATCGACGACCGCCCGTTCGCTGCACGATGCCAATTCGATCACCCACGGAGAGCCCGAAACCGTGCGCTGGATCGACCAGCTGCCGGAAGGTTCCGTGCTTTGGGACATCGGAGCCAATATCGGTGTTTATTCGCTGTATGCGGCCTATGTCAGAAACATCCGTGTTGCCGCCTTCGAGCCCGGTGCCGCCAGCCACGCGGCATTATGCCGGAACATCGAAATCAACAAGCTCAATGACAAGATTCAGCCCTATTGCATCGCCCTCAGCGACCAGATCGGGGCCGACTATCTTTACATGGCCGATACCGGCGCCGGCCATTCCATGCATGGGTTCGGGCAAGCCCGCTCGGTTCAAGGCGCCATCGATTACAACTTCAGGCAATCGGTCATCGGTTACACCATCGACGGCGTTCTCGAAGCATTCCGCCTGCCGCCGCCCGACTACATCAAGCTCGATGTCGACGGTATCGAAGCCAAAATCATCAAGGGCGGCGGCGAAACCCTCGGCCGCTATGTCAAATCGATCATCGTCGAGGCCGACCAGCCGCCCGAGCGCATCGAAGCCGGCGAGATCAACAAATTGCTGGACGGTTTCGGTTTTCGGCTTCGCCCCGGCGGCGGCATCAAGGTGAGAAATTTAATTTTCGACAAACAGGCCTGATCTCTGGCGTGACCGGCGGTCACTCTTTCACCTTATAGGATTTGAAGCTTTCGGGCTGATGGAACACCACGTCGGGCGGCGCCGAGTTTTTCGTGGCATCGTCCAACTGATCCATCAGCGACCGGATATGGCGAATCAGGTTGATAACCAGTGACTTCATCAGGGCACTGGACGAATCGAGTTCCGACTGGAAGGCTTCCTGCGGCACCAGAAAACAGACGCTGTCCTGTTTCGCCCGCGCCGTGGCGGTCCTCGGCTGGTCGGTGATCAGCGCCATCTCGCCGAAAATCTGCCCGGCCTCGATTTGCCCGAGCACGGTGTCCTCGCCATCGACGATGCGCGAAATTTCGATCACGCCGGAGGCCAGCAGGAACGCGGTATCGCCGTCTGCATTCTCTTCGAATATACATTCCCCGGCGGTATATTGTTTTTGGTCCATATCCTATCCCTTTCGTGAAGCGCGGCTAGACTATCACCGATTGGGCCAACGCTTCGAACATTTTATATGGGAAATCACGCGCGGTATTGAAGTCCATTATCCTTTTAGCAATATTCGGCTGGCAATTATGGGCGGTTGATGGTCTGGGTTGGCGCGCGCCAACGCGATACGGCGGAAACATCGGATTAGGCATGAACAAGGACCTCGATCTCCACGAAAACCTGAGGCGGGAACACGCGGTCAAACACAGTTCGAACCGCGCCTTCGGTATCGTTTTCACGGTGCTGTTCCTGATTGTCGCGCTCTATCCGCTGATCGGCGGGGAACCGCCGGTATGGTGGGCGCTGATCGTGGCGGCGCTGTTCCTTATGGCGGCGCTTTTTATCCCGCGGCTTCTGGCGCCGCTCAATTCGGTGTGGCAGAAATTCGGTCAAATTCTGCATGGCATCGTAAATCCCCTGGTTATGGGCCTTCTGTTTTACGTGACCGTGACCCCGACAGGGCTTATTATGCGCCTGTTTGGTAAGGTTCCGCTGCACCTGAAATTCAATGCGCATGCGGACAGCTATTGGATCGAACGGGTTCCGCCGGGGCCCGATCCGAAATCGATGAACCGGCAGTTCTAGGATAAATTATGGCATTCATCGTCGAGCTTTGGGCCTTTCTGCGCATCCGCAAGAAATACTGGTTGTTGCCGGTTTTCGTCATGTTCGTGCTGTTCGGCGGTTTGGTCGTCTTAAGCCAAGGCTCGGCGGTAGCGCCCTTTATCTACACCTTGTTTTAGGTGGCGCCGCCCATGCGCGTTCTCGGTATTTCCGCCTTTTATCACGACAGCGCCGCCGCCCTGATCGAAGACGGGCATATCGTCGCCGCCGCCCAGGAAGAACGCTTCACCCGCAAGAAACAGGATGCGGGCTTTCCCGAGCATGCCATCGCCTATTGCCTGGAGGCCGCCGGTTGTTCGCTGCATGAAGTCGATTTTGTCGCCTTCTACGACAAGCCGTTTCTCAAATTCGAGCGGCTCTTGGAAACCTACCTGTCTTTCGCGCCAAGGGGGTTCACCTCGTTCCGCATGGCGATGCCTTTGTGGCTGCGCGAAAAGCTGTTTCAAAAGGACCTGCTGCGCAAGGAGTTCAAAAAATACGATTCCGGCTTCGATTGGCAGACCAAGCTTTTGTTTTCCGAACATCACCAAAGCCACGCCGCCAGCGCATTTTTCCCATCGCCGTTCAGCGATGCCGTGGTCTTGACCATGGACGGCGTCGGCGAATGGGCGACCACATCGGTGGCCCATGGCGAGGGCAGCCGGCTCGAAGTGGTGAAGGAGTTGCATTTCCCGCATTCCCTGGGGCTGCTTTATTCGGCCTTTACCTATTACACCGGCTTCAAGGTCAATTCCGGCGAATACAAGGTGATGGGCCTGGCCCCCTATGGCGAACCCAAATACGCGCAGTTGATTCTCGACAACCTGGTCGATGTGAAGGAAGACGGCACCTTCCGCCTGGATCAGAGCTATTTCGACTACTGCACCGGTTTGCGCATGACCAACGCCAAGTTCGATGCGCTGTTCGGCGCGCCGCCGCGCAATCCGGAATCGCTGTTGACCGGCCGCGAGATGGACCTGGCCGCATCGATCCAGGCGGTGACCGAGGAAATCGTGCTCAAATTGACCCGCGCGCTGGCGGCCGAGGGCGGATCGAAAAACCTCTGCCTGGCCGGCGGCGTCGCCCTCAACTGTGTCGCCAACGGCAAGATTTTGCGCGACGCCAAGTTCGACAACATCTGGGTGCAACCGGCGGCCGGCGATGCCGGCGGCTCCCTCGGCGCGGCGCTTTGCGCCTACCATCTGTTCCAGGACCAGCCGCGCGCAGTTAACGGCGGCGGCGATTTCATGGCGGGCTCCTATCTCGGCCCCGAATTCTCGGATGCCGAAATCAAGGCGCGGCTGGGCCAGGCCGGCGCCCGGCTGACCGAGCTTGCCACCGGCGAGATGATCGAAACCGTCGCCCAGGCCCTGGCCGACGGCAAAGCCGTCGGCTGGTTCCAGGGCCGCATGGAATTCGGCCCGCGCGCCCTCGGCAACCGGTCGATCCTCGGCGATGCGCGCTCGCCGGAAATGCAGAAAACCCTGAACCTGAAGATCAAGTACCGCGAATCCTTCCGCCCCTTCGCGCCGTCGGTACGCCGTGAGGATGTTGCCGACTGGTTCGAATTGGATGCCGACAGCCCCTATATGCTGCTGGTCGCCGATGTCGCCAAGAAACGGCAGAAGGAAATGAGCGCCGACCAGAACGCCCTGTTCGGCATTGATAAATTGAACGTGGCGCGCTCCGATATTCCGGCCGTTACCCATGTCGACTATTCGGCGCGGGTGCAGACCGTGGCCGAAGACACCAACCCGCTCTATCACGCGCTGTTGACCCGCTTCAAGGAACTGACCGATTGCCCGGTGATCGCCAATACCAGTTTCAACGTCCGCGGCGAGCCCATCGTGTGCAGTCCCGAGGACGCATTTCATTGTTTCATGGGCACCGAACTGGACCTTCTCGCCATCGGCAACTTTATTCTTTACAAGGGCGAACAGGATCCCGCCCTCAAGGTCGATTACAAGGATGCCTTCGAGTTGGATTGACGGCGTCGCTTCCGCCTGAAATATTTCAGGCCCGTACCAACAACCGAAATACCGGAGGCAAACATAGTCATGCCGAAACGCCCTCAACCGACAACCGCGGCGGAAGCCTTCCTGATGGCGCTCAAGGCCAACGGCGTCGATTACCTGTTCGCCAACGCCGGCACCGATTTCGCGCCGGTGATCGAAGGCCTGGCCAATCAGGGATCGTTCAGCGAGCACCTGCCCGAACCGGTGGTCATTCCCCACGAAACCGCCGCCGCCGCCATCCCGCATGGTTATTACCTGATGACCGGCAAACCGCAGGCGCTGATGGTGCATGTCAATGTGGGCCTCGCCAATACGGTGATGGGCGCGATCAACGCGGCCAGCGAAAACATTCCGCTGATGGTCTTGGCCGGGCGCACGCCGATAACCGAGCACGAACGCCTGGGCGCCCGCATAACGCCAATCCAGTACGGCCAGGAAATGTTCGATCAGGGCGGCATGGTGCGCGAATCGACAAAATGGAATTACGAATTGCGCTACCCGGAACAGGCGGCCGCCCTGGTCAACCGCGCCATGACCATCGCCATGAACGATCCCAAGGGTCCCGTCTATCTGTGCCTGCCGCGCGAGCCCCTGGCCGAAGCCTGGCCCGAGGGCAAGGAATTCGGCCCGCCGATCCAGGCCCTGCCCAGTGCGCCGCAGCCCGACCGGGCGGCCATCAACGAGGCCGCGCAATTGATCGCCGACGCCGAATATCCGTTGATGATCTGCACCCGCGCCGATGTCGGCGGTGCCGGAGCCGAAATGGTCGCCCGCATCGCCGAGGACTTTGCCGTGGCCGTGGCCGAATCCTGGCCGAGCCGCAATACCATGCCGTCGGCCCATCCCATGCATGCCGGCTTCGATGTCGGGCCCGAGGTCAAGAAGGCCGACGTCATCCTGGTGGTCGATTGCATGGTGCCCTGGATCGACAAGTTTCATGCCCCGGGACCGGAAACCACGGTCATTCACATCGGGCCCGACCCCTTGTTTTCCGGCATGCCGGTGCGCAGTTTCCAATCCGACATTGCAATTCCCGGCGACACCGCCGCGGCGATGAGCGCGCTGCACGAGGAATTGTCGGAGCGCGCGCAAAAGAACCAGGACCGCTACGACGCCATCAAGGAAGCCGGCGATGCCCGGCGCCAGGCCCTGGCCGAACGCGCCGCGTCCGGCAACGGCGCGCCGATGACCCATGCCTGGGTGGCCAAATGCCTGTCCGATGCGATGGACGACGATGCCGTGGTCTTCAACGAATTGGGTGCGCCGCCACAATTCATGGATCTGAAGGGCCCCAACCGCCATTTCAACCCGCCCCAATCCGGTGGCCTTGGCTGGGCATTCCCGGCGGCGCTCGGCGCCTGCCTTGCCGACCGGGACCGGCTGGCCATCGCCTGCGTCGGCGACGGTTCCTACATCTTCGCCAATCCGGTCGCCTGCCATATGGTTTCCCAATCGCTGGATCTGCCGATCCTGGTAATCGTCTTCAACAACGGTGTCTGGAACGCCGTGCGCCGGGCGGCCCTCGCCCTCTACCCCGATGGCCAGGCGTCGAAGATGAACACCATGCCCATTACATCGCTCAGGCCTAGTCCCGATTATACGCAGATCGCCCAGGCTTCCGGCCACTGGGCCGAGAAGGTGGAATCCGGCAGCGACCTGCCGGCGGCGCTGGAACGCGCGCTGAACGTGATCAAGAGCGAACGCCGCCTGGCATTGTTGGAACTGAATATTGCCGTCGCCAACACCTTGTAGAACAAAGAGCTTGAACGGAGGACGATCATGAAGGACAGCTTGAAAGCGGGTATCAAGGTCAGCAAAACCATCGCCATAGACCGGTCCCGCACCATCGGCTTCATGGGCGATGAAGGCCGCGTCTATGGGACACCGCGCATGGTTGAGGATTTCGAGGATACCTGCCGCAACTTCCTCCTCGAACATTTGGACGATGGCGAGGATACGGTCGGCACCCATGTCAGCGTGGATCATATGGCGCCCACCGTGGAAGACGATCAGGTCACCTTCGAAGTCGAGATCACCAAAGTCGACGGGCGTATGGTGACCATGCAAGCGACGGTCTCGGATTCGGTGGAACCGGTCGGGCGCGGCACCCACAGCCGCTTCGTCGTCGATAAGGCGAAGACCTTCGAGCGGCTCAAGGCAAAGCGGGAAAAAGCGCTGGGCGCGAAATAAGGCGGGCGCCGCCGAATAACCCCAATTTTTGTAATTTGTTCGGGAACCGAACATTGATCGGTGGGCCGTCTCTGTTAATATGTCGAGATCAGGCGCCGTAATGCGGCCGGTACTGAGAAGGAACCGGGTAGCTTGGATCAGACAACGAAAAAGACCGTTCCGACCTTTTGCTATCAGTGCGTGGCGGGGCCCGACTTGATGCGGGTCGAGGTGGAAAACGGCATCGCGACGCGCATCGAAAGCAACTATTCCATCGGCGACGAACATCCCGGCGGCGGCCGCGTCTGCGTCAAGGCCTATGGCCTGATCCAGAAGACCTATAATCCCGAGCGGGTGAAAACCCCGATGAAGCGCACCAATCCCAACAAGGGGCGCGGCGAAGACCCGGGCTTCGTACCGATCAGTTGGGACGAAGCCCTGGATACGGTCGCCGGCAAGCTGCGCCAAGCCATCGATGCCGGGCTGACAGACCAGTCCGGCTATCCGCGCATCGCCGCCAGCTTCGGCGGCGGCGGCACGCCGACCCAGTATATGGGCACCTTCCCGGCGCTTCTGACGGCGCTCGGCAAAGTCGATCTCGGCTTCGGCGCCGGCCAGGGGGTCAAGTGCTACCATTCCGAACATCTTTACGGGGAGCTGTGGCACCGGGCCTTCATCGTCGCCCCGGATACGCCGCGGGTGAACTACATCCTGTCCTGCGGCCACAACGGCGATGCAGCCACCGGCGTCGCCGGCATCTGGCGGCATGCCGACGCCCGGGTGCGCGGCATGAAGCGGGTCCAGGTGGAACCGCACCAGTCGGTCACCGGCGCCGTCGCCGCCGAATGGATTCCGATCAGGCCGAAGACCGACGCCGCCTTCCTCTATGGCGTCATTCACCGCATCCTGCATGAACGCGACTGGCGCGCCGATTGCGACATTCCGTTCTTGAAACAGGACACCAACGCGCCCTATCTGGTCGGGCCCAACGGCTACTACCTGCGCGATCCCGCGACCCGCAAACCCCTGATCCACGATTTGGCCGACGGGACCAACAAGCCGTTCGATGCCGACATCGGCGATGCCGCCCTCGAAGGCAGCTTCACCTCGACCGGCATCGAAGTCGGCGCCGATGCCGACGAATGGCGGCACCGGGATATCGAGGCCAAGACCGCGCACCAGATCCTCCTTGACCACTTGAAGCCCCACACCCCCGAATGGGCGGCGGCCGAATGCGACGTGCCGGCCGACCGCATTCGCTCGGTTGCCGACGAATTCATCAATAATGCCTGCGTCGGCGAAAGCATCGAGATCGAGGGCGAGACCCTGCCCTTCCGCCCGGTCGCGGTGCTTTTGGGTAAGTCCGTCAACAATGGCTGGGGCGGCTACAATTGTTGCTGGGCGCGGACTTTGCTGCTTTGCCTGGTCGGCGCGCTGGAAGTACCCGGCGGCATGATCGGCACCAACGTCAAGCTGAACCGGCCCGCCAATAACCGCTTCATTTCGGCCGTCAAGGGGCCCGACGGGTTCATGGAGTTTCCGTTCAACGCCACCTCCAGGAATGAGTGGCAGAGCCAACCCCATATCCGTAACGCCTACAAGACGCTGGTGCCGCTGGTCGCCGATTCGGCCTGGTCGTCGGCGCTCGGCCCGGCCCACCTGCCCTGGCTGTTCCAGAAAACGCCGCCTAAGAATTGGCCCGAGCCGACCAAGCCCGATATCTGGTTCTGCTACCGCACCAATCCGGCGATCTCTTCGTGGAATGCGCCCGAGGTGGCGGAGAGGGTCGCCGAATTCCCGTTCACCGTCGCCTTCGCCTACACCTACGACGAAACCAACCACATGGCGGATATCCTGTTGCCCGAGGCGACCGACCTGGAAAGCACCCAGTTGATCCAGATCGGCGGCACCAAGTTCGTCGAACAGCTCTGGACGCATCAGGGCTGGACCATCCGCCAGCCGGTTTGCGCCACCGATGCCGATTGCCACGATATGACCGACATCGCCACCGAGCTTGCATCGCGCGCCGGCGTCTTGGAAGCCTACAACGCCGCCATCAACCGCGGCGAACACGGGGTCCGGCTCACCGCCAAGGATTATGACTACAGCCTCGATGAAAATGTAGCGCACGGGTTGGAGGAAATCTGGGACGCCTCGGCGAAGGCCGCCAGCTTTGAGCTCTCCGACGGTGAGGAAGTCAACGACCTCGCATGGTTCAAGGAAAACGGCTATATGCTGCGCCCCTTCCCGCAGCTTAATTGGTACCTCTATCCGCACCTGAAACGCAACGGCATCCGCTTCGAGTTGCCCTATCAGGAACGCATCCTGCGCCACGGCACCCAGCTCGCCCGCCGCCTGCACGAGATCGGCGTCGAATGGTGGGACACCCAACTGGAAGAGTACGAGCCCCTGCCCGCCTACAAACCGTTTCCCGATATCTGGACCGACCATGTCAAGGAAGCAGGCGGGGACCCGGACGATTACCCCTTGTGGGCGCTGACTTCGCGCTCGATGCAGTATTCGTGGGGCCTCAATGTCGGTATTCCGATGATCAACGAGGTGGCGCAGAACATTGCCGGCCATAAGGGCGTGATCATCAACCGCGCCACGGCAGCCGAACTGGGGCTCGCCGAGGGCGATCCGGTGGTCATCGAATCGGTGGCCGGCGAAACCCGCGGCTACGCCGTCCTGCGCGAAGGCATCCGCCCCGACACGGTGCTGATGATCGGCCAGTTCGATCACTGGAAAACCCCCTTCGCCAAGGACCTGCATCTGCCGAGCCTCAATTCGGTCACCTCGATATCGCTGTCGCTGACCGATTCGACCGGCTCCGGATCGGACATCGCGCGGGTGCGGGTGCGGCGCGGCAACGGCCCGCCCAGGCCCACCGAATGAACGAAGCTTCTCCACGCTGGGGCATGGCGGTGGATATCAACCGCTGCGTCGGTTGCCAGACCTGCACCATCGCCTGCAAGCACGCCAACGACACCACGCCCGGCGTGCAATGGCGAAGCGTCCTCGATGTCGAGACCGGCAGTTTCCCGGATGTCGAGCGCCTGTTCCTGGTGACCGGCTGCCAGCATTGCGCCGAGCCGTCCTGCGTGCCGGTCTGTCCCACCGGCGCCACCAAGCAGCGCGCCGACGGCTTGGTCACCATGGATTACGAGCTTTGCATCGGCTGCGCGTCGTGCGCCGTCGCCTGCCCCTACCTGGCGCGCACCATCGTCCACCGCCCAAGCTCCTATTTCGAAGAGGAAACGGTGCAGGAGCGGTTCGTGGCCCATGACGAGCGCCGCGGCGTCGCGCAGAAATGCACGTTCTGCATCGACCGCGTCGACGACGGCCTGGCCGCCGGACTGACGCCGGGAATTGATCCCGAGGCGAGCCCCGCCTGCGCCGCCTCCTGTATCGCCAGCGCCATCACCTTCGGCGATTACAATGATCCTCAAAGCCCTGTCTCCAAGCTGACCAGCGAGCACGATTACTTTCAAATGCACGGCGATCTCGGCAACGATCCGCAGATCAAATATCTTTACCAGACGCCGCGCGTGCCGGGCCGCGACGCCGACGCAACCGATGCCGACGATGCCGCCCTGAGCGCGCCGGAAAATGCCCTGGCCGGCAAGCTCCAAACCTTCTGGGACATGCGCGCTGCGATGAATTTCATCTTGGGCGGCCTCGCTTCCGGCACCGCGGTGGTGGCTTACCTGATATCCCTGGCGGTCGATCTGCCGCTCGGCGGCATCCGCGATATCTTCACCGCCGCCGGCGCGGTGATGGCGGTCGGCCTGTTCTTCGTTTGGCTCAAGATCGGGCGCAAGCTGCGCGCCGCCTATGTCATCCTGCGCCCCAACACATCCTGGATGTCGCGCGAGGTTTACGCCGCCGGCGTCTTCTATCTCGGCCTGCTCGGAACCTGGCTGGTCCCGCATCCCGCCTGGCTGGCCGTCGCCGCCATCGGCGCGGCGGCGTTCCTCTATGCCCAGGCGCGCATCCTGCAGGCCGGCAAGGGCATCCCGGCCTGGCGCACGCGGCGCATGATCTGGATGCTGGTGTTTTCCGGCCTGGCCGAGGGCGCCGGGCTCAACGCCGTCATCGTCGGTTTCTTTCCCTGGACCCTGCCCTCCGGTTTCGTGCTGCCGGTCGCCGCCATCGTGCTCGTTGTCATCAGCGGGTCCCTCTGGCGCGGCTATGTCGACAGCGCCAAGGCGGGCGGCATCGGCCCCCTGGCGCGCGCAGTATTGCAATCCACGACCCCGCGCCTATATGTCTTCGGCCACCTATTGCCGATCGTCGGCTACATCGCCTTCATCGTCTGGACCGCGGCGCCGTTTTGGATCTTCGCGGTGCCCGGCGCCCTGGTGATCGCCGGCGGCGCCTATTGGAAAGCCATCGTCATCACCCGCGCCGCCCACCAACAGGGCTTCGCCCTGGCCAAGTACCCGAAGCGCGGATCGGGCCGCTACGCCGCGCCCCTTTCAATGGAGGTTTAGCTATGACCCAAGTCCCGCAATTGCAGTTCGGCCACATCGCGATCGCCGTGGTCGATCTCGATCGGATGATCGATTTCTACACCGGCGTGCTCGGCTACTTCATCACCGACCGGGGCGTCACCAGGCCGGGCGGGCCGGAGCTGGTTTACATGAGCCGCGATCCCAAGGACCACCACCAGGTGGTGCTGGCCAGTGGCCGGCCCGATGGCCTGCCCTCGCAGATCGCGCAGTTGTCGTTCCGCGTCGGCTCGCTGGCCGAGCTGCGCTGCATGTACGAAATCGTCCGCCACGCCCAGGCCCCCGGCATCAGGACCCTCGCCCACGGCATCGCCTGGAGCCTTTATTTCCAGGACCCCGAGGAAAACACCCTGGAAACCTTCGTCGCCTCGCCCTGGTACCTGCCGGCACCGGTCGCCTTCCCCTTCGATTTCGACGAAATGAGCGACGGCGAAATCTTCGAGAGCACCCGGGCCGAGGTCCAGGCCCGCCCCGATTACAAAAGCTTCACCGACTGGCAGGCCGGTGTCTCGCAGGCAATGCTCGACGGCGGCCACTGGAACGGCGCCTGAACCCATTCGGCCACCGTTCAGCCGATGCCGCCGAACACCTCGGCGACCGGTTTCCTGAGGGTGCGCGTATCGCCCGAGCGCCAGGTCAGGCCCTGGCGGTCGAAATATTCCAATATCTCGATGGCCAGGTTGCGGCCGATCTTGGCGCGGTCGCGAAAAGCGGCGGCGCCGAAGCCGGCCTCGCCGGCATCACCGGCCAGCGCCTCGGCGGCATCGGCCAGTTCGAGCAAGGCTTCGGGCACGATGAAACGGTTCTTGGCGACCTGGAAAACCAGGCCGAGGCGGGCGGCGCGCACCAAAAAGCGTTCTACATCGCGGCGCGGCGAGGCGAGGCGTTCGGAAAGCTCGGTGACCACCGGCGGCTGCATGTGGCCGTCGATGAGCAGCGGCTCGACCCGGCGCCAGAGGGCCGCGTCCTTAGGGGCCAGCTTCGGCTCGAACCCGGGCAGGCAATAACCGGAACCGAGATGCACAAGGCGCTTGGCCGAGACCAGTTGATCGAGGGCGCTTTCGAAGACCGGCACCGGCAGGCGCAACGGCATCAGGCGGCGCAAGGCGTCCTGCGATGGGCCCGACTTATCGGGGTTGGTTTCGTGCCAATGGCGGAGGCCGCTTTCGATGGCCTCCAACAGGCCGTCCCAATGCTCGGCGGAAAAGCCGGCGGGATCACCCGCCGGCCCGGCGCGCACCAGGCCGGCCAGCTCCCACAAGGCTTCGGCGTCGTCGGCTGTCAGGTTCCAGGCGATGGCGAAATTGTTCAACGATATGCCGGCCGGATGCTGCTCCAGAAGCTTGAGCAAGGCGTCCTCGGCCGCCGCTTCCTCCATGGCGCCGATAAACTCGATGCGCTCGGGGCGGGCGCGGCCGCGAACCGGGGGAAACGGATCGATCAAACTGCCGCCGGCGATGGTGCGCCGGGCCGATTGGTCGCGCAGAATAAAGCGGTCGCCTCTGAGGCCGCCGATGCGCCGATCGAGGACGATCTGGACAAGCCCGTCGCCGCCCGGCGGGATCGGCCCGCCCTCCAGGATGGCCACCCGGCCCGGCACCTCGGCGGCGCCGAGATGCACATGCACCGGCGTCCAATGGCGCAGCGGACGCGCTTCCTCGGCCAATACCCGGAGGCGCGCATCGAAACGGGCGACGGGGCTGTGAATGCCGGCGGCCATCACCCAGCCGCCCCGGTGCACGTCTTCGCGCTTGAGATCGGGGCCGGTCAGGTTGAGGGCGCAGCGTTCGCCGACGGTGCCGCTATCGGCCTGCCGGTTCTGGGCGTGGATGCCGCGCACCCGCACCTCGGTGCCTTGCGGCGACAGGACAAGATGATCGCCGACACTGACGGCGCCCGAAAAGACCGCGCCGGTGACCACCAGGCCGGCGCCCTGCACGGTGAAGCTGCGGTCGATGGCGAGGCGGAAATTACCGCTGCTGTCACGCTCTTCGGCCAAGTCCATGACCGCGCCCAAATGATCAGCCAGCGCCTCGACGCCATCACCGGTGATCGCCGAGACCGGCATGATATCGGCGCCTTCGAGGCAGGTGCCGGCGAGAAGTGCCGCGATCTCGGCGCGCACCGCGTCGATGCGCGCCGGTTCAACCCGGTCAATCTTGGTCAGCGCGACGACGCCATCGGGCACGCCCAACAGGTTGAGGATCGCCAGGTGCTCGCGCGTCTGCGGCATCGGCCCGTCGTCGGCGGCGACGATCAGCATGGCGTAATCGATGCCGGTGACGCCGGCCAGCATGTTGCGGATGAAGCGTTCGTGGCCGGGCACATCGACGAAACCGCAGACCCGCCCGCCGTCCATCGCCTGGTAGGCGAAGCCGAGATCGATCGACATGCCGCGCGCCTTCTCTTCCGGCAAACGGTCGGTATCGACCCCGGTCAGCGCCTTCACCAGGGCCGACTTGCCGTGGTCGATATGGCCGGCGGTGGCGATGATCATGGCTGCGACAATCCGCCCAACTGCGCCACAAACCCGGCCTCGTCCTCGAGGCAGCGGCAATCGAGGATGAAGGCGTCGTCGTGGACGCGGCCGATGACCGGGACGGGTAAGGCGCGGAAGGCGGCGGCGATACGGTTGAGGGCGGCGCCCTTTTTCTTGGCCGCCGGCGTAATGGCAATGGCGGCGCTGGGCAACCGTTCGATGGGCTGCGAGCCGGAGCCGATCTGGCTCTGGCAGGCAATGACGCTAACCTCGGCGCCCCCACCCAAGGCCTCGGCCAGCGGCGACCGCAACCGTTCGGCGGCGGCGGCGATTTCGGCCTCGCCGCGCGCCAGCAGGCGCAGCGTCGGCACCCGCGCCGCCAAGCGGTCGGGATCGCGGTAGAGGCGGAGGACGGCGGCGAGCGCCGCGATGCTCACCTTACCCGGGCGCAGCGCCCGTTTCATCGGGTTCTTCTTGATGCGCCGGATCAGATCCCGGCGCCCGACGATCAGCCCGGCCTGCGGCCCGCCGAGCAGTTTATCGCCGGAAAAGGTAACCACATCGACGCCGGCGGCGACCGTTTCGCCCGCCGTCGGCTCGTGCGGCAGGCCGAACCGGGTCAGGTCGACCAGGGTGCCGGAGCCCAGATCCTCGATCAGCGGCAGACCATGTTCGCGCGCCAGGGCCGAAAGCTCCTTGCCGCCGACCGATTTGGTGAAGCCTTGAACCGCGTAGTTGCTGGTATGCACCTTCATCAGCGCCGCCGTCCTGGGGCCGATGGCCTCGGCGTAGTCCTTCAAATGCGTCCGGTTGGTGGTGCCGATCTCGACCAGCTTGGCGCCGGCCCGTTTCATGATATCGGGAATCCGGAAGGCGCCGCCGATCTCGATCAGCTCGCCCCTGGACACCGGCACTTCCTTGCGGTTTGCCAGGGTGTTGAGGGTCAAGAGCACGGCGGCGGCGTTGTTGTTGACGACGGTGGCGGCTTCGGCGCCGGTCAGTTCGGCGAGCAGGTCTTCGAGATGGCTGTCGCGGTCGCCGCGCCTGCCGCTCTTGAGGTCATATTCCAGGTTGACCGAAGCGGCGGCGGCGGTCATCGCGGCAATGGCCTCGGCTGGCAACGGGGCGCGGCCCAGATTGGTGTGCAGCACGGTACCGGTGAGGTTGAAAACGGGCTTGAGGCTGGGCGCCGCGGCGGCTTCAACGCGGGCGGCGATACGGGCGGTCAGCGCCGTTTCCTCGAGCCCGGCCAGGGCGGTGGCCAGTTCCTCAGCCATTTCCCCTCTGGCGGCATCGCCGATGCCGGCGGCGTCGATGGCGGCGCGGCTTTCGTCGATGGCGGCGCGCACCGCCGCCGTCACCGGCTGGCGGCCGTGGGATTCGGCCAAGGCGGCGACGCCGGCCATGTTGAGCACGCGGTCGACGGAGGGAACCGATTGATGCGGGGATGCTGGGGCCTGGCTCATGGTTGAATCTCACGGATCCGATCGCTTTTGTCGTATAGGGCCAAGGCTATGCCCCGCAGCCAATCGGGTCAAGGCGCGGGGTCGGCAACGGCTTCGCGGAATTTTTTCGAAAATGCGACATATTTCATCGCCAAAAGGCATGGACATCCTGGTCATTTATGGACATTCATGGTCATCCAGGGACATTTTCCGCGTCTTCCCCGCCCTCACCGCCATCCAAGAGGCCGAGGAATTCCATGTGGCCTTGGTTGTCCTCGGGCCGCGCCGGGAGGGGGCCGCGCTGGGCCCGGGGCCGGATGAAACCGGCGGCCAGCAGGCCGGCGATGCGCGCCTGCAACTCGACCACCTGCAAGACCGTGTCGGTGTCGCCGGCGTCGAGCCCGCTCCGGTAGACCGGCTCCAGCTTGTCGATCAATTTTTCCGCCGCCTCGGCGCGCGCCGCCGCCTGCTCGGCGTGGAATTCGTCGATGCGTCCGGCGACCTCGGCATTCTGCAACAATCGCGACGCCTGCTTCGCCGCATGCGCCGCCTCGTAGCCCGCCTGGCGCGCCGCCCGCGCCCCGTTGACGCCGGCCGCACCGGTCGTACCGCCCGCACCGATCGCATAGGCCCGGCAAAAGGCTTCCTGCCTGGAATTGAGGGTCATGTTGGTCTCCTTGAGTGTGATGGGATGATAAGAACATATATAGAATACACCGGTTAATTTGTCAATATATTACTGGTTAATTATAATTAATGGTTGACTTTCGTTCTCTTTTTGTACTATATTATCGATCTCATGGATCAATCAGGAAAAATTCAATAATCACCTATTTCAGCAATCACAAGCCGATCGGCAGGAGAGGAAAAAACGGCGCCGAGGATTTCAAGAACCTGGACCGGGTGCTCCAGGATCTCGGCTTCGCCGGCAAACCCCATCCCGATATTTTCATCCAAAACGAGCCGGAGACCGTGTTCGAGGGGTTGGAAACCTTTCAAAAGGCTAAGGGTCTGAAAGTCGACGGCGCCGTCAAAAACAAGGACAGCGAAACCGGCATCGCCCTCAACAAGGCGATGGCCGAGTTTTATAATCCGGAGGAACGGGGGCCGCAGCCGGCGGCAAACCAAGAGGCGCAAGTGCCGAAGCCGGGTTTACCAACCAAGCCAAAACTGCCAGCGCAACCGGAATATCCTGGCGCCGATAGGCCGGCTGCGCCCGCGGGGCCATATCTACCCGACGGATCACAGAAGCCGGTCTTGCCACCCAAACCGCAAATCAAACCAATCTCCGGCGGCGGCCATCAGCAGTTTATCGGTGGAAAATGGGTAGCCGTTCCGATACTCGGCTCGCACGATGCAGCCGAAAGTTTACCGCTTGGGTCAATGTATCAAATCGGCGGCGATGTTTTTCGCCGCCGTTAATATTGCGGTGGCCAAATGAGATCGCCGTATTTTGAATACGGCGTCGTCGCACCGCCTGAGACGATTTCACAAGCCATCTTTTGGGCCTTGTCGAACCTATAGATGGCCCAACCGGCTCGGGCTACGGGCCGTTCGTATTGGGTAGGTATAGTTAGGACTACAATGGGGTGGTTCTCGCGGTCGGTGCCGCCCCATTCAAATTTGGCGACTTTCATTATTTTCTTAAATGTCTCTTGCGACACGCAGCCAAGCGGCAACTTTTCAGCGGCATCACCCGCCGGCGCGGCCGCCAACAGGAACGCGGGAATTAATATGATGGGTGTGACCAAGCGCCACATGCCGGCTTTGTAACATGTATAGGTTAATATCGGGAAAGTTTATTGCCAGTCCTGGCCATGGTCCCGGGGTTTTTGAAAGCTTATTTGTCAGACGATTTAAAAAGTAAACTGTCACCGTATTCCTGAGGCGGCCAACCTTATCGAAGAGTTTAATAACTCGACCAATCCCGAGCATCGCGAACAGATTCGGCGCGCCCTCGAAGAAATCAAGCAACGAATTCAAGAAATCGAGGAAAAAGGTCTGAATACGGTGACAGTTTACTTTTTGTATTTCCCGCCCCCGCGTCATACCGCGACCCTCTTTGGATATTGTTGGCGCGGTATCCAGAATAGCCGCAGAGTTCCCTGGATCACACGATCAAGTCGTGTGATGACGGTGGGAGTGGCTGTAACGCCCGTGAATGCCCACTCAGGATAAGAGCCCGCAAACCGCGACAAATGCTCAATTGGCACACCCATTGCATGTTTCCTTAAAAACACTTGGAGGGAACCAATGCGAAGCATTGTATTTATCGTCGCCCTGTTGCTCATCGCCCTCATCGCCCTTTTGCCCCCGCCGGCCAGGGCGCAAGGCATCAAGGGCTTTCTCGACAGCCACCATGAGCAATCGTCGGTCTGGAACCTGGAATGCTACCAGGGCGGCAAGAAGATCATCGCGGCGGCGAAGCTGAGGATCGGCCGCTACAAGGGCAAAACGGGCGCGGCGGGCCGGTTTGCCGATGAACATGGCCGCGAGGTGGCGATCCTGCCGTCCGCCGACACCGCCTGCATCGCGCGCCAGCTATCGGGGCGCCGGGTCAGGGCGGCGGCACCGCGCCAGGGCGGCTTGCCGATGTTGCGGCCGGAACGGAAAAAGTAGACTGTCACCGTATTCCGGAAAACCGAAATCCGGCCGCGCCGGCTGCCGCCTCCGCCAAGCCGCAAAAACGGCTCAATCACCGCCCATTCTTCGCCTGATAAATCAAACCGCGATGACGATAACCAAAAGCAGTACCCAGGCCACCAGGCCGGCACTGATGACAGTATAGGTGATCGACATCGCTATAATTTCTTCATGCATATGGCACAGGGCATAAATGCCGTGATAAATCAGGCCGCACGAACATGCCAACGCGACCACGGAAATTGCCATATTGATTGCTACGCTTGCGAAAAACAGGCCGAATGCGGAGAGCCAAAGCGGTACCGGTGCTATCGCCGCCAGCAAATAAGCGTCATGGCTGTCAATCTTCAATTTATTGGTTTCGGCGATCTGGCCAATTAACCATCCCATGCCGGCAAAGGTGAGCATTTCCGCCAGGAAAAAAACAATGGCGATCCAGCCCCACGGCTTGCCGCCATAACCAACCACGAAGTCATCACCATAAGTTGTGCCAGCATAATAGAGCATCGCCGGTGGGATGAGCGACAAGGGCAGAACCAGGAAGGCAAATATCTTTATGATGGCTGGATGGATTTTTTCAAGTTCGGGCCAGCCGGCTTTAGATGAAACCACCATTCCGGGGAATGTTAGAATATTCATGGTCAGCCTCCTCTTATCACACTGAATAATATAACGGACCGATAGATTGCACCATGACTGTATTACTTCAAAAAATTGTAACCAAATTCCAAGGCCGCGGCTAGCGTGGGTTGGGCCATGAATATTGAGAAAAAGGAGACACCATACTAGGATGTGGACTCGATTCACCCACAACCTTATCGCGAAGATGTGAACCATTACGAGGAAGTTTGCGCCGGGTTTCTCATATCGTGTCGTCAATCTTCCCATGTCTTTCATGGCGCAGAAGGACGGCTGGCCGATGTTGCAGCCGGAAGGCAAGCAGGCGCTTTGCATCGCCGCCGACCCCCGCGCCCCCTCCTCGTCCCCTCCCGGATCCGCCGGTTTGTTTTTTGATTTATTTTGAAAAACCGATTTGATATCGTGCCTGCAAGAAACAGCTGTCATCGGGCCGGGACAAAGAGAAGCAGGGGCTTTAGGCCGGGGTTCGGTCCGCCGGTTAATTCGGAAATAACTTCCGTTTGGGATTGGTGGAAATCGATGCCCGTCTATGTCGGCAGAGCCATCACCGCGTTATCGTTGATCGCGATTTCCGCCTACATATGGATCGCGTCGGAGGAATTTCCGGCCAACGGGCATCAGGTCCCGCAGTTCACCTCCGGCGTCGCAATTTTTCTGTCCCTGATTCTTTTGTTCGACGCCTTCCGCAATAGGGACAGTTCGGATAAAATAAAGCTGGATTTTTCATTTGCATCCAATAAGCAATTCTTGATTCTATTGCTGTCTATTATTTACATACCTTCCATATTTACGGTCGGTTATTTTACGTCTTCGTTTTTCCTGCTGGTATTGGCGACCCTGATTGTCGGGGTCCGTAATTTCAAGTCGATCGCCATCACCATCGCAATCTCGCTGCCCCTCATGTACGCCTTTTTCGAGCTCTTTTTGCATGCCCAGCTTCCGCGCGGCTGGCTGATCTAGGCAGCCTGAAAAAGCAACAACAGAATGAAAAATGTTTATTGAAGAAACCTTCAGCTATCTCGGCAACATCGTTTCCCTCGGCAACTTGATGGCGATGCTGCTCGGGGTTTGCATCGGATTGGTGATCGGCGCCATTCCCGGCCTCAGCCCGCCGATGGCCATCGCCCTGCTGATCCCGGTGTCTTTCGAATTCGAGCCGGCAACCGCGTTGATCCTGCTGGTTTCGTGTTTCGCCGCCGGCATCTATGGCGGCTCGTTCTCGGCGATCCTTTTGCGCACCCCCGGGACCTCGGCATCGGCGGCTTCGGCGATCGAGGGGTACGAATTGACAAAAAAGGGAAAGGCGGTCGAGGCGATAAAGGTTTCGACCTTCGCCTCGGTGATGGGCGGCATCATCAGCGGCTTCGTCCTGCTGTTCCTGTCGCGGCCGCTGGCCCAGGTATCCTTGTGGTTCGGTCCGGCCGAATATTTCCTGATCGCCCTCTTGGGGCTGACGGCGATTGCCTCGGTTTCCTTCGGTTCGGTGTCGAAGGGTTTAATCTCGGGATTGCTCGGACTGTGCCTGAGCACCATCGGCGTCGATCATTTTTCTAGTTATCCGCGCTTTACCTTCGACCTGATCGGCCTGCAGGCCGGCATCGGCATCATGCCGGCCATCATCGGCCTGTTTGCCTTCGCCCAGGGGCTTGATCTTTGCGCCGGCGAGGCGCACGGGAACATTTCGGGGCTGAAGAGTTTATCCTGGCGGATCTGGCCGAAATTGTCGGAAATGTACCAGATCAAATGGTCGCTGATGCGGGGCTGGGCCTGCGGCCTGGTGGTCGGCATCATTCCGGCCGCCGGCGGCAGCATCGCGCAATGGATCGCCTATGCCTGGGAAATCCGCCGGGCCAAATCCGGCGATCAATTCGGCAAGGGCGAGATCAAGGGGCTGGCGGCGACCGAGGGCTCCAACAACGGCGTCACCGGCACCTCCTTGATCCCGATGTTCGTGCTCGGCATTCCGGGCGGCATTTCGGCGGCCGTCATCCTCGGCGCCCTGACCATCCACGGCCTGCAACCGGGCCTGCGGCTTTTCAAGAATAACCCGGAAGTCATCTACACCATCATGTGGGGGTTCATCGGGGCCAACGTGATCATGGCCTTCGTGGCCATCGTCATGGCCCGCACCTTCGCCTACCTGACCCTGGTGCCGCGCGGCATCCTCGGCCCGCTGATCATCCTGTTCAGCGTCGTCGGCGTCTATGCCGGCTCCAACAACGTTTACGACATCTGGCTGATGATCGGCTTCGGCGTGCTTGGTTATTTCATGGAAAAATACAACTTTTCGACGGCCGGCGTGTTGCTCGGCTTGGTGCTCGGCCCGATTGCCGAGGACGGCATGCGCAACCTGTTGATCATTTCCGATGACGCCCCGATCGGTTTCATCATGGGCCGGCCGGTATCCCTGGTGATCATTCTTTGCATCGCCGTCATATTGTCTTTCTCATTGCTCAGAAAAAGAAAACAAGAAGCATTATTGCGTGCCTATCCGCTTAACGCCCATACCCACAACATGTAGGATGCTGCCACTCTCCCGAATATAACCCCGCCCTGGTCGGCGCGGTCGTGTCCCC
>NZAK01000057.1 GCA_002687515.1 Rhodospirillaceae bacterium
GATGACGATGACCTCCAAGAGTCCACTTTGAGAAATATTAGTGCGGTTGTTCTTATGTCTCGCATCGTTGATCGTGGTAGGAAGATTCAACAGACCAACGACATCAAAAAGAAACTGGATTTGATGGCTTCACAGAACTCTCACTTGGCAGGGTTGATTTGGAGTATGACTCAGTTCATCAAATCTCAAAAGTGAGTAGAGGGTGGTTCAACTTATGTTTTTAGGAACAGAAGTAGGTAAAAAAAAAGGGGGTGGTGATCCCGACAGGATTCGAACCTGTGACCCCCAGATTCATCACAACTACAACTTTCGTTGCCACCCCGTGTGGAGTGTTTGTGTGCTGGACTTTCTCTTTACCATACCAACCGATTGGTTGGTTTAGGCACTACCCGTCAAGTCTCTACACCTTCACCTTACGGTGCTTGATTCGGGATTGCCATATCGCAAGTGCGATGAAGGTTTCCCCGAGTTTGAGTAGTTCTACTCCTGTTGTTTCCAACAGGGCACCCAATCAAAATTAGGAATCTGGTGCTCTATCCTACTGAGCTACGGGACCACTAAACGGAACCTACATTATGTCCATGGAAAAACCAAGAATCTTGCTAAACAACGCACAACTTATTCACTTGGAATATTCACTTACTATTCACTTTTCAATAACCACTCTTATATCCCTTTGTGAGCAAGGGATACAGATGGAGAGTTATGTTAGGAATCTGTCGCTCTATCCGACTGAGCTACGGGGCCCCGGTGATGTGAAACGGTGAGCGCAAATTAGCCGGCGCTTATAGCATAGCCGATCGGCTTGCGCGAGNCATCGCCTTTGTTCGGCACCGGTCACTTTTTGCTGTTCTGTACGAGGCTCTTTTGCATCCTTTTTACCCATGCAGGGCTTGAAATGTTTCTTATATGTTCCATATAATACATCTGCTCTTTGACATTGTTAACAGGAATTATTTTGCGCTGCGGCCTGCGCATGCCGGGCGCTGTGTTAGCCATGTGCGCGCCACATTGCTGGCGGCCGTAATTTACCGTTTGCTTCGCTGGCTGGCCGGTTTCGGTACGGGATTGCCCGGTCAAAACCGGTATAAACCGGTATGAAGTGTTATGAATCGGTATGAAACGGTATGGTGAAAACGGGCACCAGATGTCGCACCGGGGCATGCGCCGCGCGCATGACGGACGGGCGCTAAATCTCTTGCCACTGTCGCGCGGCAAGGGCGCCGGCTACCGGCCAAACAAACTGTCGAACGGGATCGAATAATAGAGGGTGACGGTTTCGGTGCCCGGGTTGGTATCGCCGAGGCTGGCGTTGGAATAGTGGGAAATGGCGACGCCGAGCCGGGAACGGTTGTCGAAGCGGTAGGCGAATTCGAGCTGCGAGCGGAATTCGAGGGCATGGCCGAGATCCAGGTCGCTGTCGCCGCCCCAGTAGTAATGGGGCGCGATGCTGGGGGTCAGCACCAAGCGGCGGCCGAGGAAGATATCGACCAGCACGCCGGCGCCGATGAAACCGTGCCCCGGGCTGGCATAGGCGGCGGCGGCGAACGGTTTGAACAGCCACAGCTTCTTGTCGGAACGGTATTCGAGGCGCAGCTCGGCGCCCTGGTCCTTCTGCCGGTTGAAATCGAACCAGCCGGCGCCGATGGTCAGGAAATCGGGATCGTCGGCGAGGGCCGGACGGGTATCGGCCGCCATCATCAAAACGCCGATCAGCCCGAGCGCAATGCTTTTGATAACTGCCTTCACCTTATGCTCCCTGCGCCGCGATCCAGCGCCGCCATATTAGGCGATGGCCGCTTCGATGCAAGCCGAAACCAGCTTACCGCTAGTAACGCTTGAAGCGTTCGGTGGCGGCCACCAGCGCCGAGCGGATCGAGGGTTCCATCGCCGAATGGCCGGCATCGGGAACGATCACGTATTCGGCTTCGCTCCAGGCGGCGGCCAGTTCGTCGGCGGTGCGCACCGGGCAGACCATGTCATAACGGCCCTGCACGATAGTCGTCGGAATGACACGGATGCGGTCGAGATGGCTGAAAAAATGATCGTCCGAGAGGAACAGGTTGTTGACGAAATAATGGGCCTCGATGTGCGCCAGCGCCAGCGCCTCGCGCCCGGTTTCCAGGCTGGAAACGCTGCGCGGGCTCGGCATCAGTGTCGAGCAGGCGCCTTCGAAGCGGGCCCAGACACGCGCCGCCGGACCATGCACGGCCGGGTCCGGGTGCATCAGCCGCTGGTGGTAGGCGTTGAGCGGGTCATGCCGTTCGTGCGCCTCCAAATGATCGAGGAAGGCGCGCCAGTTTTCCGGATAAATCGCGGCGATGCCGCCCAAAAACCAATCCAGTTCCAGCTGCCGGCAAAGGAAAATGCCGCGCAACACGAAGCCGGCGACCCGGTCCGGATATTCGATGCCGTAGGCGAGCCCGAGGGCGCTTCCCCAGGAACCGCCGAACACCAGCCATTTGTCGAATTGCAAATGGCGGCGCAGGGCCTCCATATCATTGATCAGGTGCTGGGTGGTGTTGTCGGCAATCTCGGCGAATGGCTTGGAACGCCCGCTGCCGCGCTGATCGAAGACCACGATGGCGTAGTAATCGGGATCGAAAAACCGCCGGTGCGAGGGCGATGCGCCGGCCCCCGGCCCGCCATGCAGAAACACCGCCGGAACCCCCTCGGGGTTGCCCGATATCTCCCAATACATTTTATGATGTCCGTCGAGATCGAGCATTCCCTTTGCGTGCGGCTGAATCTCGGGATAAAGCTGATACTGGGATTGCGATACATCCATGGCTTCAAGGTCTATTGCTTCGCCGATGCCAAGTCAAAAACATTTCTGGAGGGATAAATCGCGGGCAACGGCCGTCGCCCTATTGGTTTGCCTTCCGGCGATGCTCGCGGCGTGGTTACCGGCCGCCGCCAGGGAACTCGAGCCGGGCCAATTGGCGTTGGTCAGCGGCGTCATCGACGGCGACACGGTAAGCCTGGCAGAAGCCATTTCGGGGGCGACGGAAATCCGCCTGGTCGGCATCCAGGCTCCGAAGCTTCCCTTGGGCCGGGCCGGTTTCAGGAAATGGCCGCTTGCCGATGCCGCCAAGGCGGTGCTGGCCAGGCTGACCTTGAACCAGCGGGTGCGGCTTTCCTACGGCGGACGGCGCCTCGACCGGCATGGCCGGCTGTTGGCCCACCTCAATCTGGAAAGCGGTGTCTGGGTGCAGGGCGAAATGCTGGCGCGCGGCCTGGCGCGGGTCTATTCCTTCGCCGACAACCGCGCCCGGGTGGCCGAAATGCTGGAACTTGAGCGCCGCGCCCGCGGCAAACGGCGCGGCATCTGGCGGCTCGGATATTACCGCATCCTGGAGCCCCTCGAGGCGGTCCGGCGGATCAATTCGTTTCAGCTTGTCGAGGGCCGGATTTTGGACGCCGCCATCATTCGCGGGCGGGCTTATCTGAACTTCGGCGCCAACTGGCGCACCGACTTCACCATATCGCTGGCGCCCAAGGTGGCGCGCCTGTTCCGCCGCGAAGGCATCGAGCCCGGCGCCCTCAAGGGCAAGCGTGTCCGGGTTCGTGGCTGGCTCAAATCCTTCAATGGCCCTATGATCAACGCAACCCATCCGGAACAGATCGAGGTGCTCGAATAATGATCGCGGCCGCCCGAAAATGCCGGAAATGCCGAAAATGGTTGTCGGCGCCGCTCTTTATCGCCGCCGCCGCGCAGCTTGCCGGTTGCGCGGTGAACCCGGCAACCGGCGAACGGATGATCACCATGGGCACCACGCTCGAGGACGAATACCGCATCGGCCTCGAGCAGCATCCAAAAATCTCCAAGGCGTTCGGCGGCATCTACGACGACAGGCGGATGGCGGGGTATGTCGATGACATCGGCGATCGGCTGGCGCGCGCCTCGGAGCTGCCCAATATCAAATGGACCTTTACGGTCCTCAATTCGAAAGCGATCAATGCCTTCGCCCTGCCCGGCGGCTTCGTCTATGTGACTCGCGGCCTCATTGCCCTGGCCGGCAACGAAGCCGAACTGGCCGGCGTCATCGCCCACGAGATCGGGCACGTGACCGCGCGCCACTCGGTGCAGCGGCAGTCGAGCGGAACCCTGGCCGGCCTCGGCGCCGCCGCCGCCGGCATTCTCCTCGGTTCGGGCGCCGCAGAGCTCGCCAACGTGGTCGGCCGCGGCATCATCCAGCAATATTCGCAAGGCCAGGAGTTCGAGGCGGACCGGCTGGGCGTGCGCTATATTTCGCGGGTCGGTTACGATACCGGAATGATGGCCAGCTTCTTAACTAAGATGCGCGGACATGCGCGTCTGCAAAACCGCATCAAGGGGCGCCCGGAAAACCAGGTCGATCGCGGCGATTTCTTTGCCTCGCATCCGCGCACCCTAGATCGGGTGCAGCGCGCCATAGCCGAGGCGCGCGGCGCCCGGCCCGGATCGATCCGCAACCGCAAGCAATTTCTGCAACGCCTGGACGGGGTGTTGTTCGGCGGCGATCCCAAGGAGGGGTTCATGCGCGGGCGAACCTTCGCCCATCCGGCGCTGCGATTCAAGTTCGAGGTGCCGCAGGACTTCGCCGTCGCCAACCGGCCGGAAGCGGTGTTTGCAACCGGACCGCGCGGCGTCGTCATGAAATTCGACATCGCCGGCAAGCACAACAACCCGACCATGGCGGGCTATATCAGGAACGAATGGGTGCGTGGCCGCCAGCTTGCCGGATTGGAAAGCATGACCGTCAACGGCATGCGGGCGGCGACGGCGCGCACCTTGATCAACAGCCGCGGCGCCAGCTTCGACATCCGCTTTGTCGCCATCCGCAAAGACCCGTCCCGGATTTACCGGTTCATCTTCCAAACGCCGCCGAACCTGACCCGAAAATTCGATCTCCCCTTCCGGCGCACGACGTTCAGCATGCGCAATATGTCGGCGGCGGAAGCCAGGAAAATCAAGCCTTTGCGGATCCGCATCCGCGCCATTGAAGCCGGGGACACGGCGGCAAAATTGACGCGCATGATGGCCCAGGACAAGTTCAAGGCCGAATGGTTCCAACTTTTGAACGGGCTCAGGCCGGGCCAGCGGCCGGCCGCCGGAACATTGGTGAAACTGGTCACGCCCTGACCATCTAACGGCCAAGCAAAAGCGCCATAAAGCCGCGCGCCAGGGTATAGATGCCGGGGGCACGGCTTTCACGCGGTCCGGCCACGTTAAGGGTCCGCACATCCAGTCCGGAAAGCCATTCGCGGGCGCCTTCGGCGGCGGTGCCCGTGGTATCTAAAGGCTGGCCCTCGGGTGCCGTGAAATCCACGATCAGAACCGGTTTCTTTAGTTTTTCGGCGATGGCGATGGTTAGCTGCGTACCCGGATCGTCGGCGCCGTCGGTCAAGATCAATGTGGCGTCGGCAGCGGCGACATTGGCGGCGGTGCGCTCGGCCGGGTCGGTGCTTTCGGTTTCGGCCAGCGGATAGCGGGCGGCAATTGCGCCGTCTTCGGCCCAACGGCCGGCCGGGCACCAGCCGCCGCATTGGAACCCGGCTTCGAGGGCGGCATCAAGCGCCGCCCGGTCGACGCCGGTCTGGCCGCCGGAAATAATACGCGTCAGCGCGGCGCCTTGCATCGCGGTTCCCCAATGCAAAAGGGCGCCGAGACATCTACGTCCCGGCGCCCCCGAAAACCCATAACCGTCGGATCAGTCGGCCAATCAGGCGGCCAATCAGGCGGCCAATCAGGCGGCCAATCAGGCGGCCAATCAGCATCGGCTATCGCTAGGACCTGTTCGACTTTCTCGGTCGCCCTTTCCTTGTCGGTGCCGTCGACGGCGGCGAATTCGCCGGCCAGGCGTTCCAGCGCCACCTCATAGATCTGCCGTTCCGAGAACGATTGATCGGGTTGACCGACATTGCGGAACAGATCGCGCACCACTTCGGCGATGGAAATCGGGTCGCCGGAATTGATCTTGGCTTCATATTCCTGGGCCCGGCGGCTCCACATGGTGCGTTTGACCTTGGCCTTGCCCTTCAACGTGGTGACCGCATCTTCCATGATTTTCTTGGAACTGACCTTGCGCAGGCCGGAACTGTCCATCTTGTCGGTCGGCACCCTCAAGGTCATGCGGTCGTTATCGAAGGTGACGACGACCAGACGCAGATTGTGGCCGGCGATGGTTTCCTTTTCGATCCCCTTCACCAGGCCGACGCCGTGGGTCGGATAGACCACATATTCGCCGGCCTTGAAGGTAAGCTTGCTATCTTTTTTCTTAGCGTTTTTCGCCATTTTTCCTCAATTTCTCCACTTCAAAAAACTCGATTGAACCAAATCGCATAGCGCCATGCGCTGGATCAGCGGCAACTGGCACGGCGAATATCGGTCGTGATTTAGAGATAACAGCGTTAATCCGGAATTATCGGCAACGTCCCTTTATCGCGTTCGGCGCTTTTCGGCGCCATTCATGCGTAAAAGGCCACTGAATGCTGGATTCCCATGGCCTTGCGCATGTTATAGCACAAAATTGGGCGAAAATACAGCTTTAACCCGCCTCAACTAATGGATCGGCGCAAATATCGGTAATTGGACGACGAAACCCAAGGCCGACCGGCCCCCAGGCCGCCAGAATAAAGCGTACTTCCCGGTTAGGAGCCGGCACCGGGATTGGGGCTCAGCATTTCCTTCTTGCCGGGCTTATCCTTCCATTCATCGGAATCTTCGGGCGATTCGCCCTTGACCGTGATATTGGGCCATTCGGCAGCGTACTTGGTGTTGATTTCCAGCCACTCATCGAGGCCGTCCTCGGTATCGGGAAGGATCGCTTCAACCGGGCATTCGGGTTCGCAAACGCCGCAGTCGATGCATTCATCGGGGTTGATAACCAGCATGTTTTCCCCCTCATAGAAACAATCGACTGGGCAAACCTCGACGCAATCCATTAATTTGCATTTGATACAATTTTCGACGACCAGGTAAGTCATATCACTCTCCGTTGGTACCCTTTAAACACACCGCCCTGTGGGTTTCGGACACACTACTTACACCGAGCCATCCTTGATGCCAAGTCTTGCCATGACACGTTTTTTGGCAAGCCCACGATCCATGTCGGTTACGAATATCAATCCGGCGACGCGCCTGATCAAGTTGGATTCGTACATATCGACATTGCCGTCGGCAAACGCCACCTGCCAGAGCATCTCGATCATGCCGATGCGTTGCTCGGGCGTATATTGGTCTTTGATCACCCGGGTAAAGCCGTAAAGCTGCCCGGTTTCCTCGACCGCCTGTTCGGCCTCCTCGATCAAGGTTTGGGTTTCGTCCTTGCTCAGCTCGAATTGGTTCCGCAACAGCTGGGTGATGCTGGCCCGCTCATCGGCGTCAAAATCGCCATCGCTGCAGGCCGATTCGACGAGCAGCGCGGCGGCCGCAAATTGCAGCTCCCGGCCCCGGTCGGCGACGGTTTCAGAGGTCCAGCCGCCAGCGAACAATTCCTTGAAGCGATTGATCATGGGCTTGGGGTAGCACAGGGCCCATAGCCCTTCAAGTGACGATCGCGGCGGCGCGGGCAAGCGCTATTCAGGTCCCGATTTGCGCCCCAAAATACGGTCCATCATGCGTCCCACCATCGTGCGTTTCCCGGTTTGGCGCCCCTCTTCGCGACCCATGAGGCGGTCGATGGCGCGGCGCTCCGATTTGGTCGGCCGTCCAGCGCCCGGATCGCGCTTCGGCGGAGCAGCCGGCACCGCCGCCGGTTCCGCGCCGGCATCACCGGCCTTGGACGGCGCGGCGGGCGGCTGCAAATCCTCGTACAGGGTCTGCGCCTCGGTCGCCGGGCCGCGCCGCGTGCCGAGGGCGAGAATTTGGATTACCCGGACATGCGGACCGATGGTGAAGGTCAGCGTGTCGCCCGGCCTGACCATATGGTGGGCCTTGCGGATGGCGGTGCCGTTCACCCGCGCCTTACCCGCCTGGCAAAATTTGGACGCCAGCGAGCGGCTTTTGAAGAAGCGCGCATGCCAAAACCACTTGTCGATCCGCAGCGCCTCTTGAGGTGCCTCTTGGGGGGTTGCCTTGTGCCCGTTTTCCGGCATCAACCTGCGGCCAGATCTTTCAATTTGGCAAATGGCGAGTTGGGGTCGACCTTCACCTGCTGCCTTTGTTTTTTCGCTTTGCGCGCGCCCTTGGCCGCTGCCCTGCCCTGGCGCCGCTCGATGAAGCGCGCCTCGCCGTCCTTGCGCAGCCGGTAGCCGATGGCATCGATGATGCCCGCCATCTCATCCCCGGTGCAGCCGGCAAGGTTGAGCAGCGCCGCCGATAACGGCGCGGCGCCATCGGTCATCTTCTCGTCGATGGCAGTGATCAGGCGTTCGGCGATATCGATGCGCAAGGCACGTGCACCCGCCGGCCGGTAGCCGGCGGCATAAAGGAACCCGCGCGGCCAATCGGGATCGGCGGCGATCGAAACCCGGCCGGCGGGCGGCGGTTTCGGGATCGGGGCATGACCGTGGTGGATCGCCCATAAAAGCGCCGAGAGATGCGCCGCCTTGGGCCTGATCATGGCTTCCATGAACACGTCCTGCCGGCCAATCCAGACACCGAGACCGCGCAGCCGCGAATAATCTTCTTTGGCTAGACCGGCAATCAGGTTTTTTGCATCGCGGCGCGGAAAGGCGCCCAGCCCCTCAACCAATTGATAGAGGATACCGCGCACATTGCCGTTCACCCCGTCCCCGGAAAGCACCCGCTCCGCACGCAGCAGGGGACCGAGCCGGGATTCAATTTCGGCGGCGAGCCAGCGGTTCAAGCGGTCTTCGACGCGCTCGCGGGCCGGCGCTTCCAGCAATTCGCCCGCCACCACGACGGCGCGCGGGCGCAACACCTCCGATCCCGGCACGACGCGCCCGACCAAGGTGTCCAACCACAGGATGCGGCCGTCCTCGCTAAGCATGATGTCACCATCGGACGCAGTCTCGAGGGCGGTCACCCGTCGCCGAACCTCGCCGCCGAGGGCGCGGTAGGCGGCGGCCGAAACGGCGCGTTCGGCGGCGGCGCCGTCGGCGGCATCGGCAATGAACTTGAAGCCTTCGATTTTTCCGACGAAATGGCTTTCGACCATCACGTCACCGGTTTCGGTGACCCGCGCATGCAGCTTGTCGCCATCCGCCAGGCGCCGGACCAGGGTGGTCGTGCGCGCATCGACGAAGCGCTGGGTCAAGGCTTGGTGCAGGGCATCGGACAAACGGTCCTCGATGGCGCGGGTGCGCTCGCGCCACTGGACGTGGTCTTGCAGCCAATCATCGCGGTGCGCCACATAGGTCCAGGTGCGCACATCGGCGATACGCTGCACCAGGGCATCGATACCGCCATCGACGTGATCGATGCGGGCGACCTGGCCGGCAATCCAGTCGGTGGGCAACCGCCCGCCATCCACCAGGTGCTGATAGATACGCGCCAACAGCGAGGCGTGCTGGCCGCCGCCGGTACGGTTGTAATCCGGAATCTGGCAGACCTGCCACAGAAGCCGGACGGCATCGGGCGTGACCGCCCGATCCTTTACCCCGGCATCGCGCAATACGTCCTCCAACGCCTCTTCGTCGCGCGCCTTGGGCGCCCGCGTCAGCCCGCGTTGCCCGGGCACTTGCGCAAGGCTCGCGGCCAGGCTGTCGAGGCTGCTGAAATCGGGAACCGGATTGCGCCAGTAGATCTGGCGCAAGGCCATGAAATTATGGGTTTCGATGCGTTCGATGATTTCGGGTGCAAGGTCCGCCGCCTCGGCCGTCAATCCGAATGTTCCGTCACTCATATGGCGGCCGGCGCGGCCGGCGATCTGCGCCAGCTCGTCGGGCCGAAGGTCGCGGTGGAAATTGCCGTCGAACTTGGCTAAACGCGCGAAGGCGACATGATCGACATCCATATTGAGGCCCATGCCGATGGCGTCGGTGGCGACCAGGTAATCCACCTCGCCGCCCTGGAACATGGCAACCTGGGAATTGCGCGTCCGTGGACTGAGGGCGCCCAGCACCACCGCCGCGCCGCCGCGTTCGCGCCGGATAAGCTCGGCGATGGTGTAAACATCCTGGGCGCTGAAGCCGACCACCGCGCATCTTGGCGGCAGGCGCAGAATTTTTTTGGTTCCGGTAAAGGATAGGGTCGAAAATCGGGGCCGCGAGATATAGGTGGCTTCCGGCACCAGCCGCCGGATCAGGGGCCGGATGGCATCNGAACCCATGAACATGGTTTCTTCCTCGCCGCGCAGCCGCAATAGGCGTTCGGTGAAGACATGACCGCGGTCGGGGTCGGCGGCGAGCTGAATCTCATCGACGGCGACGAAGGCCAGGCGCTTCTCGACGGGCATCGATTCGACGGTGCAGAAAAAATACTTGGCGTAGGGCGGGACGATCTTTTCCTCGCCGGTGATCAGCGCCACTTGGCGCTTGCCCTTGGCGGCAACGGCGCGGTCGTAATTTTCGCGCGCCAGCAGGCGCAACGGAAAGCCCATCATGCCGCTGCCATGGGACAGCATGCGGTCCAACGCCAGATAGGTTTTGCCGGTGTTTGTGGGCCCGAGGACGGCAACCACGCGGGTCCGCGAAAACTGGTCCTGCATGCCCTAAAAATCAGGCCTTTGCCGTCCGGGCGCAAGCGAAAAAAGGCTAACGCGCTACCGATCGCTTCTGCCGCATGATACGTTTGGCGAGGGCTGCGGGAAATATTCGGCTGGTTATACAATGAATTCCAAAGTCATCGTTTATGCATTGATATCGTTTGTCATCGTGGTCGGCTTGGGACAGTTATTCATGCGTGGTACCGGTGATGTACAAACATTGGCCGGCAAAGGCCGAGAAGTTTTTGGGCTTTGCGTAAATTGCCATTCGATGGCGGCGGGCGATCATCGTAGCGGACCGAGTTTGCGGGATGTTGTCGGACGCCGCGCCGGTTCGGCTGCCCGATTCGCGCGTTATTCACCGGCCATGAGGAATGCGGGCATTGTATGGTCTCCCGAGAACTTGGACTCCTTTTTACGCAAACCGGCTCGCTTTCTGCCCGGCAACATTATGGTTTTTGCCGGTATCTCCAGTGCCCGCGAGCGGACCGATTTGATCATATATTTAACCGAGGCAAAGCCTGATGAGCGAAATGCGCCGGGTTCATCCGTGCTCAAGCGGGCTGATCTAAAACAGGCCGGTCCCGAAACACGTATCACCACCATCACCTATTGCGGCGATGCCTATAATGTCGTGACCGCATTAGGCGTGGCCCATCGATTTTGGGAATTTAACCTGCGCTTCAAAACCGACGGCACATCAAAAGGGCCGCCGCCCGGAGCGCCGGCGCTAATTCAATCTGGCTCGTCAGGTGACCGTGCGTATGCGGTTTTTGCCGCGCCCGAGGAAATCAGCGCCTTTGTAGAGCGCGTGTGCCCGCCTGCAGGCGAACGCCGTTAATCCTCGACCAGCGGCACGAAGGCGACGGCGAGGACATTTTTCTCCTCGACCCGGCCATCGGCGGATTTGAAAATTCGCACCAGATCCTGGTGGCCGCCATGCTCGCCGACCGGAACCACCATGCGCCCGCCGGGCGCCAATTGATCGACCAGCGCCGGCGGCACAACCGGCGCCGCCGCCGTCACCATGATCGCATCGAAGGGCGCTTCGCCGGGCCAGCCTTCGCGGCCTTGGGCGATTTTCATGATGATATTGCGGTAGCCGAGATGCGCCAGTCGCCGGCGCGCCGCATCGGCAAGCTCGGGGATGATCTCGATCGTATAGACGTCGCCGGCAAGGGCGGCGAGAACCGCCGTCTGGTAACCCGAGCCGGTGCCCACCTCAAGCACCTTGTCGCCGGGCTCGAGATCCAAAAGCTCGGTCATCAGGGCGACGATAAAGGGTTGCGAAATGGTCTGGCCGTGGCCGATGGAGAGCGGCCGGTTGGCGTAGGCGAAGGGCGCTTCGCCGGCGGTCACGAATTGGTGGCGCGGCACTTCCATCATGGCCCGCATGACCGGGCCTGAAAATTCGCCGCGTCCGGTCCAACTGGCCGTGCGCCGCGCATCTTCGGCGAGTTCCTCGGCCAGCCGCTTGTGCGCGGCTTTAAATCCGCCGATCAATGTCTAGTGGCCTGTGTCATCTAATTTGCACCCCTACGATCACTTTTCCCGTTTCCTCGGTAGGAGGGAGGGCGCCGGCGATGCCGGCACATCGGCAAGTCCTTCCGACACCCCGAGGGGACGGGAAAAGCGACCCTTCGGGCGGCGTTGCAAGGCTCCCGGACATCGTCGCGCACCACTTGTGGTGGATTGGCACCACGGCGCGGCGCGCTCCT
>NZAK01000058.1 GCA_002687515.1 Rhodospirillaceae bacterium
AGGCTTGGGGCGGCCCTGCGCCTTCTTTTCGCATGGCGATAATTGCAAGCTTTTGGGCGATATTGCCCAAAAGCTTGCAATTCCGTACCGGTCCGATCAAGGATCGGACCGGGAAATCATGCCAAATTCGTCCGCCGAGCCGCCTCAAGGACGAATTTGTCCAAAATTAATTCGGTAAAAAGTACACTGAGCGCAGCGAAGGACTTTTTAACGGGGAGCGAATTAGGGCATTACCTTAAAAGCATCACCCTTTAAAACTTATACAACGGCGGCGCCGAGGCAGCATTTCTTGTACTTCTTGCCGCTGCCGCAGGGGCAGGGATCGTTGCGGCCGACATCGCGCACCGGTTTTTTTTCTCCGTCGCGCAGGATTTTCATCATATTCGCCGCCGGTTTTTTAGCCTTTCGAAGTTCGGCGAACTTTTCCAGGTACGGCTTTGCGTGGGTATAGAATTGTTTATAGCCGGCGCACAGATAATTGAGCCCGTCTTCGCCGTCCGGCGTTTGGATGAAGCGGTCCTTGGGGCAGCCGCCGTTGCAGGACGAGAGGACTTCGCATTCGCGGCAGTATTTGGGCAGGGTGTCCCTTTTATCGTTGCCGAATTTTTCCTGCTCCTTGCCGTTGATCAGCTCGACCAGCGGCGTTTCGGTGATATTGCCGAGCCGGTGCTCGGCATTGACGAAATGATCGCAGGAATAAAAATCGCCGGTATGTTCGACGATCACCACCTCGCCGCAGGTTTCGCGCAAAATGCAGAGCGAGTGGTCGAGGCCGATATAGGGCCGCAGCGCCTCGTCGAAATTCTGGATGGTGATGCGCCCGACATCGTAATGGGCCCACTCATCGAATATGGCGCATAGAAAATCACCGTAGGCCTTGGGCGTCACGCTCTCGCCCTTGACATCGCTTTCGCCAAGCCGGTTCACCAGGGGCAGGAACTGGAGATAGACGGCGTCGAGATCCTTGAAGAAACGGTAGAGCATGGCCGGCTGGCGGGCGTTCCTTTCATTGACGACACAGAGCAAGTCGCAATGAATCCGGTGTTTTTTTAAAAGGCGGTAGGCGTGCATCACCTGTTTGTGGGTTGCTTCGCCCTTTTTGGTTACCCGGTAATGGTCGTGCAGGTCCTTCGGGCCGTCGATCGAGAGACCGACGTGGAACTGCTCGGCGGCCAGGAAACGGCACCATTCCTCGTCGATCAGCGTGCCGTTGGTCTGGATACCGTTGAGGATCTTGCGGCCGAAGGGGCGAAGCTTCTGCTGGATCTCCAGGATCTTCTTGAAATAGCCGATGCCGAGCAGGGTCGGCTCGCCGCCGTGCCAGGAAAAGAAAATATTTTCCTCGGGGCAGGCCTCGATATGCTGCTCGATATAAATCTCCAGCAAATCGTCGGCCATGCGGTGCGACACTGATTTCGGGTAAAGCTCTTCTTTTTCCAGGTAATAACAGTAGCCGCAGTCGAGGTTGCAGATGGCGCCGACCGGCTTGGCCATAACCTGAAATTCGCGTTTCCCAGTGCTCGCCATTGTGTCCGCCACCGTGTCCGCCGCCCTGTCCGCCACTGTTTCCCCCAACTGGCTGGGATGGCACTGTAACCCGCCGCTTCACCGCCCGCCAGCACCTGCAAAGGTGCGGGCCTTTCGGGCCTGAACACAGATTAACCGAGGCGGTATAATTTTCCGCCGGCTGTTCAAGCGCATCGCTGGCGTCACCCCCGGCAACTACCGCCGTAAGTTCCAGCTTCCGGATTTTATTATCGAGGAACAGAAATCCGGCGCGCCCGTTTCACCGGCGTAATGTTTTTCCGGACGGCGGGGATTGTGCTACCAATATGGCCAAGGGCCGAAACAATGGTCCAGTGGGAGACCCGATTAAACATGTCCGAAGCAAGCCCCGAAACTGATCCCGTCCAGGTATCGAGCATCATCGCCGCCGGAGATGGACTACGCGATGATGCATAGCACCAAAATCCGGAACGTTTTCAGGGCGGCCTTGAAGGAGTAGTGATGGAAATCGCGGTCATCGGCGGTGGCCACGGCTGCTACGCGGCGGCGGCGCATCTGTCGGAAGCCGGCCATTCCGTACGGCTCTGGCGGCGCGACGGCGAAGCCCTGGCGCCGGTTCTGGAGAAAGGCGCGATCACCCTCACCGATTGGCAGGGCAGCCGCAACATCGAAATCGCCCTCGCCACCAGCGATATCGCCGATGCCATGCATGGCGCCGAGCTGGTGGTCATCCCCCTGCCCGCGACCAGCCATGATGCCCTTTCGAAGGTGCTGGCGCCGCACTGGGAAGACGGCCAGGTGGCGTTCCTGCCGCCCGGAACCTTCGGCAGCTACATATTCGCGGAGGCCGCCCGCGGCGCCGGCAATATGGCCGGCGCCGCCTTCGCCGAAACCGGAACCCTGCCGTATCTGGCGCGCAAACAGGATACAAACCATGTCCGCATCAGCGTCTATGCGACGCGCCTGCCGACCGGCGTCTTCCCGGCCATCGAGACCGACCGCGCGCTGGAAGTCATCGCCGCCGCCTATCCGGTGGAGCGCCTGAGCGATGCCCTCGACGGGGCGCTGATGAATGCCGGGCCGATCATCCATCCGCCGCTGATCATCATGAATGCCGGCCCGCTCGAACATTTCGACGCCTGGGATATCCACAATGAAGGCACCCAGCCCTCGATCCGGCGCACCACCGATGCGCTCGACGCCGAACGCATCGAACTGCGCCAGGCATTGGGCTACGGCGCGCCGCATTTTCCGCTGGCCGATCATTACGACGATACGCGCGAGGAATGGATGTACGGCAACGCCTCGCACGAGAAGCTGACCGACAGCGGCGATTGGCGCGAACATATCGAGCTACTAAGCCACCGCTACATGCTTGAGGACACCAGGCTTGGCCTCTCGCTGATGGCCTCGCTGGGCGAGGCGGCGGGGCTCGATCTGCCGCTGATCAACGGCTTCCTGGCGATCGGCGGCGCCATCACCGGCACCGATTTCAAAGCGACCGGGCGGACCCTGGCGGCGCTCGGCCTGGAGGGGTTGAGCCTTGATGAATTGCGCGCCCTCTTGCAATCGGGCGAGCGGCCATGACCGGGATCGTGGCCCCCACTGTTGTTGCATTGGGCGCCGGGCGCATGGGGCGCGGCATCGCCCACGCCTTCGCCTATTCCGGCCATGATGTCACCATCCTGGATTTCAAGGAGCGGACCAAGGAAGCCGCCTATGGACTGCTCGCCGAAGCGAAAGCCGAGGTTGCCGAGAACCTTGAATTCCTGGCCTCCCTCGGCGCCGTCGAAGCGGCGCAAATTCCACCGGTTTTGGAGCGCATCCACTTGGCCCCGTTCGCCGAGGCCGAAGCGGTGCTCGGCGCCGCCGATTACGTCTTCGAGGGCGTCACCGAAACCCTGGAGGCCAAGGCCGATGTCCTGGCGCGCGCCAGTGCGCTGACGTCCGCTGATTGCGTCATCGCGTCGACCACCTCGACCATGCTGTCGAGCGAACTGGCGGAATTTTCCCAGCGGCCGGAAAATTTCCTCAACGCCCATTTCCTCAATCCCGCCTATCTGATCCCGCTGGTCGAGGTCAGCCCGAGCGCGCGCACCGATGAAGGCGTGATCCAGCGCTTTACCGCGCTGTTGGAATCGATCGGCAAGGTGCCGGTGCGCTGCAACGCCTCGCCCGGCTATATCGTGCCGCGCCTGCAGACCGTCGCCATGAACGAAGCGCTGCGCATGGTCGAGGAAGGCGTCGCCAGCGCCGAAGACATAGACAAGGCCGTGCGCACCGGTTTCGGCATCCGCTACGCGACCATGGGCTTCGTCGAGTTCATCGATTGGGGCGGCGTCGATATCCTCTATCACGCCGGCAATTACCTGGCCGGCAAGCTCGACCCGCGCTTCGCGCCGCCCGATATCGTCGACGAAAAAATGCGGGGCGGCGATCTCGGCCTGAAGACCGGCATGGGATTCTATGATTTCGGCGAAATGGACACCGATGCCTACCAACGGGAAAAGCTGGCCACCTTCATCCGCCTGCTCCAGCATCTGGAATTGATGCCCAAACCCGCCGGTGATTAGGGCAATTTCCGGCTGCGGCCATTATTCGAAGGGCAACCCCACATAGTTTTCGGCGAACGAGGCCTGCGCCGGTTCCGAAGTGGTCAAATATTCCAGTTCCGCCAGCTGGATGCCCCGGTCGAAACTGTTTTGTTCGGGGAAGCGGTGCAGCACGGTGGTCATCCACCAGGAGAACCGCTCCGCCTTCCAGATGCGGTTCAGGCACTTTTCCGAATAGCTGTCCATCAGGTCGGTGCGCCCGTCGGCGTAAAATCCGGTCAACGCGTTGGACAGGAAATAGATGTCCGATGCCGCCAGGTTCAAACCCTTGGCGCCGGTCGGCGGCACGATATGGGCGGCGTCGCCGGCCAGGAACAGGCGGCCATGGCGCATCGGTTCGGCGACGAAACTGCGCAACGGCGCGATGCTTTTTTCGATCGACGGCCCCATTTCGATGCTTTCCGCGGCTTCACCCGGAAGGCGCACGCGCAATTCGTCCCAGAATCGGTCGTCGGTCCATTCCTCCAGATTTTCGTCGAAGGCGCATTGGATGTAATAACGGCTGCGGGTCATCGAGCGCATCGAACAAAGCGCAAAACCGCGCCAGTGATTGACGTAGATCAGCTCGTCGGCGACCGGCTTGGTTTCCGACAATATGCCCAGCCAGCCGAAGGGATAAACCCGCTCGTGCTCCTTCAGCACGCTTTCCGGCATGGCGCGGCGGCTGATCCCGTGAAAGCCGTCGCAACCGGCGATGTAGTCACAGACCACTTCATGTTCGGTTCCGTCCTTTTGGTAAATGAGCCTCGGCGTGTCCGTATCCAGATCCAGTATCTGGACATCCTCCGCCTCATAGACAACGGCGGCGCCGGCGGCTTCCCGGGCATCCATCAGATCCTTGGTCAGTTCGGTCTGGCCATAGACCATGACGCTGGTGCCGGTATGTTTCTTGAGATCGATGCGCTGGCGATTTTCGCCGAAACAAATTTCGAAGCCGTCATGGACCAGGCCCTCCCGGTCCATGCGCTCGGAGCAGCCCGCGGCGCGCAGCATGTCGACCATGCCTTGTTCCAGCACCCCGGCGCGGATGCGCCCCAATACATAGTCGGCGCTGCGCCGTTCCAAGACGACGCTGTCGATGCCCTGAAGATGAAGAAGCTGGCTCAGGAGGAGCCCCGACGGCCCGGCCCCGATGATTCCGACCTGTGTTCTCATGATTTGATTCCCTGGTTACCTTGGCGTCGGCTCATTAATCAATGGATCGGCCCGCCGCATTATTGCACATTGGAAACAACCATAATGGGGACGAAACCCGATGAACAGAAGCGAACGGCGAAAACACGCGCGGAGTAAGGGGACGAGATCCGCCCGGGCGGCGGCGCGTTCGTTTGAGGCGAGCCTGGAACGGGCGCGCGGGCATCTCCTGTCCGGCCAATTGGATGAAGCAGAAAAGTTGTGCGACGGCGTCCTGGCGAAACAGCGCGCCAACGCCGAAGCCATGCATATCAAGGGGTTGGCGGCCCGCGGCCGGGGCCATGCGCAAAGCGCCATCGATTGCCTGACGGGCGCCGCCAAGGCCGCGCCGGAGCGCGCCGATATCCAATACAATCTCGGCATAGCCTTCGGCGAGGCGAAGCGGCTGGAAGAGGCCGAGGCGGCTTACCGCCGCGCCATCGCCCTCGATCCCGGCAACCCGAATTACCACAACAATTTGGGCAGCCTATTGAACCGCATCGGCCGGCACGAGGACGCGCTGGAGTCTTTTAAAGCCGCCCTCGGACTGGACGAAAATCATCTCCAGGCACGCGGCAATCTGGGCTCGACCCTGTTGGAATTGAAACAGCCGGAGGCGGCAATATCTGAACTGCGGCGCGCCGTCGCCGCGGCGCCCGATTATGCCGACGCCCACAACAACCTGGCCAACGCCTATGTCGACGCCGGCGACAGCGCTAAGGCGATCGACGCCTACGCCGTGGCCATCGCGCTCCGGCCCGGGGCGGCGGTGTTCCACTACAATCTCGGCAACGCGCTCCTTGATACGGGAGCTGTGAACGAGGCAATCGCCGCCTACCGCCAGTCCCTGGCACTCGAGCCAAGCCGCGCGGAAATCAGGTCCAACTATCTGTACAGCCTGCAATTCGAGCCGGAGGTGACATCCCAGAAATTGCTGACGGTGCATGAGGATTGGAACTCCAGACACGGTAAAATGAATCCGGTGGGCGCCTACGCGGAGGCCCGTTTCGATCCCGATAGA
Source organism: Rhodospirillaceae bacterium (assembly GCA_002687515.1). Lineage (GTDB taxonomy): Bacteria > Pseudomonadota > Alphaproteobacteria > Rhodospirillales > UBA2165. Next base: position 6,313 of record NZAK01000058.1, read on the forward strand.
CGCCTGCGCCTTGGGTTCGTATCGGCCGATTTCGGCCGTCATCCAGTGGGGTATTTTCTGGTCCGTCCCCTGGAGTGCCTGGACCGCAGCCAAACCGAAATCATTTGTTACTCGAATCGCGTAAATGTGGACGAAACGACAGAGCGGCTAATGGCCGCATCGGACAATTGGATCGACGCGCGCCAGGATACCAACGAACAATTGGCGCGCCGTATATGGGACGACGAAATCGATATCTTGTTTGAGATTTCCGGCCATAGCCGCGGCAACCGTCTCGGCATTTACGCCATGAAACCAGCTCCTCTGCAGATCAGCTGGGGCATTGGCTACCCGGGCGCCACGGGGCTCGATGCGATCGATGCGCTGTTGACCGATGCCCGCCATATTCCGCACCATGACGCGGCCAATTTCAAGGAACGTCTTCTTCACCTGCCGCAAGGACAATTCTGTTTCGATCCACCCGTCGATGCGCCGGATGTTTCATCGCTGCCCGCAATCGGTAACGGCCACATAACTTTCGGCTGCCTCAGCCAGCCAAGAAAAATCAACGGCATGGTGCTGGACGCCTGGTCCCGGATATTCGCCGCCGTTCCAGATTCCCGGTTGATCCTGGGATATGGCGGCATGGACGACGCGGCCAACGTCTCTCGCATCATCGATGAATTTGGCGCCGGAGGTATTTCGCCGGACCGCATCACCATCCTCGGCAGCGCGCCGCATGGGGATTTTCTCGGCCGTTACAATATGGTCGATTTAAGCCTCGACACTTTTCCCTATTCGGGCGGGCTGACCACCCTGGAAGCCTTGTGGATGGGTGTCCCGATGATAACCTTCCCTGGCAAATCCTGCGCCGGGCGGCACGCCGCCGGCCATCTCTCGGCGATGGGTCTCAACGAACTGATCGCCGATGACTTGGACGGCTATCGGGAACTGGCGGTGAAGCTTGCCGGCGATACCGAGCGCCTGGCCGGCCTTCGCGCCGGCCTCCGTAGCCGACTGGCGGCAAGCCCGATCTGCGACGGCCCGGGCTTCGCCGCCGATTTCCTGGCGGCGGTGCGGGATCTGTGGCGGGAGCGGTGCATCGAGGGCGCGAAGCCCGGCGGAGCCTGAATTTGCAAACAGCCAAAAGACCTGCCTAAAATCATCCCTTGAGAAACAGGGATGAAACGGCCGGCACGAAATGATCCGGCGCCAACTCTCCAACACGAACGCCAACTTTAAAAATACCAAAGGAGAATCAAAGCTATGATTATCGATTGCCATGCCCATGTGGTGGCGCCGATGGACCTATATGCCTACAAAGGCAACCTGATCGCCAACGCCGGCGCAACGGGGTACAACCCGCCCAAGATCGCCGACGAAAAGATCGCCGCCAGCACCGAAAACAACGTCAAGATCCAGGAAAGCGTCGGCACCGACGTGCAGTTCATTTNGCCGCGCCCGTTCCAGATGATGCATTCGCAAAAGCCGGCCAAGATCGTCCAATATTACACCTGGGCCACCAACGACGTCATCGCCCGGGTCTGCGAAACCCGGCCCGACCGCTTCCGCGGCGTCGGTTCGATGCCGCAGGCGCCGGGCACCGAGCCCAAGGACTGGCTGGCCGAGATCGACCGCTGCGTCGGCGAGCTCGGCTTCGTCGGGCTATTGCTCAATCCAGATCCCAGCGAAGGCTGGAACACGACGCCGGCGCTCGGCGATGCCTACTGGTATCCGGTCTACGAGAAAATGTGCGAGCTCGATATTCCGGCGCTGATCCATTCGTCGAGCTGCTGCAACGAACGGGAAAGCTATTCCGGGCACTTCATCACCGAAGAATCGATCGCCACCCTGTCGCTGCTGGCCAGCCGCGTGTTCCTGGATTTCCCCGATCTCAAGATTATCGTCGGCCATGGCGGCGGCAGCGTCCCCTATCAGATGGGCCGCTGGGAAGCCGAACGCGGCCTGCCCACATATGCCAATAATCAGGAATTGAAGGAAACGTTCAGCGAAAGCCTGAAACGGCTCTATTACGATACCTGCATCCACTACAAGCCGTCGCTCGAACTATTGTTCGGCCTGGTCGGCGCCGATCGCTGCCTGTTCGGCACCGAAAAACCGGGCTCGGGCTCGGCCTTCAACGAAGCCACCGGGCGCGACTGGGACGACATCAAGACCACCATCGAGGAAATCGATTTCCTCAGCCAAGCGGAGCGCGACGCCATCCTCGGCGGCAACGCCGAAAAACTCTATCCGCGCTTCAAGGCTTAAAATGTGAGCCGGCGCGCCGCCACGGAGACAAGCCGATGATTATCGATTTCCACAACCACGTGCATCCGCCCAAATATGCGGACCATCCCCGCTGGCAGGGCAAATGCCCGATGGCGCTGGAAAGGGTGCTGGCGGCGCAGGAACGCACGCAGGTCGATTTCATCGTCATCTCCAACTCCCTGCACGGCCTCGGCGAGCTCGGCCCGGCCGACCGGCTGCGGGAAATCCGCGACTACAACAAATTCTTCGCCGAAACCCAGGCCAAATATCCAGATAAGCTGGCCGCCCTCGCCTGCTGCCTGCCGTCGGGCGGCGACGAGATTTTGAAGGAGTTGGAGCGGGCGGTCACCGAGGACGGGCTCAAGGGCGTGATGATCATGTCGAGCGTGCCCGGCCATTACCCCGACGACGACGACGCATTGCCGTTTTTCGAACTGGTGACCAGGCTCGATATCCCGGTGATGATGCACCCGCCCTCGGTCGGCTTCGGCGAGGAACGATTGCGGGACTACCGCCTGGCGTCGTCCATCGGCCGGCCGATGGACCTGGCCCTGGCCCTATCGAGATTGATCGTGCGCGGCATCTACGAGAAATTCCCGACCCTGAAGCTGGTCTGCACCCATCTCGGCGGCGGCATCTCGGAAATGATCGGGCGCATGGATTACGCCTATGAATTACAGGAAGAAGCCTATTTCCTAGGCTCCTACGAGCCGATGCTGATCAACAAAAAGCCCAGCGAGTATTTGAAAATGACCTATCTCGATTGCGTCAGCTACCACCCCCCGGCGGCGCGCTGCGCCATCGAAACCGTCGGCGCCGATCACATCATCTTCGGCACCGACGCCCCGCCTTTGGATGTCCTGAAGGAACGCGGCATTGCGCTGATCGAGGAGATGGACTTGGACCCCGAAGACAAGGACAAGATATTCTCCGGCAACGCCAGGAAGCTGTTGAAGATGGATTAGTGGGGGTGGTATTTACCGGCAGCCCCCAAGAGCACACCACAAGGAACGGAATACATGCAGATAACGCTTCTCGGCACCGGCACCCCGACGCCCAACCCCGACCGCCGCGGGCCGTCCCAGGTGATCCACGCCGGCGCCGAAAACATCCTCGTCGATTGCGGCTCCGGGGTCGTCACCCGGCTCCACGAAACCGGGATACGGCCGCCCGAGATTAATCATCTCCTGATCACCCATCACCATTCCGATCATTATATCGATCTCGACCATTTCATCATTACCCGCTGGATATTCGGCGACGACAGGCCGCTCAATGTCTATGGCCCGCCGCGCCAGAAGGAGATGATCGAAAATATCATGCGCCTGCACGAATACGATCTGAAAATTCGCGTCGCGCACCAGGGCACGGCGCGCCCGTTGCCGGAGGTCATCGTCCATGAATTCGATGAGGGCGAGGTCCTCGAATTGGACGGATTGAAGGTCACCGCCTTTCGCGTCGAACACCCGCCCATCGATTACGCCTTCGGCTTCCGTTTCGATGCCAAGGATCGGGGCATCGTCCTGTCCGGTGATACGCGGCCTTGCGAGAACCTGGTCAAGCATGCCCATGGCGCCGATCTTCTGGTGCATGAATGCATGCATGCCGCGAAAATGCCCTTCATTCCGGGATCGGGATGGGAAAGCGCCGAGCAAAGGCTTGAAGCGATGGCGCTCTATCACACCTTTCCCGAACAGATCGGCATGGTGGCCCGCGACGCGGCGCCCAAACTGCTGGTCACCTCGCACATGAATCCGATCTCGATAGCGGAAGAATTGCGCGAGATCATCGGCCGCGATTATTCCGGGCCGCTGACCATCGGCGAAGACCTGATGACCCTATAGCGCCAGAAAGCTATTGCAGATCGATTAGGGGCGCATGGCTGCCACCGAGCCGTGCGGCATTTCAGCTATCCGGCAACCCGGCCTTGCGGAGACCGTTAATCNGGTGTTCTAAACAAGCTTCGTCCGATGTTGGGAAATCGTCGCGGAAGAACGCATAATTTGCCCTTGGGTGGAGTTTTCGAAACTCTGCGATGATCACCTCTGCCTCCGGCAAACGACCGAGATGTCCAAGTGCGGATATCAGAAATGGGAAGGTCATAGCCCCGAAACCCGGGGCATCTAATGATTTTCGGGCCCAAATAACGGCCTCTTCGTGCTCTCGCAGATAAAGGTGGGCCAAAGAAATCGCGGCATAAAATCCTCCCAGGGTCGGATCATTGGGGCTCAATCTTACCGCTTCGTGCCCATGAAACAGCCCCTCTTTGGGGTTGCCGGAATGGGAATATGACCGTGATAGAAGATGGTGCGCCTGGGAATAGCTCGGGTTCAATTCTATGGCTTTATTCAAATGTTCGATTGCCACCGGGTGATTCCGTTGAATGACGGAAACAGCACCAAAGGCTAAATGCGCCGTTGGACTGTTGTTATCGATCTGCAATGCGCGCCGAGCAGCCTGCTCGGCTTCTTCGGCATCCTGATCCTCCTCTCCCATTAAAACGCCTAGCTGATACGTCCATGCAAAACCCGCATAGCCATCACCAAATTCAGGATCGATCTCCGTCGCGCGCCGAAACCAAATACGCGCTTCTGCGATACTGGTCAGATTTCGCTGGTCTATGTACCACATCGCCCTCTGGAAACATTCCCAGGCATTTAGATTTTCCGACTTCTTCCTCCGGGAAATCTGCTGTTCTGCTTTACCGAGTTCTGGCTGTAGCGAACCGACAACCGTTTGCGTGATCTCGTCCTGGACGGCAAATATGTCTTCCAGCTCGCGGTCGTATTTCTCTGCCCACAGATGATTGCCGGTCTCACCATCGATTAACTGGGCCGAGATGCGCACCCGGTTGCCGGCTTTGCGCACGCTGCCTTCGAGCACGTAGCGGACACCCAGATCCTTGGCGATGGCCTGCACATCCACGGCCTGCCCCTTGTAGGTAAAGGTGGTGTTGCGGGCGATAACGAAGAATGTCCGGATGCGGCTGAGCGCGGTGATGATGTCTTCCGATATACCGTCGGAAAAATATTCCTGCTCGGCGTCGCCCGACAGGTTGTCGAACGGCAGCACGGCGATCGAGGGTTTGTCGGGGAGGGTTGGCGGCGCCTCTTCGGCGGGCGCCGGTTCCGGCAGCCTGGCCTTGCGAAGGCCGTCTAGGATATGTTCCCAATCGGCCGGATTTTTGTAGGGCTGGACCCGCTCCTTGTTCTCCAGCGAAAAATCGGGATGGCCAAGCAAAAGCTCCTGCCACACTTTTTCCGCCGCATCCTTCTGGCCGAGATGACCGTAACAGGATGCCAGCAACACCCGTGAAATGTCGGTCTCAGGAAACCGGCGGATCCGACTTCTAAGATGTTCTGCAGCATCCTCGTATTTGCCTTGCAGCAGAAGACTGTGCCCAAGAAGATGCAAATAAATATCGGGAAACTGCGGGTCCAGACTCATGGCTTTTTCCAAGCTCGCCATTGCTTCGACCGGACGTCCTGCAAAGCCAAGTATGTTTCCTTGGATCGCATATGCAGAAGCCAAATTCGTATCTAGCGCTATGGCGCGTTCAATTTCCAAATTTGCCCTATCCAAATCTCGTTTCCACATAAATGCGACGGCTAGTGCCCAATAACCCTGTGGGTCTGTTGCGTCGAGTTCGATGGCAAGTCTTGCCAGATCAAGGCATTCCTCAAGGGTCTCGTAGGTTGCTTCGTTCCACCCATTGACATAGTCGGTGGAAAGCAGCAGCGATAATCCGGATTGGGCCAAGCTGAACTTCGGATCCAACTCAACCGCCTTTTTGAGCATGACTAAAGCTTCCGCGTTCGTTTCGGCGGTAAATCGCCAGATAAGGTCACGTGCCCGGAGCGCAATATCGTAGGCTTCCATATTGCGAGTGCCCTTGCCGCCGATGCGGGCGTCTTCATCGGGGCTAAGCACGACCTTCAGGGAATCGACGATATTGCGCGTGACCTCGTCCTGGACCNCGAATATGTCGGTGAGCTCGCGGTCATAGCGGTCGGCCCAAACATGTCCGCCGGTGCTTCCGTCGATCAACTGTGCGGTGATGCGGACCCGGTTTGCCGCCTTGCGGACGCTGCCCTCGACCACGTAGCGGACCGCCATCTCGGCCGCCACCTGCTTCACATCCACCGCCTTGCCCTTGTAGGTGAAGGTTGAATTTCGGGCGATGACGAAAAGCGCCGAGACCTTGGAAAGGTCGGTGATGATGTCTTCTGTTATCCCGTCACTGAAATATTCCTGCTCCGCATCGCCCGACAGGTTGTCGAAGGGCAGCACGGCGATCGAGGGTTTGTCGGGAAGCGCCGGCGGCTCGGCGGCTTCTTCGGCGGATGTAGGTTCCGGCAAACCCGCCTTCTCGAGGCCGTCCGCCAGATGCCTAAAATAATCGTCATCCAGCCACGGCGAGTAATCCAAGGCATATTGCCTGGAAAAATTCGGCACGCGCCGCATCAGCTCTTCGATCGCCGGTGCCGCTTCGTCGGCGCGGCCGAGATGTCCAAGGGCCGAGATCAGCATGACGTAGCGCGACCATTGGAAGTTGGGCAGCCGGAGCGCGCGCCGGGCCCAGTCAACCGCTTCCACGTGCTCTTGCAGATAAAGATGTGCCTGCGCCTTGCGCACGAAGAATGAGCCAAGGTTCGTATCCTGCGGGCTCAGGCGAATAGCCGTATCCAAATGCTGCAGGCTGGCTTTCGGCGAGCCCATGTATAAGTGTGCCGAACCCAACCCATAATGGGCGAGAGAATGGCTGGGGTTGATGTCTAGCGTCGTTTCAAATTCGGGGATGGCGTCGTCGAACATCCTGTTGACGGTATAGGCCCGCCCCAACGCGCAGTGGGCATTGGCGTCTTCCTGATCGAGCTCTACCGCGCGGCGGCCGGCGGAAAGCGCTTTTTCACGCGACGCATCGGGCTCGCCGACGAAACCGAGAACGAGATTGTAAAAGTGAACTTCGGCCAGCCCCGCATGGGCGGCAGCGAAAACCGGATCGGTTTCGGTGACGGTGGTAAGCGTCGCCTCGGCGGCGGCGAGACTGTCCTCGGTAAGCCGGTGCAGCTCGTGCATGCCGCGCTGATAAATATCCCAGACGCCGAGCGTGCCGGGTTTTTTGAGCTTCGCCCTTTCCTGCTCGGCGCGGCCCAATTGCGGCTCGATGGCGGCGACGATGGTTTGCGTCAATTCGTCCTGCAGATCGAACATGTCCTCGATNTCCCGATCGAAGCGTTCCGACCAGATTTGAGCACCATTCGTTCCATCGACAAGCTCAGCCGTGAGGCGAATCCGGTTGCCCGCCGTGCGCAGGCTGCCCTCGATAATGTAACGGACGCCAAGCTCGGCCGCGACATCGCGCAGGTCCGCATTCCTGCCCTTGTAGGCAAAGCTCGAATTTCGGGCGATGACAAAAAACCAGCGAATTCGCGACAACGCCGTGATGATGTCCTCGGTCATGCCGTCGGAGAAATATTCCTGCTCCGGGTCCGCCGATAAATTCTCGAAGGGCAGCACGGCGAGGGAGGGTTTGTCGGTATCGGCGATATCGGCGGCGGCGCCAGGGGCGGCGGGATCGGGGCCGGCGGCGGGGCCATGCAAGCGGATGTCATAGACCCGCACCGGCGCCGAAACGTTCTTCACCTGCTGCTCGCCGCGGTCCTCGAAGACGGCTTCGATCCGGTTGCGGATCGATTCGTAGACCATGCCCGAGATGCAGATGCCGCCGGCTTCGGCCAGGGCTTCAAGCCGTGCCGCCACATTGACCCCCTCGCCGTGGATATCCTCGCCGTCATCGACGATATCGCCGAGATTGACGCCCATCCGGAATTCAAGGCTGTGGGATGCCAATTCCTGCTGCATGGCGATGGCGCAGTTGACGGCGTCCTGGACGGTCGGAAACTCGACCAGGAAGCCGTCGCCGGTGAGCTTGACGATGTTGCCGGAATAACCGGCGACATTTGGTTTTACGATTTTTTCACGGGCATCCTGCCAGGCGGCGACGGTGCCGTCGGTGTCGGCTTCCATGCGCGCCGTATAACCGGCCACGTCGGCGGCCAGGATCGCCGCCAGCCTGCGTTTCAGCGGTTGATCCGCCATCGTCCTCCCCGGAGAACATTAGCTGTAACCGTGATATTAAACGAAGTTGAGAATCAGGCAATAAATCAAACGGTAAACGGGAAATGGACCGAAAACGTCATCGGGACCGGACATGCGAGATGTCGAATTTCCTTGCAATTGTTCTATTTTTGTTCTATATTATATTTCTGCGCTCCGACATCGTGAATGTTCAATAAGGAACAGGGATTGCGGGCCTCGGTTGCTTGCGGTTTGGCCGGGGGTGCGCCGCCGCGCGCGGGGGACAAAAGGGTATGAAACGGTATGAACCGATAGCAATGATGGTGATCCGGTATGGTGGATTTCGCCGGAATGTGTCAACCATCTCTCCGAACACCTGTCAGCTATGTCTCCGGTCTAAACAGATGATCGGGTGATCCAGGATACTCCGCTGCCCCTCTGGATACCCCGATCAAGTCGGGGTATGACGGCGCTGTTTGCGGTTTTCCCCGTACCTCGCCGCCTCATCGCCTCGGCGGTTCAAAAGCCTGAAAAAGCCAATAAATGCCTATAAAAGCCCATAATGCCTATGCCCGTTTTCGCCGAAATGTGTCGCACTTTAACGAAGCAACCCGCTCAGGCGTGGCCGGGTTGGCCATGCGGGCGTCAAACTTGGCACCTGTCCTAATTAGCGAGCCAGGGCTTGGCACTTCACATAGACAGGTGCCTAGATCAACGCCCGGCTGGCCGACCCGGCCATCCCCAGCCGGGCTGTGTCGTTGGGCCATCCCCAGCCGGGCTATTCCCCGTGTGTAATATCCCGCAAGATTTCCCGCATGGCACCGTCCAGGGGGCGGCGGCTGGGTTGGCCGGCGAAGAAGAAGCTGGGCACGTCGGCGTGGCCGGCGAAGGCGTCGCAATGTTTGAGGTCGTCCTGGTTGAGGAGCTTGAGGCCGGCCTTGTAGCGGGGCGCGTGGCTGGCGCGCCCGATCAGGAGCTTGGCGGCGCCGGTTTCGACCGGGCCGTTGGCGGCGATGAAGGCGACCGGCTGCAGATCGCCGCAAGGTCCACGGAAGAAATCATAGATGGCTTCGGTCACCGTCGGATACCAGGGATTGAAGAGGTCATCGGCGATGATCACGCCGCCCTGGTTCAAGGCCGCCCCGGCCAGCGCCAGGTCATGCAGCACCCCGTCCCGGCGGTGATCGCCATCGACGCTGATCAGCCGGATATTGCCCGCCGCCTCTGTCATATGAGGCCAGGCGCCGGGGGTGATGGCGCGGCTGTCCTGGACGGCCAGCTCGAAATGATCCGGGCCGATGCCGAAGCGCGCCAGATTGGCAACAAACCGGTCCCGGTCTTCCGCGTGGCTGCCCGGCGGATCGCCGAAGATATCGAGGGCGTAGGCGCGCTCGCCGGCATTGAGGGCCAGGCAGAGCATGATGAACAGGCGGCCGTGGTGGACGCCGATTTCGGCGACATCGCCGCCGATGCCGAACTCGTCCTGCAATTCGATCAGCGACCAGAGGACCGAGACCGAGCCGCTTTGCAGCATGCCGGGCACGCTTTCCACGCCCCGCATGGCGTAGTCGCCAAGCGCCGGGGCGCCGAACAATTTATCTGCTGTATCGATGCTCATGGCCGCCTCGAGGCTCTACTTCATTATTGCTACCCGCCAGACTATACTGCCCGACGGTTAACGAAAGAATGCCGGGAACCGAAGATGACCTTACGGCGTTTTATTGGATCGATGGCAGCGCCCTGCCTGGTGATTCTCCTTGCCGCCACCATGCCGGCAATGGCGGAAGAAGCCTCGCTGGCCGGAAAATTCCTGGTCGCCAGCCCGCGCATGGCCGATTCCAATTTTGCCAAAACCGTGATCTATCTTTGCAAGCATGATGCGGACGGCGCCTTCGGGCTGATCCTCAACCGGGCGGGCGGGAAGGTTTCGATGGCCGATATGCTGCGCTCGTTCAGCGTCGCGCCGGGCAAGGCCGAGGGGGTCATGCAGTTTCGCCTCGGCGGGCCTGTGCACGTGGATGTCGGCTTCATCCTGCACACCGCCGAATTCAGCGCCGGCACCTCGATCTGCCGACAGGGCGGCCTCGCGGTCTCATCGGGGCGGGAAATCCTGGATGCCTTCGCCGCCGGCGCGCGGCCCGAAAAATCGGTGCTGTTCTTCGGCTATTCGGGCTGGGGCGCCGGCCAGTTGGAGGGCGAGCTGAAACGCAAGGACTGGGTCATCGTGGCCGCCGACAGGGGCATGATATTCGGCGCTAATCCGAAAACCATGTGGCGCCGGGCCCTCGAGCGCCGGGGGGTCGACCTCTGATGCAAAAGCGCCTGAAATAGGCGTTTTTAGGGCTCGACATTGCGCCGAAGCATGCCAATATGATATACAAGAAGGCACCAGCGCGGACGCCGGGTTTCTTATCGAGGGATAGAATGTCCCGAACCGGCGCCCTGAAATATGACGCTTTGTGGTCCGACAGGAGGTCGGGAACGCATGGCCGTAGCGGCATTTGATCCGGCGATCACTATCGTCAATACCCTATCGGGCGGCATCAACACCACCGACCGGGTGCTTGTGCTGTCCAGGGGGACGGCGCAGTCGCNGGCCGCCCAGAGCCTTACCGATCAGTTCACATCGCGCATCGATGCGGCGCTGGCCCAGCTCGACCGCGCCGCCACCTCGCCGATCAGCGAAGCGCTGTTGCGCCAGCAGTCGCAACTGATCAGCCGCAAGGACCGCATCAACGACGCCATCGGCGTCATCAATCAGGCTTTCGACCAGATCGCCTATTTGAAAAACCATATCACCTATCTGGAGGACCAGATCACCGATCTGGAAAACGGCGACATCACCGCCGCTTCGCTGGCCGTCGATTGGGACAACAAGCTGCGCAAGATCAACCAGCTGGCCAGCGCCGGCGCCGAGTTGTTCAAGGACGGCGGCGTCTATTTCCAGAAGAACCTGATCGAATCCCTATCGCGTTCCTCGTTCGCCACGCAAACCCTGTTCGCGCCCTATAATTCCAGAGGCGATACGGTGCAGATCGATGGCGTTTACCTGGGCACCGATTACTATATCACCGAGGACGGCAGCGGCGATTTCTGGAATTCGGACACCGGCTTTGCGGCAAGCGAGGATACGGTCGGCACCTTGAGCGAATATTCCAGCTACCCGGACACCGCCACCGGCACCACCGACGCGGTCACCGACATCACCCTCAACAGCATCAACACCGCCACCGGCGCCGTCGATTTCGACCTGTCGGACAACACCAACATCACCGGCACCCTGACCAAGGGCGGGCTCGGGGTTTTGGATGCCTGGCTGTACGAGGATTTCGGCAATCAGACCGCCATCGACCGCGCCAAGGACGATCTCAACGAGGCCGAATCGATTATCCTCCTGACCGAGGCGCAATTCCTCGACGACCGGGCGACGCTGCGATCCAGGGCCACCGTCTTCGACAGCCTGATCGGCGGCCTCGAATCGGAAATCGCCGACATCGCCGAGGATATCGAAAGCGACCGGCAGGCGGACCTACTGGCCGCGCAATTGGAATTCCAGGTGGTGAAATTCAATTTCGCCTTGCTCGCGGCGCGCGGCAACACCCTGGTTCACACCCTGGTGCTGGCGCAGGACAACCCCACCGCGCCCGACACCAAGGCGTCCGCCGAGGCGGTGCTCGGCGCCACCATCAACGTCAACGTTTAGAGCGGTTCAGCATGTTGAATGGCGTGGCGGGCCACCTTTTTCATTAGATTCGGCAGTGCGTGTTCACCCAATTTCTCGACGGCGCACCAGGTGCCTTCACCCACCGGCGATGCGCATTCACCCGATAGGACGCCCAATTCCAGATGAAAGTGGGTGAAGCTGTGGCGCACCAGGCCCGGCAGCCGGCGCCACTCGGCCGGCAGCGGCGCCGATGCCGTAGCGGCGTCCTGGGTGACCTCGCTTGGCGGCGCCTCGATCCAATCGGTGGACGGGAACTCCATCATACCGCCGAGCAGCCCGGCTTCCGGCCGCCGCCGGATCAGCACACGGCCCGTATCGTCGCGCGCCCAGAAGACCCAGCCGCGGCGCGTCGGTTTGGGTTTTTTCGGGCCTTTCCGGGGATAGGCCTCGGCCTTGCCGGCGGCCCTGGCGGCGCAATCCATGGCCAGCGGGCAGCAACCGCATTCGGGCCGCTTCGGCGTACAGATGCCGGCGCCGAGATCCATCATCGCCTGGGCATGGTCGCCGGCGCGGCTTTCCGGTGTCAGGTTTTCGGCGAGGCGTTTGATCCGCGGCTTGGCCTTGGGCAGCGGCGCCGCGAGGGCGAACAGGCGGGCGATAACCCGTTCGATATTGCCGTCCACCGGCGCCGCCGGCAGGCCGAAGGCGATCGCCGCCAGCGCCGCCGCCGTATAGGGGCCGATGCCCGGCAGCCGGCGGAGGGCGGCCTCATCGGCGGGAAAACGCCCGCCCAGTTGGCGCCCGACAATACCGGCGCACTTATGCAGGTTGCGCGCCCGCGCATAATATCCGAGCCCCTGCCAGGCGTGCAGCACCTCGTCGAGGGAGGCATCCGCCAGGGCGCCGATGTGCGGCCAGCGTTCTATGAAATAATCGAAATAGGGCGTCACGGCGGCGACCGTGGTTTGCTGCAACATGATCTCGCTCAGCCAGACATGATAGGGGTCCGGCGCCGTGCCGGGCGCCGCCCGCCAGGGCAAGGCACGCCGGTTGGCGTCGTACCAGGCGAGCAGGCGGGCCGAGGCCGTCAAGATCGATTTCTGGTCCATGCCGTTGGGGGTAACAAATATTCAAGGGCACCGCCACGCCAAATTGATTTGCCCTCGGGTCCGGCGCGCCCTACCCTGTTGCGATGACCGTGAAACGCCATCAGGTCCGCGCCATCAGCACCAGCATCGACAGGCTGACGCGGCCGATCTTCGCCCGCCGCGGCTTCGCCGCCGCCGGTATCGTCGATCATTGGGCCGAGATTATGGGCAGTGCGCTGGCCAGTGCCAGTTTCCCCGAACGGATATCCTATCCCGGGCAGAGCCGGCGCGGCGGCACGCTGCACCTGCGCGTCGAAAGTTCGGCCCTGGCGCTTGAGATCCAGCACCTGGAGCCGCAGATTATCGAGCGCATCAACAGCCATTTCGGCTATGGCGCGGTCGGGCGGGTGCGCATCCTCCACGGGCCGATTCCACGCCTTAAGAAATCGCGAAACAAGCCCGAACCGGTCATCGACAGCGCCGGCCGGGCGGCGCTGGCTGCGCGCCTGAGCGGCATCACCGATCCCGAACTTAGAGACGCATTGCAGGCCTTGGGCGAGGGCGTGCAGGCGCGCAATGCCGCCAAGAAGGCGTAGAACCGCGACAATCTCTGTGCCTAATTAAATTAATCCTATTCGTGCCCAATGCACTCTAGCCGCTTGTCGAGCGCGGAATCGGGGATTATATTCGTCAACATATTGTGGGTGGGAGGCGTAATGCCCAAACATATAGTGAAATCAGGTAAAACTATCGGTATCGCCGTGGTGCTGGCGCTCATCGCGTTCACGGCCCGGGCGCAGAACCTGCCGCCCAAGGATATCATGCTCGGCGAAAAGGTGATGGGCCGCGCCGATGCGCCGGTAACCTTGATCGAGTACGCATCGCTGACTTGCTCGCATTGCGCCGCGCTGCACACCGGCGCCCTGGTTCAAATCAAGAAGGAATATATCGATACCGGCAAGGTGCGCCTGATCTACCGGGACTTCCCACTCGACCAGCTGGCCGAGGCGGGATCGATGCTGGCCCGTTGCGCCGCCAAGGAGCGCTATTTCCCGATGATCGAGATTCTCTACCGCTCGCAATCGAACTGGGCGCGGGCGGCCAACCCGGCGGCGGCGTTGGCGCAGCTCGGCCGCCTTGCGGGGATTTCGCAAAAAACCTTCGATGCCTGCCTTACCAACCGGGAGCTTTACGACAGCATTATCAAAAGCCGCACCACCGGCACCAATAAGTGGAAAGTCGAAGGCACACCGACGATGTTTCTCAATGATCGTATCATCGAGGGCGAGCTGACGGCGGCAAGGCTGCGCAAGGTGCTCGACAATGCGATCGCCAAGGCTGGCAAATAGGGCGGCCGGGAACGCGGGGGCGGCGACAAGGTGCAATTCAGCAAAATAAAGCTCACCGGATTCAAATCCTTCGTCAATGCGACCGAGCTGGATATCCAGCCCGGCCTGACCGGCGTCGTCGGGCCCAATGGCTGCGGCAAGTCGAACATCGTCGAAAGCCTGAAATGGGTGATGGGCGAAACCTCGGCCAAGCAGATGCGCGGCGGCGAAATGGATGATGTGATCTTCTCGGGAACCGCGAACCGGCCGGCGCGCAATATTGCCGAGGTTCTCTTAACCATGGACAATTCGGAGCGCGACGCGCCGGGCGAGTTCAACGAAACCGATACACTGGAAATCAGCCGCCGGATCGAGCGCGAAAAAGGCTCCACCTACCGGGTCAATTCCAAGGAAGTGCGCGCCCGCGACGTGCAATTGCTGTTCGCCGATCAGGTTTCGGGCGCCCGCTCGACGGCGCTGGTTGGCCAGGGCCATATCGGCGAGGTGATAGCCGCCAAACCGACGCAACGGCGCAAGCTCCTGGAGGAAGCGGCGGGCATAACCGGACTTCATTCCAGGCGCCACGAAGCCGAGTTGCGCCTGCGCGGCGCCGATACCAACCTGGAACGCCTGGACGATATCCTGGTGACCCTGGAAGCCCAGATGCAGAGCCTCAAGAAACAGGTCCGCCAGGCAACCCGCTACCGCAACCTCAACGACCATGTGCGCAAGGCGGAAGCCACCCTGTTTCTTATTCTGTGGAACAACGCCGCCGAGGAATTGCAGGCCGCCGAGCAGGGCCTGGCCGAGGTCGAGCGCGAGGTTGGCGAAGCCACCGGGGCCGCGACCCGTGCCGCCACCGAACAGGCCGAGGCGGCATCGGGGCTGCCCGAGCTGCGCAACGACGAAGCGGCGGCGGCGGCGGCGCTGCAACGCCTGACCATCGCCCGCGAAAATTTGGAAGAGGAAGGCGAACGCCTTGAGGCCGCGCGCCGGGATGGCGAAGCGAGGCTCGAACAGATCACCGAGGATACCAGCCGCGAGGCGGCCCTCGCCGGCGACGCCGAGCAGGCGATATCCCGCCTCGGCTCGGAAGAGGCTGAAATCGGCGGCGTCGGCAAGGATGAAGAAGAACTGATCGCCGAAGCCGAAGCCCATCTTGAATCCCGGCGCGGCGAGACGCAAAGCGCTGAAAGCAGCCTATCCAAATTGACCGAAAAACTGGCCGGCCTGGAAGCCCGCCGGACCGATCTTTCGCGGCGGCGCTTCGAATTGACCGGGCGCATGGAACGCTTGCGGCAAAGCCAGGACGAGTTGGGCGCGCAGGTTTCCGAATTGCGCACCGCCGCCGTCGATCCGGCCGAAATTACCGAGGCGGAAGAAAATGCCGCCGCCGCCGAGGAAGCGGCAGGGGCCACCCGCGCCGCCGCCGAGACCGCCGAAACCGCCCGCCGCGAATCCCAAGGATCAGCCGATGAAGCCGTCGAAACCGCGCAGGGCCGGATCAACGAGGCGGCGCGCCTGGAAGCCGAGGAAAAGGCCCTCGCCGAACTGCTTGAAACGGGCGATCCCGATCTTTGGCCGCCGGTGGTCGATGCCATTACCGTCGATGCCGGCCTGGAATCGGCATTGGGGGCGGCGCTTGGCGACGATTTATCGGCGGCCACCGACGAGGCGGCGCCGATGCACTGGCATCAAGTTGATGCGCCGGCCGGTGATGCGCCGGCGCTGCCGGGCGGCGCCGAGCCGCTGTCGCTTCATGTCCAAGGGCCGGGTGCCTTGAACCGGCGGCTGGCGCAAATTGGTATCGTCGATGACCTTGACACCGGTTGGCGCCTGCTTGCCGAGCTGCGCCAGGGCCAACGGCTGGTGACCCGCGATGGCGCGTTCTGGCGCTGGGATGGCTATTTTGCGGCCGCCGAGGCGCCCACCGGCGCGGCGGTGCGCCTCGAGCAGCGCAACCGGCTTGAAGGCGTGCGCGAAAAGCTGGCCGATGCCGGCGGCGTTGCCATTGACGCCAAGGAAAGCGCCGATGCGGCCCGTGCCGCCGCCGAGCAGGCCGCGCGCCATGAAGCCGACGCCCGGAGCAAGGCGCGCAACGCCGGGGACGCGCTATCGGAAGCGCGCGGCGCACTGGCTCAGGTCCGGCAAAGGGCCACGGAATCGCAATCCAAACTGTCGGCGCGCGAGGAAACGGCGGCGCGCCTCGCCTCGGACATCGAAGAAGCCGAAGCGGCGCTCGCCGAGGCGGCAAAAGAGGAAGGCGCTCTTTCCGATATCGAACCGGTGCGCACCGAAGCCAAAGAACTGCGCGAAGATGTCGCGGCGCGGCGCACCCAGCTTGTCGAGGCGCAAAGCGCCTTCGAGACGCTGAACCGGCGCGCCGACGACCGCCGCCGGCGGCTTGAAACCATCACCCGGGAGGCCGCATCCTGGGAGCAACGCAAATCCGGCGCCATCGAGCGCCAAGGCCAATTGGCGGAACGCCGCGAGGCGCTGGAACAGGAATTGGCGCGCCTTTCCGATCTGCCATCGGACATCGAACGGCGGCGGGCGGAACTGCTGGACCGCACCGAAAAAGCCGAAGCCGAGCGCAACGCTTTCGCCGACAAGCTGGCGGCGGGGGAAACCCGGCTCGGCGAAGCCGACAAGCGCCTGCGCGAAGCCGAAGCCGTTTTGTCCGGCGCGCGCGAGACGCGGGTGCGCGCCGAAGCCGCCGTCGAGCAGGCGAAACAGGCCGCCGGCGCGCTTGGCGAGCGCATTGCCGACCGGCTCCGCTCCAAGCCCGGTGAATTGCGCGAGATTTCCGGGCTCAAAGAGGATGCCGAGCCGCCCGAATTGGAAGCCGCCGAAAGGCGCGTCGAGCGGCTGATCCGGGAGCGCGAAAACATGGGCCCGGTGAACCTTCGCGCCGAGACCGAGGCCGGGGAACTGAGCGAACAGGTGGAAACACTGGTCTCGGAACGCGCCGATCTGTTGCAGGCCATCGACAAGCTGCGCCGCGGCATCAACGAATTGAACCGCGAGGGACGGCAGCGCCTCTTAGCCTCGTTCAAGGAAGTCGACACCCATTTTCAGGAACTTTTCGTGCGCCTGTTCGGCGGCGGCCGCGCCCATCTGAGCTTGACCGAATCGGACGATCCCCTGGAAGCCGGGCTCGAGATCATGGCCAGTCCGCCGGGCAAGCGCCTGCAGGTGCTATCGCTGCTATCGGGCGGCGAGCAGGCCCTGACCGCCCTGTCGTTGCTGTTCGCCGTCTTTTTGACCAATCCGGCGCCGATCTGCGTGCTGGATGAGGTCGACGCGCCCTTGGACGATGCCAATGTCGACCGTTTCTGTTCCCTGGTCGAGGAAATCGCCCATTCCCTTTCGACCCGTTTCCTGGTCATCACCCACCATCGCATGACGATGGCGCGGGTCGACCGGTTGTTCGGCGTGACGATGGGCGAACAGGGCGTTTCACAGCTGGTTTCGGTCGATCTGGGCCAGGCGATAGAAATGCGCGCGACCGCCTAAAAATCGAATTATTTTTGTTTAATATCAGCCATTTAGGTCAAGGCCTTTGAACCTTGACAGTGCCTGGTGCGGAAGATATGTTCCCGCGAATTCAATGGCGCGACTTCGTCCGGAAGGAGTTTTCTGCCGACAGCCCCTCTTATCAGACGGTGGAGGTCTTCGCGATGAGCGAGGGAAAAGATCCACGGTCCAAGCAAGACTTTGAAACACGCATTCACCGCCTGCGCGGGGAACAGCCGTTTTCGGAGCCTAATGGAAAGCCCGGGGCAGCGTCGGAATCGCATCGAAGCGGGTTGGCAGTCGCCACCCGCGTCGGCACGGAAATGATTGCGGCATTGGGGGTTGGTATCGGCATCGGCCTTGTTTTGGACCGGTGGCTGGAAACCAAGCCGTGGCTGTTGATTCTATTCGCGCTGTTAGGAGGCGCGGCAGGTATTTTGAACGTATTTCGNTTGGTCAATAATTTGGGGTACAGCGCGGGCTATAAACGCCCTTCGCCGGGCAGCCAGACGAAAAACGGCACCACCGACGACGAACCAGGGGACCGGTTGAGTGGCTGAAGCGCATAATCCGTTAGAACAGTTCGAAATTACGCCATGGCTACCGATTCGCATCGGCGATTTTGATGTTTCGTTCACCAATTCCGCCGCCTTCATGATCCTGGCCATACTGGCGGCGTCGGCGATGATGATCCTCGGCGTGCGCAGCCGTGCCCTGGTGCCGGGCCGCTGGCAATTGATCGCCGAGCTCAGTTACGGCTTTATCGCAAAAATGGTCAGCGACACCGTCGGCAAGGAAGGGCGGCCCTACTTCCCCTTCGTTTTCACGCTGTTCATGTTCGTCTTGTTCGGCAACATGCTCGGCCTCTTGCCCTATGCCTTCACCTATACCAGCCACATCATCGTCACCTTCGCCATGGCCGGCTTCATATTCGTCGCCGTCACGGTGATCGCCATCGCCAAGCACGGCGTCAAGTTCTTCGGCTACTTCCTGCCCGAAGGCGTACCGATTTTCATGGCGCCGCTGTTGATCCCGATCGAGATCATCTCGTACCTGTCGCGCCCGATAAGCCTGAGCGTGCGCCTGTTCGCCAACATGATGGCCGGGCACACCCTGTTGAAGGTGGTTGCCGGTTTCGTCGTGCCGCTCGGCATATTCGGTATCGTGCCGATTGCCGGATTGGTCGCGGTATCGGCGCTCGAACTTCTGATTGCATTCCTGCAAGCCTATATTTTCGCCATTCTGACCTGCATCTACATCAACGATGCGGTCCACCTTCACTGATCGACAATCACCAGATTACCTGAATTCCAGATTAAGAAAGGATATCCCATCATGGAAACAGAAGCTGCAAAGCTGCTCGGCGCGGGATTGGCCGTGCTCGGCGTTATCGGCCCGGGGGTCGGCATCGGCTTGATTTTCGCTAGCTTCATTGCCGCCGTTGGCCGTAATCCGGCGTCCGAGGGTTCGATCCGCACGATGACCTTCATCGGCTTCGCGCTGGTCGAGGCGCTCGCCATTTTCGCGCTGGTTATCGCGCTTATCCTGCTGTTCACCTGATTGGATGATCGGGGCCCGTAAAGGGTTCCGATACCGATCAACGGCCCCACGGCCGCCCCACGACCGCCAATGGGACACCGATGCCACAGTTCGATATCCTAACCTTTCCCACCCAGATCGTCTGGCTGGTGATCGCCTTTGTTCTCCTTTACGTGCTGATGTCGCGCGTCGCATTGCCGCGCATCGCCCAGGTTCTCGAAGAGCGCCAGGAAAAGATCGACGACAATCTTGACGCCGCCGAAAACCTGCGCGCCGAGGCCGATACCGAATTGGAGGCTTACGAGGCGGCTCTGATCCAGGCGCGCGAACAGGCGCGCGGCGCCATCCAGGACGCCGCCCGGGCCGCATCCGAGGAAGCCACCCGCCGCACCGAAGAGCTGGGCAAGGAAATGGCGGAGACGATCAAGGCCGCCGAGGAAAATATCACCCAGGCGAAACAGGACGCGGTGGCCGGTATTCGCGAAGCCGCCATCGAAGCCGCCGCCGTCGCGACCGAACGCCTGATCGGCGAGAAACCGACGGACGCGGCGGTCGCCGCCGCCATCGACAGGGCGTTGGAGGCAAGGAACTGATGATATCAAACGCTTATGCCGCATCGGCCGGCGCCGCCAGTGCGGAACCCTTCTGGCATTCGCCCACATTCTGGGTCGCCATATCCTTCGTCATCCTGGCCGCATTGCTGGCCAAGCCCGCCTGGCGCATCGCCACCTCCGCCCTCGATGAAAAAATTGCCGAAATCCAGAACCGGATCGAGGAAGCGACCCAGCTTCGCGAGGAAGCGCAGAACCTCTTGGCCAGCTATAAGCGCAAGCTGACCGAGGCGGAGAAAGAGAGCGAGGACATAATCGCGCGCGCGCGTGACGAAGGGCAGGCTTTGCGCCAGCGCATGACCGAAGAACTCGAAGCCTCCCTCAAGCGACGCGAAAAACAGGCGATAGACCGCATCGCCCAGGCCGAATCCGATGCCACCAACCAGGTCCGCGCCGTCGCCGCCGATCTGGCGGTGGACGCGACACGGACGCTGCTGGCTGAACAGGCCCAGGGCGAAAAGGCGGCCAGCCTGATCGACGAGGCCATCCAGGACTTGCCGGACAAGCTGAACTGATCAAGCCTTAGCGGGCATCCTGCTTGATCATATCGGACGCTTTTTCGCCGATCATGATGGCCGGCGCGTTGGTATTGCCGCCGACGATGGTCGGCATGATCGAGGCATCGGCGACGCGCAGGCCCTCGAGCCCGTGCACCCGCAGCCGCGCATCGACCACCGCCGCTTCGCCCGAGCCCATCTTGCAGGTGCCGACCGGGTGGAAAATAGTTGCCGAGTTGTCCAGGATATATTGGCGCAATTCGTCGTCGCTGGCGCCGGTGCGCGGCAGATAATCGATCGGCTGGTAACCTTGAAACGCATCTGCTTGCAAAAGGCGGAAGGATTCCTTGAAGCCGCGCAGCAGGGTTTCCAAATCTTCGGCTTGCTCGAAAAAGCGGGAATCGATGACCGGCGCAAAGGATTCGCCGCCATTTGCCAGGGTCACGCGCCCCCGGCTCTTGGGACGCAGCAGCACGCTGGTGATGGAATAGCCGTGGCCATAGGCAATCAGTCTGGGCGGGCGGGCGCGGTAGCCCGGGGTCAGCACATATTGAATATCGGGCCGGGTCAGGTCCGGCCTGGTGCGGATAAAGCCGCCGGCCTCGACCATGTTGGACGACCACAAACCGCGCCGGCGAAAGGCGTAATCGAAAACCGATAAAGCCAGCCTGGGCATGGCCGATATCGAAAACCCGACCGGGACGCGGCTTTTGACCCTGACAAGGGCATGAATACTGGCATGATCCTGCAGGTTGCGCCCGACACCGGGTAATTGATGCCGGGTGGTTATACCCAAGCCTTGCAGATCGGCGCCGTCGCCGATACCCGATTGCATCAGGATTTTCGGCGATGTGATGGCACCGGCCGACAGGATCACCTCGCGCCGGGCGCCAACCGTCCGGCCGCCGTCGAGGGCAACGCCGGTGGCCCGCCCGCCCTCGAGGAGCACCCGCGTTACCGGCGCGTCGGTCATGATGGTCAAATTCTTGCGCGACCGCGCCGGTTCCAGGAAAGCGCGCGCCGTGGTCCAGCGGCGCCCGCCCTTCTGGGTTACCTGGTGGATGCCAAAGCCTTCCTCGGTGTCGCCGTTGAAATCGGGATTGTGGCGGTACTGAAGGCTCATCGCGGCGGCGACAAAGCTATCGACCACCGGATTGGGATCGGAAATGAAGGTCACGTTGAGCGGCCCGCCGGCGGCGTGATGGCCATCGCCGGCGAATTGTTCGTTGTTTTCGGATTTCAGGAAATACGGCTTAACGTCGGTCCACGACCAGCCTGAATTACCGGCTTCCGCCCATTCGTCATAGTCGCCGGGATTGCCGCGCACATAGACCATGCCGTTGATCGCGGAGGAGCCGCCGAGGGTTCTGCCGCGCGGCATATATATGGACCTGCCGCCGGCATTTTTCTGCGGCGCCGAATTGAATCTCCAAATAATCTTGTCGTTCATCATCGCCCAGATCACCGCCAGCGGCACATGGATTTGCCAGCTGCGGTCGGGCGGCCCCGCCTCCAACAGGCAGACCGAGACGTCTTCGTCCTCGCTCAGCCGGTTGGCGACAACGCACCCCGCCGAACCGGCGCCGACGATCACGTAATCGAATTCCGCAATTTCGTTCATTGCTTTCCTGCCTCCCCGCCCCCTGCGCGCCGCCCGTTGGCGAAAAATATCTGCTTGCCGTTGATGCGAAAGCCATCGATAGCTGCCTGCCCCGCATCCGACAACACCCAGTCGATGAAGGCGCGCGCCGCGGCCACGCGAATATGACGGTGGCGCGCCGGATTGACCAGGATTACACCATACTGATTCTTAAGGCCGGGCCCGCCCTCGTACAGTATCCGGTGCGATCCCTTGTTGCGGAAAGCTTCCCAAGTGGCCCGGTCGGTCAAGGTGTAGGCTTCCATCGAGGTGGCGATATTGAGGGTGGCGCCCATGCCGGCGCCGGCTTCGCGGTACCATCGGCCGCTGAAATTCTTGACCTCGACACCGGCGCGGCGCCAGATTTCCAGGCTTTTCCTGTGGGTGCCGCTGTCATCGCCGCGGGATACGAATATCGACCGGGCGGCGGCGATTTTCCGGTAGGCCCGGCTCGCGCTTCCGGCGCTCCCGACCCGCGCCGCGTCAGCCGCCGGGCCGACGACGACGAAATCATTGAACATCACGTCATGGCGCTTAACGCCGAAGCCGCCTTGAACAAAGGCCAGCTCGGATTCCCTGTGGTGGACGAACAGGACATCGGCATCGCCCCGCTCGGCAATGCGGATCGCCTGCCCGGTGCCGACCCCCAATACCCGGGCGGCGATCCCGGTTCGCGCGGTAAAAAGCGGCAGGATGGATTTGAACAATCCGGAATTCACCGTCGATGTGGTCGAGGCCATGATGAAAGAATTCTCGGCGGCGCGCGCCGGCCCGGCGGATTGCATCAGGATCGACGTTACCGCCGCCAATCCGAACAGCAAAAACGCCGCCCGGCTCATTTCTGCCAACGCACCTTGAAATTTTCCGGCGGCTTCATTTCCTTGCGGTTCCACCACAACAGCTCGCCATTCAGAAACGCTTCGGCCAGATCGTTCTCCGGCTTATCGAAGAATGACTTGGCATCCGCCCGCTCCAGAAGCCGTCCGCGATAGAGGAACGCCACATCATCGGCAAGGCGCCGCGCCTGGCCGAGATCGTGGGTGGACATGATGATTTTGGTCCCCGAATCCCGTATCGCCGCGATGATATCTTCGAGCGCGTGCGTGGCGGCGGGATCGAGAGCCGCGGTCGGCTCGTCCATGAACAGAACCTCGGGCTTCACCGACCAGGCGCGGGCCACCGCCAGGCGCTGCTGTTCGCCGACCGAAAGCGAGCGCGCCGGCGCTTTTGCCAGGCGCGCCAGGCCGGTCCGCCTAAGCATGTCGTCGATGATTTCGAGGCGTTGGGCGCGCGCAATCCGGCGCTGCTTCAATACATGGTGCAGGTTGGCGGTGACCGAACGGCGCAACATGGTGGGCCGCTGGAAGACCATCGCCTGATAATGCTCCGGGTTCCGTGGCTTCGTGCCGTCCCATCTGATAGCGCCGCTCGAGGGCGCGATCAAACCGTGACAGAGGCGCAAAAGCAAGCTTTTGCCGGCGCCGTTGGGGCCCATCAGCACGGTCAGCGAGCCGGCATCGAAACTTGCCGAAATTTCCTTGATCAGCCGGGTGCCGCCGATTTCATAGGAAAGTTTGTCGAGCACCAGGGGCAGCAGGTTGCAACCGACCGCCAATTTTTCTTCCGCCGCCGCTGGGCCGATTCGATTATCCATGACGTTTCATCGCCGCCTCGTTGACCAGGAACGCCGCCGCGTTGACGCTCAGCGCCAGGACCAGAAGGATGATGCCAAGGCCCAGCGCCAGCGCCAGATCGCCCTTCGAAGTTTCGAGCGCGATCGAGGTGGTCATCACCCGGGTCAAATGATCGATATTGCCGCCGACGATCATCACCGCGCCAACCTCGGCGCTGGCCCGCCCGAACCCGGCCAGCACGGTGGTGATCAAACTGAACCGGTCATCCCAGAGAAGCGTGCTGACGGTCTGCATCGGGCTTGAGCCGATGGATCTGAGATGTTCCGAATATTCGTTCCAGAGGTCTTCGGTCGATTGCCGGGTGAGGGCGGCGATAATCGGCGTGATCAAGAACACCTGGGCGATGATCATGGCGGCCGGCGTAAACAGCAGCCCCAGGGTTCCGAACGGGCCCGAGCGCGACAGCGCCAGATAGACGATCAGGCCGACCACCACCGGCGGCAGGCCCATCAACGCGTTCAGGACGACGACGATAACCTTGCGTCCGGGAAAACGGAAAACCGCCAGCGCCGCGCCCATCGGCAGCCCGATGATGCAGGCGACGGCGACCGCGACCAGGCTGATCCTCAGCGACAAGAGGACGATTTCCGCGAGCCCGCTTTCCAGGTTTAGAATTAACGTTGCCGCCGCCGCGAAGGCGCCACCGACATCGGTCATGATTGATCCGCCCCAAATTCCCGGGTTTACCCAAGCATATCAACATCTCAGATAAAGCGGCTTTCATAAAGCCGATTTTGGGCCTTATTAAATTGGAAGGATTTGGGAACTACGCCGCCGGTTTCAGCGCCTCGCGCCAGCTTGGATAAAGCTGGTCGGCATCGGTGCTAAAACTTTCGAAGGCGCGGGCAAATTCCTGGTGATCCTGGGCGAAGGCAACCGGGTCGGCGCCGGCCTTCCAGCATCGTTCCGCCTGGCGCAGGGAGACGGCGCCCGCCGCCGGTCCGTCAAGATGGCCATAAGAGCCGCCGCCGGCGGTCAGGATCAGGTTGGAATGACCCAGATTGTCGAAAAAGCCGGGAATGCGGAGGGCGTTCATGCCGCCCGATATGATCGGCGTGGTCGGCTTCATGCCCAGCCATTCCTGATGGAAGAACGGGCCGTCGGCGCTGTCGCGCTCGATCATATAGGCCATGTTCTTGTCTCCCAATTCGCCTTCCATCTTGCCGAAGCTCATGGTGCCGGTATGGATGCCCGACGCCCCTTGCAGGCGGGCCATCTTGGAAAGCACGAAGGCGGTGTAGCCGCGCTTCGATTGCGGCGAGGTGACGGCGCCGTGGCCGGCCCGGTGATAATGCAGATATTGGTTTGGAAATGTGCGCCTGGCCGTGGTGATGGCCTGCGGGCCGGCCACATAACCGTCCACCAGGAACGCCACATGGCCGGCGTTCTCGGCAAAGCTTTCCAGGATGAACTCGCCGCGCGCGATCATTTCATGATAATCGTCGGCGGTGATGTTGGCGGAAAACAATTTCGCCTCGCCGGTGTCGTCCTGGGCGCGGCGCAATGCGTCGGCCACCAAGGTGATGGTTTCCTTCAACGGCGCGAAGGGTTGGTTGCCCTGGGGCTCGTCGTTCTTGATGAAATCGCCGCCCAGCCAGAAATCGTACGCCGCGTCGGCGAAGGGTTGCGGGCGCAGGCCAAGCTTGGGTTTGATGATGGTGCCGACGATGAAACCGCCATCCACCTCGGGGCGCCCCAACACGCGCCACAGATCGGCGATGGTGGTTGCCGGCCCGTCATAGAGGCTTAAATATTCGGGCGGCATGTAGAAATCGTGCATCTTGGCGTATTCGACATCGCCCATGCCCTGGTTGTTGCCGATGCAGAGCGTCAGGAACGAGGCGATCATGGCGCGGCCGTCGGTGATGTTGCGGTCAAAAAGGTCGGTCGGATAGGCGATTTTCATGATCTCGCCGGCTGCGTCGACTTCATAGACCAGGGCGTCGACGCCACGGGTGAAATCGTCGGTGGTCGAAACCTCGACATTGGTGCCGGTCGAGGATTCGGCGGCGAAATGGGCGGCGGTTTCCAGATATCCGTAGCCGGCCTTCGGCTTCATGATGTAGGCACAGAGGACATGTTTGCCCCCGGCGATAAGATCGGCTTCTTTCAGGCTCAGATCGGCGTAGCGGTTTGACTGGTCCATTGTCCGGTCCCTTTCGAACGAGAATTCAAGGCTTCAAGGATATGAGTTTCATTACCATCGGCGTCAGGATCAGCTGCATGGCCAGATCCAGCTTAGCCCCAGGGACGACGATGATATTGGCGCGCGACATGAAGCTGTCATGGATCATCGACACCAGATAGGGGAAATCGATGCCGCGCGGATCGCGGAAACGGATCACCACCATCGATTCATCGGCGGTCGGTATCCAGCGCGCGATAAACGGGTTCGAGGTATCGACGGTGGGGATGCGCTGGAAATTGATATCGGTTTCCGAAAACTGCGGACAGATATAGTTGATGTAGTCGGGCATCCGCCGGAGGATGGTGTCGGTCACCGCCTCGGTCGAATAGCCGCGCGTTTCCTTGTCGCGGTGCAGCTTTTGAATCCATTCCAGGTTTATCACCGGGACGACACCGATCCTAAGGTCGGCATGACGGGGGATGTCCACTTTGTCGGTAACGGCGGCCCCATGCAGGCCCTCGTAGAACATCAAATCGGTGCCTTCGGGAAAGGCTTCCCATTCGGTGAAGGTGCCGGCGGGCGAACCGTAAAGTTCCGCTTCTTCGAGATCGTGGACATAGTGACGCGTACGCCCGCCGCCGGTCTCGCCATATTCGCGAAACACGGCTTCCAGTTCCTCGAGCAAGTTGGAATCAGGGCCGAAATGGCTGAAATGGTCATTGCCGCCGGCGGCTTCATCGATAGCCCTTTGTTTCATGTCTTCGCGGTCATAGCGGTGAAAGGCGTCGCCCTCGACAAAGGCGGCGTTGACCTTTTCGCGCCAGAAAATCAACTGGAACGTATCCTTGACCGATGTGGTGCCGGCGCCGGACGATCCGGTCACCGAAATTATCGGATGTTTAATGGACATGTTTCTGTTCCTTTCCGCCGGTATCAGTACCGGAACAAGCCGCGATATTCGAACAGGGGCGACGGATCGCCGGCCGGGATTAGGTCGGCATAGAGGCTTTCAACCCGTTCGACCTCGTTGACCGAGCCGAAAATAAGCGGCACCCGCTGATGCACGTGGGTCGGATCAAGTTCCAGGATCGGCAGGCGCCCGGATGAGGCGCGCCCGCCCGCCTGTTCGATCAGAAAGGCGATCGGGTTGGCTTCGTAAAGCAGCCTGAGGCGTCCTTCGGCATAACCCTTGCGCCCGTCGGCGGGGTAAAGGAAAATTCCGCCGCGCGACAGAATGCGATGGCAATCGGCAACCAGGGACGCGTTCCAGCGCATATTGAAATTATCCTTGCGGCGCCCATGTTCGCCATCCAAACAGTCGCCGATATAGGTTTTGATTTGCCCGTCCCAGTGGCTGAAATTGGAAACGTTAATGGCAAATTCGCGGGTGTTCGTCGGGATCGAAACCGCCGCCGTGGTCAATTTAAAGACGCCGCTGTCGGGATCGAGGGTGAAAATGTGGGTTCCGTCGCCCACCGAGAGGACCAGCATGGTCTGCGGCCCATAGATGACGTATCCGGCGGCAACCTGATCGGCGCCCCTCGGCAGCCGCCGGGCGGCAACCGAGGTTATCGAGAATATGGTGCCCAGCGAAAGATTGGTGTCGATGTTGGACGAACCGTCGAGCGGATCGACGGCAACGGTCAGCGACGCTTCCGGCGTGAACTCCATCGGCTTTTCCATCTCTTCCGAGATGATGCGGTCCACCGGCGCGGCGCACAGCCCGTCGACGATGATTTGATTGGCGAGCATATCCAACTCCTGCTGGGCATCGCCGTCGGCGTTGTTGCCGACCACCTTGCCGGGTTCGCCGGCCAGCGGCCCCTTGGCCACCAGCGCCGCTATGGTGATGCAGGATTTGGCCAACGCGGCGACCGTTTCGGCGATGGCGCGGCGCGCCGGATCGCCCATCGTCCAAGCGTCCAGGTAGGCTTCCAGCGGACTGTATTTTTCAATGATATTTTCCATGACCGCCTCCATTCGCAACAGCATTCTGAAAAAACGAAGGCCCGCCGCGGGACGCGACTGCGCGCGGCTGGCCTTTTTCACAACATAAAAACGTAAAATCAGCGGGCAATTTAACGGCTGCCGAAAGGAACAAGAATATCCCTTTGGTGGGTAGGAAAAATTCATTTGGGTAGGTACTTTCCTACCCGAATGATCATCGTTCAGGACTTCAAGTAGAGGCCGATCGCCTGGCCGCGGTTTTTCACCCGCAGCTTCTGATACAGATTGCGCACATGGTATTTGACGGTGTTGGCGGAAACGCCCAGTTCACGGGCGATTTCCTTGTTGGTACGGCCCGCCGCGAGCGACGAAAGAACCTCCAGTTCGCGGTTGGTCAGGCCAGTCAATGGATTATCATGGATACGTTTCACATCCAAAAACGGAAACACCATTTTGCCCTGGCCGACATCGGCGATGGTATCGAGAAGGTAGTGCGGCTGTTCGCTTTTGGAGACGAACGCGGCGCCGCCATGGGCCATCACCAGGGACGGCACCATTTCGCCTTCGGCGCCGGTATAGACGACCACCCTGGGCGCCGATTCGGTCGCCTTGAGGTGATCGAGTACATAGCGGCCATCGCCGGGCGGCATCACCCAGCCGGTCACCACCACATCAAGATCGGTCGCCTCGATGATTTCCAACAGTTCCTCGCCATCGCCGCAAACGGCCTGCAATTGGAACCTTGGATCCTCGGATATCAGGTGATTGAGCGCCGCCTGAATCAACGGGCTTTTGTCGGCAATGGCAACCTGCAGGGGCGGCTGATCGGGAGAGCTGGGCTGTTTCGCCATGGCTAGAGCGGCGGGCTATCCGGTCAGGGCGGTTTCGGGCGCCGCCGGACGCACGGCAATCGCATCCGATTTGACCCGGCGCGCGAAACCGACGAAGCGTTCCGCCCAACGGTTGGCCGCCGTGTCCCGCTGATGCGCGAAACAGGCGAGAAGGTTGTGGATCATCAAGCCGTCGCGCCGCCCGTCTAGCCCAAATCCGCGAACCACGTCATAGGCAAACGGCAATTCGCTCAAATCCCCCTTCAGCGAGGCATAATGGAATTCGTGGGCGGGAAATTCCTTAAGTGCCGGCGTTGATGCCTCGGGCCAGAAACCGGCGCCGGTTTCAGAGAGGCGCATATAGCCGCGGCCCACCGGGCGTTCGTTCATGACGCCGTCGGCGGGAATGACGCCGACCATATGGCGGCGCTTTTCGCCCATTTCCAGGCTGCGCGCCAGATAAAGAAGGCCGCCGCATTCGGCGTAGGCGGGCAGCCCGCCTTCGATGGCGGCGCGAATTTCGCCTCGCAAGGTCATGTTGTCGGACAGTGCATCCAAATGATTTTCCGGAAAACCGCCGCCGATAAAGAGACCGTCCACGGAAGGCAAATGTTTGTCTTTAAGGCAATCGAAGGGCACCAGCTCGGCGCCGCAAGTTTCGAGCGCCGCCGCATCATCCGGATAGTAGAAGCCGAAGGCAGCATCGCGGGCGATGCCGATGCGGACCGGCGCGCCCGAACTTTTGCGAAGCGATGCTTGCGCCGGCGCTGCCGCTACCGGCGCGGCGAGTTGCAGCAGTCTTTCCACATCCACCGAGCTTTCGATCAGCCTGGCGATGCCGGCGACCAAGGCATCGGCGCCGGCCGCCTCGTTGGTCGGGATCAGGCCCAGATGGCGCTCCGATATTTCAATCTCGGGCCGCCTGTCGACGGCGCCGAGGACCGGCAGATCGGTGTAGCTTTCGACCGCCTGGCGCAACTTCGTGAGGTGCCGCGCGCCGCCGACCTTGTTGAGGACAACCCCGGCGATGGCGACATCGCCGGCAAACGCCTGATAGCCGAGAAGCAGGGGCGCAATGCCCCTGGTGATGCCGTAACTGTCGATGATCAGCACCACCGGCAGTTTGAGCTGCCCGGCCAGCGCCGCCGTGCAATTGCCGCCGTCGGGATCGACGCCGTCGAACAGGCCCTTATTGCCCTCGATGACCGCGACATCGGCCTCAAGGGCGCGGGCTTGGAACGCAGCCGCTATCTCGTCCGGTGTCTGGGTATGGAAATCCAGATTGATGCAGGGGCGTCCGGCGGCCCGGCCCAGCCACATGGGATCGATGTAATCGGGCCCCTTTTTGAAGGACTGCACGGCGAGGCCCCGTTGATGCATGACGGCGCAGAGACCCAGGGTCACCGTGGTTTTCCCCGAAGACTTGTTGGCGGCGGAAACCAGGAAGCCGCGCGTGCCCATTCCAGTCATTACGCGGCCAGTCCCATTTTAGTGCGATCGCGGCCTTGCCACATGGCGCGGGCATCGCTGTCGGCCTGATCGATGCTGCCGGCGCGGCCCAGGAGTTTGAGGGCGATGGCCAAGGTGCCGGCGACGGCGGCGGCGCCATATTCGTCGTCTTCCTCGCCGCGCCAGATGCGGGCCAGGCGGCTGATGTCCATATCCGCGTCTTCCGGCTGCACCGGATCATCGATCAGCGTCGGCCAGTTTTCCTCGCCCAAGGCACCGCCCGAAAGGGTGAACACCTCCGCCGGTTTGTTGGGGCGGCGTTCGATCTCGCCGCCCTCGCCCCGGAACACGGCAACCTCGGAATAGCCGAGTATTTGCGCCGCCACCTGATGGGTATCCTGGAAACCGCGATGGAATATGCCCTGCAATACGTGGGTTGCCGAGAACGGATTCAACAGCCGCGACACCGTATGCACCGGCGAGCGCAATCCCAACACCGGGCGCAGATTGATAATCTCGCGCAATACCGGGCTCAAAACCTCCAGCGGCAGATAGGCGAAGCCGGCAGCTTCGACGGCGGCGGCGGCCTCGGTAAAAGAATTACTGACCGGCAAACCCAGGGTTTCCAGGGTATCCCGCAAATAGACCCGGCCCGGAGTATGCCCCTCGGTGCCATGCATGATCACCCGAACCCCGTTTTGCGCCAAAACCAGCGCCGAAAGCAGGAACCAGGGCAGTTGCCGGCGCTTGCCCGCATAGGACGACCAATCGAGATCGACCCCTGGCAGCGCACCCGGCAGATCGAAGGTGGCGCGCGCGGCGCGCACGAAGCCGGCGATTTCCTCGGCGGTTTCTTCCTTGAAGCGGAGCAGCATCAAAAACGCGCCCAATTGTTCCGGCCGCACTTGGCCGGCCAGGATCATGGCCATGGCGGCCTCGGCCTCTTCGCCGGTAAAGGGCCGGGATTTGGTCTTGCCGCGCGCCAGGATGCGGACATAAGGCGCAAATGGATGTTCTTCGCTCATGGTTTTGCCATATTATCGGCAACTAGCCGTTGTCGGCGCCATCTTGCGCCGGCGCCGGCGCCAGATCGGGCATCATCTCGAGCACCCGCAGGCCCATCATCACGATCAGCACGGCAAAAGCAATTCCGCCGAGCCCCAAAAGGACCTCCGGAAGGCTCGGCAGGTACGAGCCGACGGCGCCGTCATAGAAGGAGGACGACACCTTCATCCCCGGAAACAGGGTTTGCGGGAAAGCCTGGCCGCCGATGATGATCACATAAACTTGCGCAAAACCGCCAAGGATAACGAGAGCGGCGGCGATCAGCACATTGCCGGCGGTGCGGCGCAA
Organism: Rhodospirillaceae bacterium; assembly: GCA_002687515.1. GTDB lineage: Bacteria > Pseudomonadota > Alphaproteobacteria > Rhodospirillales > UBA2165. The sequence continues at coordinate 37,927 of NZAK01000058.1, forward strand.
AACCGGATGAAACAGGATACCTAGGGGCAGAACACCGCCGATCAGAATCTGGCCGATCCAGAACAAGCCGGTATAGATGCCGCCATCCATCAGGATAAACCGTTCGACGCCGTGATGTTCGGTGGCGTAAAGGTTGGTCAGGTGCTGCACGGCGACGAAATAAAGAACGGCGGTGACGAATACGCCCAAAAGCTTCGCCAAGCGTTCGGTGAGCGCGCCATCGACGGTACCACCCTCGGCGCGGGCCGCAGCCAGCAGCATGATCAGGAAAACCGCAAGGCCGAATGAAAAAGACATGGCGATGAACAGCGGCGCCATCACCGCCGCGTCGTAGCCCTGGCGCGATACCAGAAAGCCGAAGATCAGGCCGGTGCCGGTGGTCAGAGCCAGCCGCCAGACAAAGGTGACGGTGCCGGCGGCAGCGGCAAAGCGGTTCATGCGCCGTTCCATCATCAGCCACAGATAGACCCCGACGACGGCGATGAAGCCGGTATAGAGGAAGATGTTCCAGGCGAAGATGGATTTGAAATTATATTTGGTCATGGCGACAATGAGCCGGTCGGGCCGGCCGAGATCGAGCACCAGCACCGCCAGCCCGGCGACCAGCATGGCAATGGCAAGCAGCGCCGACAGCCGGCCGAGCGGCTTATAGGGGGCGCGCCCGAAGACGCTGCCGATGGAGGCGACGTTGAGGGCGCCGGAGGCGGCGACGATCAGGAAGACGGCAAAGACATGCGGCGTGCCCCAGACGATCTGGTTGTTCATACCGGTGATATGGTGGCCGTTGACTTCCATCACCCAGGCCGCCGCCAAACCGATCATGGCGATCAGCCCGGCGATGAGAAACGCGGCGTAGAAGCCGGTGGCGGGGGCGCGCAATACGCTGTAGGCGGTTTTATCGAGGCCAGTGTCCTGCATCATCTAATTTGTTCTCCTACGACGGCGTTGCAAGGTTTCCGGCAAGGAGCGTGCCGCGCCGTGGTGTCAATCCACCACAAGGGGTGCGCGACGATGTCCGGGAGCCTTGCAACGCCGCCCTCCGGGTCACTTTTCCCGCCCCCTCGGAGCGTCGTAAGGGCTAGCCGATGGGCCCGCATCGCCCGCGCCCTTCCTCCTACCGAGGAAACGGGAAAAGCGATCGTAGGGGTACAAATTAGATGATGCAGGACACTAGCCATTGCTATAGCCCCAAATACCGGACGCCGGGATCGAGGCCGAGATCGGCCCGGATCTGTTTGGTCGCGACGGCGGCGATTTTCTTGGCGATATCGCTTTTGGCATCGTTCAGATCGCCGAATGTAATGGCGCCGGCGGCCTTGCTGTCCTTGGCGGCGCAGGCTTCGGCGCAGGCCGGTATCTGGCCCCTGTCGACCCGGTGGACGCAGAGGGTGCAGCCCTCGACGCTTCCCTTGCCGCGCGGCACATCGGGCTTCTGGTCGGTCAGATCCTCGTGCACGAACGAGCGCGCCTTGTAGGGGCAGGCCATGATGCAATAGCGGCAGCCGATGCAGGTATGCTTATCGACCAGGACGATACCGTCCTGGCGCTTGAACGAGGCGCCGGTGGGACAGACATCGACGCAGGGCGGCGCCGCGCAATGCTGGCACATGACCGGGAATTCACGGGTGAAGCCGGTCTTCGGATTTTCCACCTTCACTTTGCGTATCCATTGCGGATCGGACGCCGGGCGGCCGCTATTGCCGATGCCGTTTTCCTTGAAACAGGCGGCGACGCAGGCATCGCACCCGGTTTCGCATTTGTTGGTGTCGATGAGCAGGCCCCAGCGCACCTTGTCCGAGGCCGGCGCATCCGGGGCGCGCGCCGCGGCGGGCGCCAACAGGAAGATGCCCGGCGCGATGGCGGTGCCGGCGGCGGCGGCAAAGCCACCCAAAATAGCGCGGCGGCCTTTATCGATACTCATCGTTTGCCCCCTCCGCTGCCACCTTTATTTGCATTGGCCACGTCTTTCGGCGGGCGCGACGCGTGGCAACTGAAACAATCGATGCTGACAGCTGCATAATCGTGGCAGACGCGGCAGAAATGCTCNGGGCTCTGCGCCGAAACCGGCAACTTGTCGGGTCCCGGCACGGCGTGACAGGCGACGCATTCCTTGAGGCTGTCCTTAGCGGTCCGGATACCTTGGCGCATGGTCTGGTCGCGCTTGTGGACCAGGAGCTGCCTGTGATCGTTACGCAAGCGCTCGGCGTGGCCCGGCTCGGCCTCTTTCAACGCTTTCGGAATGTTCGGCATCGGCACGCGGCTCTTGCGGGCGGAATCATTGGCCGCCCAGGCGATGCCGGCAAGCAAAACCGCGACGGCCATAAGACCGGCGGCGGCAAGGGTTTTTGGGAAGGCGCGTCGCATGTTCTTCGATCCCGCTCCTATTCGCCGAGGCCCATCTGGATATAGCCGGTGGGGCAGACATCGGCGCAGATATGGCAGCCGATGCATTTGCTATAGTCGGTATCGACATAGCGGCCGACGGCGGATTTATCCTTTTTGACCCGGAAAACCGCATCCTGCGGGCAAAAAATGACACAGTTGTCGCATTCGAAGCACATGCCGCAGCTCATGCAGCGGCGGCCTTCGGCGACCGCCTGTTCCTCGCTCAGCCCTTGGATGCGTTCGGCGAAATGGCCGAGGACGTCGGCTTCGGAAACATGCAGTTCCTGGCGCCGGTTACGATCATCGAAGGGAAAATGGCCGAGGAACATTTCGTCATTGGGGATGATGTGGGTGGCCGCCCGGTCCTCGTAATTATGGACCGCGTAATCAGCCCCAGATGTACCGCGCGCCGGCACGTGGTCGAATTCCGCCGGCGATAAATCCCGCTGGCCTAATTCACCGAGCAGATTGAAATGATGGACATCGACCTTGGGCCGTTTACCGGGCTCGGCGCCGGATAGATGATTGTCGATCCCTTGAACCGCGATGCGCGCCTGGCCGATGGCGGTGGTCAGCAGATGCGGGCGGATAATATCGCCGCCGGCAAACTGGTTTTCCTTGCCCTCGACGCGGTAAAATTCGTCGGTGGCGATGTATCCGTTGCCATTGTCGAGCCCCCCGAGGCCGCTTAGATCACCCATCTGGCCGATCGCCGAGACCACCAGATCGCATTCGATTTCGAACTCGGTGCCTTCCATCGGCAGCGGCTTCATGCCGTCCATTTCGCATGCGCACATGCGGATGGCAACCGCCCGCCCATCGTCATCCTTGACGATTTCGACGGGCATTACGCCGCCTTTCAACTGGACGCCCTCGCTCTTGGCGTCCTCGCGTTCGCGTTCGGCGGCGGTCATTTCATCGATCGGGAACAACGAGGTGAGCACCGCCTTGACGCCCTGGCGCTGAACCGAACCGGCGACATCGTGGGCGGTGTGGCCGAGAACCACGTTTTCGGGACGGTCTTTTTCGCCGGCATGTTCGATATGGCCGATGCGGCGGGCGACCGAGGCAACGTCGATGGAGGTATCGCCGCCGCCGACCACGACCACCTTCTTGGCGGCAAATTGCAGCCTTCCCTGGTTGAAGGCTTCGAGGAAATCAACGCCGGTGATGCAGTTCTCGGCATCGGCGCCCGGGACCGGCAGCGGCCGGCCTTGTTGCGCGCCGATGGCCCAGAAGACGGCATCGAATTCGCTTTCCAGATCGGCCTTGCTGATATCCTTGCCGATGCGGGTTTCGAGCCGCGCCTCGACGCCGGTATCGAGGATGCGGCCGATCTCGGCGTCGATCATGTCCCTCGGCGTGCGGTAGCCGGGGATGCCGTAACGCATCATGCCGCCGAGCTCTGCCTGGCTTTCNAAAATGGTGACGCCGTGTCCCTTGCGGCGCAGCATATAGGCCGCCGTCAAGCCGGCGGGTCCGCCGCCGATCACCGCCACCTTCATGCCGGTTTCGCTATCCGGCCCGGGCAGCGGAATCTTGTTTTCGATGGCCCAATCGCCGACATATTGCTCGACCGCGTTGATGCCGACGAAATCATCGACCGCGTTGCGGTTGCAGCCGTCTTCGCAGGGCGCCGGGCAGACCCGGCCCATGGTCGCCGGAAATGGATTGGCGTTGATCATGCTGAGGAACGCATATTCCTGCCAGGCCATGCCGGGGGTGGGCGGCTTGTCGATGCCGCGGGCTATGCTCAGCCAGCCGCGGATATCGTGGCCGGACGGGCAGCTTCCCTGGCACGGCGGCGTGCGGTGGATATAGGTCGGGCATTGATGGGAATGACCGGCCAGAAAAATTTTATCGGTCCAGGAATCAAATCTGGTGTCGCCGTCCTGAAAACGGCGCCAACTGTTCGATCCCGATTGCCCGGTCGTGGTCATTTTATCCAATTTATTCATTTATTCGCCGAGGCCCATCTGGATATAGCCCGACGGGCAGACATCGGCGCAGATATGGCAGCCGATGCATCTGTCGTAGATGGTGTCCACATAGCGGCCCACGGTGGAGCGGTCTTTTTTCACCCGCTCGACCGCATCCTGCGGGCAGTAAATGATGCAGTTGTCGCATTCGAAGCAGATGCCGCAGCTCATGCAACGCTCGGCCTCGGCGACCGTGTTTTCCTCCTCCAGACCGACGATGCGCTCATCGAAATGGCCGAGCACGTTACCGCTGGTAATATCCTGTTCGGAGCGCCGGGCGCGCGACACATAGGTCCAATGGCCCAGGAACAACTGGTCGGCGGGCACGATTTCCGCATGCCCCCGGTCTTCGTAATTGTGAATTGCGAAATTTTCCGCATCGGTGCCGACCGCCGGCTGGTGGTTGTAATCTTCGGGCGCCAATCCGGTTTCGCGCAACTTGCCGAGAAGGTTGAAATGGTGGACATCCACCTTCGGCCGCCGGCCCGGGTCCTGGCCTTGCAGATAATGATCGATGCTTTCCGAGGCGATCGAGGCATGGCCGATGGCGGTGGTCAGCAAGTGCGGTTTCACCACGTCGCCGCCGACATAATATTGTTCCATATCGGGAATCCGGTAGAAGCCGTCGGCATCGCACAGCCCCTTGCCGTTGTCGAGCTTCTCCATGCCGATGAAATCGCCGACCTGGCCGATGGCGGCGACGATCAAATCGCATTCGATATCCCGCTCGGTGCCCTCGATGGGTTCCATCTGGCCCGACGACCAATCAACGCTCTGGACGCGCAAGGCCGTGGCGCGGCCACCCGAATCCTTGATCACCTCCAGCGGGATCAGGGATTCCTGGATTTCCACGCCTTCCTTGGTGATGTGCTCGATCTCCATCTTGGCCGCCGGCATTTTCGATATCGGCCGCCGGTAAACGATCTGCACGTCGGCGCCCTTGCGGTTGGCGACGGTGGCAACATCGTGCGTAGTCTGCCCGAGCACCACATATTCGGGGAGGTCTTTTTCATGAACCTTGGTGATATGGCCGAGACGCCTGGCGACGGCGGCCACATCCATCGCCGTATCGCCGCCGCCGATGACCAGCACCCGCCCGGCGCCGAATTTAAGCCGTCCGTCATTGAAGGCATCGAGGAAGGCGATGCCGCTGATGCAGTTGTCGGCGTCGCCGCCCGGGACAGCCAAGGCGGTGCCGTCCTGGGCGCCGGTGCCGACGAAGATGGCATCGAAGTCTTTTTCAAGCTCATCCAGGCTGACATCGACACCGATTTTGCAATTGGTCCGCACCTCGACGCCCATATCGATGATGCGGCCAATCTCGCCGTCCAGCACATCGCGCGGCGTGCGGTAGCCGGGGATGCCGTAACGCATCATGCCGCCAAGCTCCGTGTGGCGCTCGAACACCGTGCAGGCATGGCCGCGCAGGCGCATCTGATAGGCGGTNGTGAGGCCCGCCGGGCCGGCGCCGATGATGGCGATCTTTTTGCCGGTATCGGGGCCGGGATCGGGCAGCTTGAAGCCATGTTCCAGGGCATAATCGCCGATATAATGTTCCACCGAATTGATGCCGACATGGTCTTCGACCTCGTTCCGGTTGCAGCCGTCCTCGCACGGCGCCGGGCAGACCCGGCCCATGATCGCCGGAAATGGGTTGGCTTCGGTAATGCGCCTGAAGGCATATTCCTGCCAGCTCATGCCGTCGGGCGCCTTTTCGATACCGCGCGCGATGTTGAGCCAGCCGCGGATATCCTCGCCCGACGGGCAGCTGCCCTGGCATGGCGGCGTGCGGTGGACATAGGTCGGGCATTTGTAGGTATGATCGGCCTCGAAAATCTCCTGCTGCCAGGGCAGATGTTGGTCATCGCCGTCCCGGTAGCGGCGATTGGTCAGCTGCTGTTCGTTTACCGTTTTGTCCATTGTCTTTTCTTTCAAGTTTCGTCGTCTTCCGGTTCGCCAGTTTCCGGCTCGTCCGTTTCCTGGCCGTCCAGAACGATGGCGTTGCCGACCAGCTGGTGGACGCTGACGATGGCGTCCATTTCGAAGCCGTAATAGGGCATGACCTTGGCGAACTGGCTTTTGCAGATGGCGCAAATGGCGGCCAGGTGGGTGACGCCCTTGTCCTCGGCCACTTGTTTAAGCGCCTGCATGCGCGGCTGCGCGCCCTTGACCCGAAGCTCGATCAGATCGTCGGTTAGAAGCCCGCCGCCGCCGCCGCAGCAGAATGTATTTTCGTGGATGGTATCGGCGGCCATGTCGTGAAAATTGTTGCAGCAGGCCTTGATGATCTCGCGCGGGATGCGGAACTGGCCGCCGGGATCGCCGCCCATGCGCGAGCCCCTGGAGACGTTGCAGGAATCGTGAAAAGTCAGGGTCATGTGATCGTTGGCGGATTTGTCGAAGGTCAGCTCGCCCTTCTCGATCAGATCGTGGGTAAATTCGCAAATATGCTGCGGCACCGGATAATCGGGATCGAGGAAATCGAACGGCCCGGCCAGCGTGTTCCAGAAGCTGTAGGCGACCCGCCAGGCATGGCCGCACTCGCCGACGATGATGCGTTTGACGCCCAAATCCTCGGCCGCCTTGCGGATCCGCATCGCGACCTCGCGCATCTGATCGTAGGAACCGATGAACATGGCGAAGTTGGCGGCTTCCGAGGCGTAAGAGGAAAGGGTCCAGCTGACGCCGGCCTGATGGAAGACCTTGGCATAGCCCATCAGCCCGTCCACATGCGGCTCGGCGAAGAAATCGGCGCTCGGCGTCACCAGCAGGATATCGGCGCCCTTTTCATCCAGCGGCAGGCGGACTTTGAGCCCGGTTTCATCCTCGAGATCCTCTTCCAGGTCTTCCAGGGTATTGCGCAAGGCCGGTTCCGGCAGGCCGAGATTGTTGCCGATGCTATGAACCTTGCCGATGATCTCGTTACAGTATTTCTGGCCCTTGCCGATATGGTCCATGATTTCGCGCGCCGCCATCGACACCTCGGCGGTGTCGATGCCGTAGGGGCAATAGACCGAACAGCGCCGGCACTGTGAACATTGGTGNTAGTAGATGTACCAATCGTCGAGGATTTCCTCGGTCAGATCCTTGGCGCCGACCAGCCAGGGGAACCACTTGCCGGAATAAGTGAAATAGCGGCGGTAGACATCGCGCATCAAATCCTGGCGCGCCACCGGCATGTTCTTGGGATCGCCGGTGCCGAGGAAATAATGGCACTTGTCGGTGCAGGCGCCGCACTTGACGCAACTATCCATATAGACGCGGAGCGAGCGGTACTTGCCCAACAGCTCGCCCATTTTTTCGAGCGCCAATTGCTTCCAGTTTTCCGGCAATTCACCCGGAAAGCCCAGCGCCTCTTGGTGCTCGGGCGCGGCCACGAAGGGGCTGGAATGGGACATCGCGCCCGGCTCCAGCTTGGGCTGTTCGGGGATGTCCGGAAGCTCGGGAACGGTGAAATCGTCCATGACCTATTCTCCGACTATTCCCCAGGGGCCTTGCCGGCCGCCCCATTTTCCGCCCAGGGCGTGACATGCCGCACTTCGCGCGGATTGTCGGCCTGGTTGCGGGTCGGGCTGAAGAAAACGCCGGCGGCGTGCAACAGCTTGGAAAACGGAAAGACGATCATCAACAGGATGACGGCGCCGAGATGCACCAGGATCGGCGGATCGGCGGGCAAGGGCCGCCAGTCGAAATAGATCAGCCCCAATATGAAGGCCTTGACGGCGACGATATCGGTGGGCGCGGCGAATCTCATGGCCAGCCCGCTGGCCGCGATCAAAATAAGCAGCGCCAGCATCAGATGGTCGGACGGCGCCGAGATGTAGCGGACGCGGGCCACCAAAAAGCGCCGCGCCCAGGCCCCGGCCAATCCCAAACCTAAGAAAAATCCGGCATAGATGCCAAGCGGCTGCATCAGGGCCAGCCAACCCCAGACCGGCTCGATGAAATAGCGGAGGTGGCGGACCAGGACCAAGGCCAGCGCGGCGTGGAACATCCAGCCGAAAATCCAAGTCCATTTATTGGATTTAAAGAGGCTCTCGAACAACACCACTTCGCGCGCCATGCGGAGCGCAACGCCGGAACTGGTGGTCGGCGCCGGCGTCGTCGGAATCTTGAGCGGCGCCGGGGTTCTCCAATAGAGCCGCACCCGATAGGCCAACCCGAGCACCAGAACCAACGCAGCCAGATAGAACAGAGACGCGTAAACCAACGTCAACAAAACGCTATTTCCCTCCGCCCCGGCACGTATTCGGGGCCGCGTGCCTTAAATGCAGCCGGTCGGTTTCGGCAGACCGGCGATCTTGCAGGCCTGTTTCGCCGGACCATAGGGGAACAATTCGTAGAGGTACTTGGAGTTGCCCTTCTCCGGACCCATGGATTTCTTGACCGCCTTGGTCAGAACCCGGATCGCCGGCGCGATCTGATATTCCTCGTAATAATCGCGCAGGAAATTGACGACTTCCCAATGGTCGTCTTCCATATCGATGTTTTCGCTTTCCGCGATCTGTGCCGCCAGATCCTTGGTCCAAAGGCTGATATCGGTGATATAGCCTTCTTCGTCGGCGGCGACTTCTTGACCGTTTAACTGATAGCTCATTGAAATATTCCCCACTCTCTGTGTCGGACAGACCTAAGTTAAAGCCAGGATTGAACCGCGTCGAACTCGGTCACGAGATCGACGAAGCCAGCGTAATCGACCACCTCGATGCCATCGATCAAGCGGTCGGCATCATAGCCCCTGGCCGATAAATCCGGCCCCAGGGCATAGAACTTGATATCGCCTAGGCGTGCCTCGATTTGGGAACTTTCGGCCGTTCCCGAAAGCGCGCCGTAAACGCCATCCTCGATCAACAGCACGCCGCTGCCGTCCTTGGCGAGACGCAAGCAGCTCCGAAGCGCGTTTTTTTCGAAGGGCGATTTATTAACGGTATGCAGCATTGCCATCGTATCAGTTCCTAAAACCCGATGACCACGTCTTGTTCCTGCATCAGCGCGCCGAGCTCGTCCGAGCTCAGCACTTCGACGGGAACGATCAGATCGTCCTCGGTCATGCCGCGGGCTTCCATGGATTCCCGCTCGACATATAGTTTTTCCACATCATAACCGTCGAGGGCCCGATAGGTGGGCGAAAAATTCTTCATGTTGACGGCCTCGGTATCATGTCCCTTCTTGATCTCGAAGACGCCGTCATCGATGAACACCATGCTCACATCCTGATCGAAGGCGGCGGTGATCAAAACCACTTCCAAGCCTTCGAGCGCATAGATGGTTCCGTACGGCGCCCGGCGGTTCACATACATGAATTTTTTGACCGGCCCGTCAAATTCGTCGTCGTCGAATTCTTCTGCTTCGCTCATCTATCAATCCCCAAAGGTGACCACTAATCCCCAAAAGTGACTAGGCGGTCGCCGACGATACCGGCTTCGACCAACTGGCCAAGGCCGGAAATATGGAAGCCGGCGGCCAAAAGCTCGTCCTTGACGCCGCGGCGCATGGCGGCGGCGACGCAAACGACCATGTCCAAATTATGCTCTTCGCCCAGTTCCGACCAAAGCTTGACCAGATTGCGGTCGTCGCTTTGCGGCTCGGACAGCTTGTTCGAATTGTAGACGCCGTCGTGGTAGAAGAACACGCGAACGATTTCGTGCCCCTTTTCCAAGGCTGCCTTGGTGAATAGATAGGCGCTGTCCGACGCTTGATGCGTGAACGGGCCTTCGCTAACCAAAATACCTAACTTCATCCCCACCCCTTAACCTTAAATCATCCAGCCTCAAAAATGCACATGCGCCGACGCGTTCAGCGTTCCGCGCGGCGAGCGGAAATCGTCGATGTGGAATTTGGTGAACGGAATATCCGCCAGTTCGAAAAACTCCGGCCAGCCGATGCGCTCGATCCATTCGCCCATACGCTCCCAATCGCGGGCATTTTCCTTGTAGGCGTAAAGGATATTCTTGACCACGTCCGCAACCTCCGTCCAGCGCGGCGGATTGTTGGGCAGCCCGGCGACCGCCAATTTATGGAATGTCGGCTTGGAGCGGGCATTGGAATGCTTGCCGCCGACCCAAATGGCGATCTTGGTCGATTCGTCGCTATTGATCTGCATCGGCGGGCACGGCGGATAACAGGCGCCGCAGCAGATGCATTTCTTTTCATCGACCTCGAGGGACGGTTTGTTGTCGACCATCGCCGGGCGGATCGCCGCCACCGGGCAGCGGGCGACCACCGCCGGGCGCTCGCAGACATTGGCAATCAGGTCGTGTTTAATGACCGGCGGTTTGGTGTATTGGACATTGATCGCGATATCGCCCTGGCCGCCGCAATTGATTTGGCAGCACGAGGTGGTGACGCGCACCCGGTTGGGCATTTCTTCGTTGGTGAACTCTTCGTAAAGTTCATCCATCAGGGCCTTGACGACGCCCGAGGCATCGGTGCCCGGAATATCGCAATGCAGCCAGCCCTGGGTGTGCGCAATCATCGACATGGAATTGCCGGTGCCGCCGACCGGGAAGCCTTCTTCGGTCAGCTTTTCGATCAGCGGCGCGACCATTTCCTCTTTCGACAGCATGAATTCGATATTGCTGCGCACCGTGAAGCGGACATGGCCCTCGGCATATTCGTCGCCGATATCGCAAAGCTTGCGGATGGTGTGGACGTCCAGTTGCCGCTGGGTGCCGGCACGCACGGTCCAAACCTGATCGCCGCTATGCGCCATATGGCGGAGGACACCGGGGCGCGGACGGTCATGCCACTTCCAATCCCCATAGTTCTTTTTAAGGAGGGGATGCATCAGCGGGAACGGATCGGGGACACCGGTCTCGTCGGGCCTGCGGGGTTCGGTTGCTGCGTCGCTCATTTAATAACCCTTGCTTTCAACTATTCGTGTGGAACACCGGCCGGCAGCGCGATTACTCGGCCGCCACGCCTGAGGATTCTTTGGCGGCATCTTTTTCCGCCTTGCGTTCATTCCACTTTTCCGCTTCCTCGTCCCAGGTGTCGGTACGAACATAGGAATTGGTGCGCGGGTGATTGATCATGTTGGGATCGATCTCGACGCCGATGGCTTCCAGGAAATTGGCCAGCCCGATGCGGTCGATGGTCTCGCCGACGCGCTCATGCTCGAGGGCGTTTTCGGCAAAGAAGTCGATCACCGTCTCGCCGAGCTCTTCCAGGGCTTCGAAATCCTCGTCACTTTCCAGCTTGAAAAACGGGATCACGACGGTGCCCAACTGATCGCCGATCTTGAGCGAGCGCTTGCCGCCCATCAGGATGGTGACGCCGCGGTCGTCGCCCGGCGCCAGCGCCTTGGTCATGACATTGATGCAATGCATGCAGCGCACGCAGCTTTTGTTATCGACGTCCAGCGTATCGTCGTCATTGATGCTGAGCGCGTTGGTCGGGCAGCGGGTGATGACATTGTCGATGGTGTATTTGCGGCCCGCCTCGGCGACGTATTTCTTGACCTCGTCTTGGTCCACCTTCATCGCGTCGCGCCAGGTGCCGATGACCGCGAAGTCGGCGCGCTGGATGGCGTTGGAGCAATCGTTGCCGCAGCCGGAAAACTTGAACTTGAACTTATAGGGCAGCGCCGGGCGGTGCATTTCATCGAGGAAGGCGTTGATCAACAGGCGGTGGGCGCGCACCTCGTCAAAGCAGGAATGCTCGCAGCGGGCGTGGCCGACGCAGCTGACCGAGGTCCGCAAGGCAGGGCCGGCGCCGCCCATATCAAGCCCGATCTTGTTCAAATCGTCGAAGGCTTTTTGCACGTTTTCGGTGGTGCAGCCCTGGAACATGATATCGCCGCTTTGGCCATGCAGGGCGATCAGGCCGGAACCGTGCTTTTCCCAAACGTCGCATATCTGGCGCAAAAAATCGGTGGAATAGTGCATGCCGGCGGGGGGCTGCACGCGCAAAGTATGGAATTCCTTGGATTCGGGGTATTCCTCGGCCATTTCGGAAAAGCGCGGAATGACGCCGCCGCCATAACCATAGACGCTNACCGTGCCGCCCTTCCAATAGCCGAGCCGGGTTTCATAGGAATGTTCAAGCTGGCCAAGAAGGTCCTTCATCATACCGGCATAGGGCTTGTCTTCGTCTTCGGAGAGACGTTTCAGCCCGGTTACGAAACTGGGCCAGGCGCCGCTTTCCAACTCGTCCAACAACGGCGTGTCATGTTGCTTCTTCGCCACGGTAGGTTCCTTTCCTTTGGCCTTTCTTCAAGCTTGCGAACCGATGCCTGTCGGCGGCTTCCGATCCGCACTTAAAACTAGGGATATTCGGAGCAAATTCTAAAGCCGAAATCCTCACCCGTTTAAGCAATTATACGCGCCCAAATTCTGCGCCGGCATTATATTTCATTAAACACTGAAATAGCAAGCCCGACTTCAGACCTCACAGTAACGTATTTTATGAGTACTGTTTTACTACACCGTTTTCGATCAAGACAACATCAAAAATATTGTGGATATAGTTGAGATTCAAAGGAAAATATAACATTTAACATTTTTTTATTCTATTTATTTGACAATTACTATAATAGCGTTGACAATAAAAAAATACAACAGTTATTTTATGTAATAACAAGCCGGGCAATGTCAGCATTTTCAGCAAGGCCGGGTTATTGGTGAGTTGTGGTTTTCTTAAAGGGCCGCCGCCGCTAGTCTGGTCTCGACACGGTGATCATCGATGAAATCTGAGACAGCCCGCCTCCCCGGCAGCGCCCCTGGGGCGACCAATGGCCAGCATCACGGCTCTCCGTTCGATCTGGAGAACGAGGGCGCTTACCGTCGGTGGCGGGATCAAAAACTGGCCGGCTACCCGGGGTCCCTGGACGAGTTGATCGTACCGGTCGAAGACCCGGCGAGGCTTTCGGCGGACGAGGCGGCGGCGCTGACCAGCCTGTGCCGGCGGGCCAACATGGCGGTCTATGCGTCCGGCGTTTCGGGCGCCGGTGACAAAAGCCTGCCCTTGGAGTTGGGCGCGCGCCTCGGCCTGAAGAGGATCGATAAGCCGCTGACCACCGACGAAGACGGCGTCAGCGAACTGGCGGTCTCGGGCGATGCCGAAAAACAGAGCTATATTCCCTACACCGACCGGGCCCTCGGCTGGCACACGGACGGCACCTATAACCCGCCCCAACGCCGGGTCCGGGCCTTGCTGCTGCATTGCGCCGGCGCCGCCGCATCGGGCGGCGAAAGCTTTCTCCTGGATCCCGACATCGCCTACATTCACCTCCGCGACGAAAACCCGGATTTCATCGGCGCCCTGATGCGCCCCGATGCCCTGACCATCCCCGCCAATATCGAAGGCGGTATCGAGCGGCGGTCCGAGCAAGCGGGGCCGGCCTTCGCCATCGATCCTGAAACCGGCGCCCTTCATTTGCGTTACACGGCACGCAAGCGGTTCGTCAGTTGGGCCGATGATGGGGCCGATGACGGCGCCGTCAAGGGCGGCCTGGAATGCCTCGGCCGGCTGTTTACCGGCGATTCCCAATATATTCATAGAGTGACCCTGAAACCCGGCTGGGGGCTGGTCTGCAACAATGTCCTGCATGGGCGGACGGCGTTTGTCGACGGCGCCGGCGAAGCGCAAAAGCGGCTCATTTACCGCGTCTACTACCTTGATCGGATTGCCGGAACCGGGTACCGATAATCCGACAAAATTACATGACGCAGGCCACTAGGATAAAGACACCTATGTTGAAGCTCAGCGATATCATCATCCAGCATCACGAGATCAATTCCTTCGCCGAATTGCTGCAGGTGGTGCGCAAAAGCGGCGAGCAAGGGCTGGTCCTGATCGAGTTCGATCTGAAGCCCGATTTCGGCGACACGCCGCGCGATTGGGAAACCGCCCTCGAAATCGCATTCACGGCGCGCCGCTGATGACCGGCGAAGACGTCAAAGACCTAGCCGAGCTCGAGGCGCCCTATGGCCGCCAAGTGCTGCTGCAAGATGTCGTCCACGAAAGCGGGCTCAAGCTTTTGCGCATCCGCATCCGCGAAGGTTCGCGCTTTACCATCCTCGATGTCGATGCGCCGACCGCCAAATCGTGGGGCGAGGAAATGCTGGCTTGGGCGGCAACTGTTTCGGATTAACCGGCCGCCCGGGGTTTCTGGCCGTCCTTGGTGCGGGTTTCGCGGACGGCGATATAGATGCCGGCGCCGGCGATCAGCGCGATCCCCGACCAGGTCCAGGGACCGGGGAAATCGTTGAACACGATGACGCTGAAGCCGATCGCCCCGATGATCTGTGAATATTGAAACGGCGCGATGATATTGGCGGGCGCATAGGCGAAGGCCGAGATCATCATCACCTGGCCCAATGTCGCCAGCACCAGGAACGCCACGATCAACCCGCCGTCCTCGATAAGCGGCGCCGTCCAGAACAGCGGCGCCAGGGGCGCAACCAGGATCGCGCCGATCAGGGGCGTATAGGCGGCGGCCACGATCTGCGGCGTGTAGGCGGCCAGCTTGCGGTTGGCGATATAGAAAAGGCCGATGGAAAAGCCCGCCGCCAGTCCGATCATGTAACCCTTGGGATCACCGTCGAAAGCGGGGCGGAGAATGAGCAGAATCCCGAGGAAACCGATAACCACGGCGATGCTGCGGCGCTTGCCCAATGCCTCGTCCAACACCAGGGGCGACAGCGCCGTCACCACCAGCGGCGCCAGGAAGATCATCGCGGTGGCGTCGGCAAGGGAAATGAAACGGAGCGACCAATAGAAGCAGCCGACACCGATGACCAGAACCGACGCCCGCAGGACCTGCAACATGAACGGCTTCGGCAGCAAAATGGAAACCCCATGGCGGCGCACGATCACCGGCAGAAGGACCACGCAGGCAAACAGAAGCTGCATCCAGAGCAGCATCAAGGGCTCGTAGCTGCCCGAAAGAAGCTTGGCGAAACCGTCCTTGACGCCGTTGAAGATCAACGCGGTGGTCATCAGCGAGGCGCCGATCATGGGACTGGATTTTGTCATTAAGGGATATTACCGATCGAATTCAGGCCGCATGCCGTTCCGGGATCGGAGCGGATAGCAAATTACGCACCGGCTTTCAATTTCAGAGCCCGCGCCCGCCCGCGATTATCGTTATTTGCTGGTTGACGGGCGGCTTGCCAATATCATTCTATGAAACCCATCGACGCGATAACTGAAAAGAGGGAGGCACCGCCGGTGAAAGGCTCCGAACTTCCGCCATATTGGAAGAACGCCGACCGCGATTTCCGGGGAACAGGCCTGTGGCTGGACGAGACCGCGATCGATTGGATCGAGCGCGCCGCCGCCGCCAAGCCCGATCAGACCGCCATCGCCGGCGGCGGGGCAGCCATCACCTTCGCCGAGCTGAACGCCAAGATAGACGATTTGGCCGGCGGCTTTACGGCGATGGGTCTCGGCCATGGTGATGTCATCGCCATCCAATTGCCCAACACGGCGGAATTCATTCTGTCATTTCTTGCCATAACCCGCATCGGCGGGGTCATGCAGACCATTCACCTCCCTTACCGGGCCGCCGAACTGGAAGGGCTGTTGGCCCATAGCGGCGCCCGCGCCGTGATCTGCCTTGCCCGGTTCAAGGATTATCCGCTGGCCGAGGTCCATGTGGGCTTGAAGGATAAACTGGCGCACCTGGATCATGTGTTCGCCCTCGGCGAACCAACGGAAGGAGCCGTTTCTTATTCTGACCTTTTTGGGACCGGCACAGCGCCGCCCAGTCGCCGGCCGTCGCCGGACGATCCCCATGTGATCCTCTATACTTCGGGCACCACTTCCAGCCCCAAGGGGGTTGCGGTCAGCGCCCATCCGTTCGGCTCCAACGCCCGCCATTCGGTCAAGGAATTCCAGATCAGCGATGACGACGTCATCCTCAGCCCGGCGCCCTTCAGCCATCTTTACGGGCTGTTTTCGCTGCAGATCGGTCTTTGCGCCGGCGTCACCACCTATGTGCTGCCCGCCTTCACGCCGCCCGATTTCGTCGCCGCCGTGGCCGAGGGTCAGGCCAGCGTGCTGTTCACCGGCCCCGCCCATCACGCCGCCTGCCAGAAAGCGGGATTATATGAAGGCGCCGATTTAAGCTCGGTCCGGCTGGTAATTTGTTCGGGCAGTTCATGTCCGTCCGATCTGGCCGAATATGTGGACGGTCAACTGCCGGGTGGCCAGTTTCTACAGCTTTGGGGCATGACCGAATTGCAGGCGGGCACCTATAACCGGCCCGGCGATAGCCCACGCAACCGGTACGACACGGTCGGCCTGGTAACGCCCGGAAACGAAATCTGCGTCGTCGGCGATGACGGTGCGCGCCTTGGAACCGGCGAAGAGGGCGAATTGCAGATCAGGGGCTCGTCCGTATTCCCCGGCTATTACAATAACATTGAGGCCAATGACCAATCCTTCACCGATGGCTGGTTCCATACGGGGGATCTTGCGACCATCGACGGGGACGGCTACCTCCGCATCACCGGGCGCACCAAGGACGTGATCAACCGCGGTGGCGTCAAATTCAACCCCGCCGATGTGGAGGCATTGATCGGCAAGATGGATGATGTCGCGATATGCGCCATCGTGCCCATGAAGGATTCGGTTCTGGGCGAGCGCGCCTGTGTCTTCGTGCAACCCGCCGCCGGCGCTGATGTGAGCCTCGAAACCATCACCGCGTTCCTGGACGCCAACCAGATGGCCAAGAACAAATGGCCGGAGCATCTAGAGCTGGTGGAGTCTTTTCCGCTGACGCCCACCAACAAGGTCATGAAAGGCCGGCTCAAGCCGGCGGGCGGATGATGGACGCGGCGGCGGTAAAAAACCTGGCCAAGGAACTGGGCGCCGACCTGGTCGGCATCGCCGGCGCCGACATACTCAACGCCTTGCCGCCCGATCCCAAGTTCCCGCAGACGCCGGAACGCATCTCGCCGCACGTCAAAAGCGTCGTCGTCATCGTCAAGCGTATTCCGGTTGGGGCTTTTCGCTGCAAGACGACGGTGCCGGTCCAATATATGGATATGATGGTGCTCCGGCGCATGGACCGCATCGCCTACCGCATCGCCGAGGCTTTGGAACGGGACGGCCATCCGAGCTTTGTCACCGCCGGCCAGGAAACCGATTGGAGCTACAAGAAAGCCAGCTACGGCAGGCTTTCGACCCGCCATCTCGGGATTGAAGCCGGGCTCGGCACCTTCGGGCTGGAGGTCAATATCCTGACTCCCGAATTCGGCCCGCGCCTTTACCTGACGGGCATCCTGACCGAAGCCGAATTGGACGCCGATGCGCCGATGAGCGAACAGGTCTGCATCGGCGAAAGCTGTTCCCGCTGCCTCTATTCCTGCCCCTCCGACGCGGTCCGCCATTTCGGCATCGACAAGCGCAATTGCGCCACCGAGGCCCAGGAATTCGGCTTCCACACCATCCTCCGCTTCTGGGAGGAATATGCGCAAAAGCCGGCCGCCGAGCAGAAGGCGCTGCTCGCCGACCGGGAAATATTCGGCTTCTGGCAGGGTCTCCTGCGGGTCGTCGGCTCGTTCGGCGATTGCCCGCGCTGCCTCGCCGTCTGTCCGGTGGGCAACGATTACCACGCGCACCTGGCCAAAATGCAAAAGGTGATCCCGGAAATGACGCCCGAGAAAAAGACCAAGGCGGCTGGCTTCAAGGAAGCGCGCAAGAGCGGCGCCGAGATCGCCGGGCTGAATGAATGGAACCTGCGCTGGGTCGGGCCGGACGGCTATCAGGGCATCGTCGCCCGCCAGCTACAGGAATTCAAAAAGCGCCAAAAAGAACGCGCCGGTGAGGAGGATTAAGTGCATGGTTTCTGAATTTCAAACCCCGATCAGCGCCGAGGCGGTCAAATCCAAGGCCATGGAATTCGGCGCCGATCTGGTCGGCATCGCCGACGGCATGGAGCTTGAGGCCAACCCGCCGGGCGCCGACGATCAGCGCCGCCCCTCCGACATCACCGATTACGATGCCGGCAAGGNGATTATCATCGCCAAGAAACTGACCGCCGGCACCTCGCGCATCGCCCGCTGGGACGAACGCCACAAATATTACAATGACGAACTGACCCTGACGGCGCTCGAGGAAACCTCCCTCGACATCGTCTATTGGCTGGAAGACAACGGTTATCCGGCGATCATCATTCCGCCGACCCATGTCGATCCTTGGCGTTACCAGAACGATCCGGGCGAACATCTGACGACGCTTTTGTCCCTGAACCACGCCGCGGTGGAAGCGGGGCTCGGCACCCTGGGGCTCAATCTGCAACTCCTGACCCCCGAATTCGGGCCGCGGGTGATGCTGTCGGCCATACTGTCTTCGTTCGATTGCGAAACCGATAAACGCCGGACGGACGCCCTTTGCCCCGGCCCCGAATGCGGGCGCTGCCTTGCCGCCTGCCCCGGCGATGTCATCGGCCATTGGCAGCGCGACTGGCCGGCTTGCGACCGCTACCGCTCGCCGCACGGCTTCGCCCAATTGACCGAGCATCTCGGCAACATCTTCGATG
This sequence comes from Rhodospirillaceae bacterium, assembly GCA_002687515.1. Lineage (GTDB taxonomy): Bacteria > Pseudomonadota > Alphaproteobacteria > Rhodospirillales > UBA2165. The sequence continues at coordinate 56,779 of NZAK01000058.1, forward strand.
CGCCGGACCTGGAGGAGCGCTTGGCTATGCTGCGCTCGGAAGAGAGCTTCAATTTGTGGCAAAGCATCCTGCGCGGCGCCGGTGTCGTGACCGGCTGCCGCCGCTGCCAGGATGTCTGCCCGGCGGGCGACGACTATGATGCGATGCTGAAGGATGCCCTTGAGGAAATCCCCGAAGCCAGCCCGGAAAAAGACGCCCGCCTAGAGGACATGAAAGCCGCCGAGGCGGCTGGTAACATGCCTGACGGATATCAGGCCCAGGCACGCTGGATCGGAGAGAAGTCAGCATGACCTTAGCCCCAATCGAAACCCTGCCCCTGGCCCTGCCCAGGGATCGCAGGGAAATCGAAGACATCCAACGCCGCCAGAAGGTGAAGGCGGTGGAGAATGCGAAAAAATCGGCCTTCTGGAAGGACAAGCTGTCGGGCATCGATATGAACAAGCTGGACGATCCCGAGGAATGGCAGAAGATTCCGATCCTGGAAAAGGACGTGCTTCGCCAAATGTCGGCCGAGGAATTCTACGCCGATTTCTGCATCGCCGGCGGGCCTGAGATTTGCGAGTTCTGGCGTTCCGGCGGAGCCACCGGCAAACCTTTGTTTTACCCCAAAACCTACGAGGACATCCGCTACAACATGGTCGGTTTCACCCGCACCTTCGCATGTACGGGCACCGATGCCGGGCATGTGGCGCATCTCTCTTTTCCCCTCGGCATCCATCCGGCGGGGCATATGTGGGCGCGGGCCGGGCGCATCCTCGATATCGGCATGGTCTGGGCCGGCGCCGGCGCGGCGTTGCCGTCGGCGACGCAATTGGAGCTGATCCGGTCCCTGAAACCGACATTGTGGATGGGCATGTCCTCCTACGGCCTGCACCTGGCCAACCTGGCGCAAGCGGAAGGCTATGATCTTGCGGGCGGCAGCGTGAACCGCATCCTGTGCACCGCCGAGCCGGTATCGAGGGCCAAGCGCGACAAGCTGGAACGGGAATGGGGCGCCGACATGTTCGATTGTTTCGGGATGACCGAATGCTCGATGATGGGCGCCGAAAGCGAGGCCCGCGACGGCTTTCATATCTGGACCGACCTCGCCTATATCGAGGTGGTCGACGAGGAAACCAAAAAGCCGGTGGCCGAGGGCGAGCCCGGGCTGTTGATCGTCACGCCGCTGTTTTCCAACAACGGCGCGCCGTTCTTGCGCTGGAACGCGGCCGACATCGTCACCTATAAAAGCGAGGGCGCAACCGGGAGCGATTTCGCCGTCTTCCCGGTGATTGAGCACGCCCACCGCACGGCCGGCTTCTTCAAGGTGCGCGGCGTCAATATCAACCACCAGGATCTGGAAGATTTCCTGTTCGAAAACGTGGCGGTCAACGATTTCAAGGCCGAGGCGCTGGAAAGCCAGGACGGAAATGACGTGTTCAAAATTTCCGTCGAAGCGCGCCGGGGCGTCGACGAGGACCAGTTGCGGGCAACGGTCATCGAAGAGACCAAGATCAAGTTCGAGCTGACCCCCGAGGTGGAATTCCTGGAGGTGGGAACCCTGGCCAAGGAATTCGAAACCAGCGTCAAGGCGCCCCGTTTCGTCGACAGGCGCGGCTGAGATGGCAAAAAACCAAATAGACATCGATTCCCCCCTGGATCCCAATGAGGCCAAGGAAGCGATCCTCGGCTATTGCCTGAAAAAAGGCGCGCTGGCGGCGGGGGTTGCCGATCTGGACGCCATCGAACGCATCGCGCCCGCCGGCCACCGGCCGAGCGATCTGATGCCGAGGGTCAAATCGGTGATCTCACTCGGCGTCGGCGGCCAGACGCAAGGCGCCTGGACCGTGCCGGCCAAGGCCTTGACCTTTTTCGGCTCAACCGAGGGCCGTGCCTACTCCATCGCCTACGGATTGGCGTTCATGGTCGAGCGGGCGTACCTGGCGCGCTCGGTCTATTGTCCGCCGGACATCGATCCGGAACTGGGCTCCAGGGTGCCGCTGCAAAGCATCAAGCTGCATGCCGAACTGGCCGGCATCGGCGCCCGTTCCCTGGCCGGCGATATTCTGCTGCATCCCGAATACGGCTACATGTATTTCGCCTCGGTTTTCACCGAACTGGAGCTGCCGCCCGATGCGCCGATGACCGAAAACCCCTGCCCGGCAACCTCCTGCGCCCAAATGTACAAACAAATCGGTAAGACGCCGTGCATGAAGTTCTGCCCGGTGCAATGCCTGGATGGTAGCATCGACGACGCCGGCAATCAGACGGAAATGAATTACGAGATGGCCGCCTGCGCCGAAATGACCCAGCAATATGAAACCCTGGCCTCGGTCCTGGCCGGCGCCATGAACGCCGGAACTCCGGAAGAGCGGAGCGCCATGCTGCACCGGCCCGAAAACAAGACCCTCTGGTACAAGATGTCGGTGGGCAGCGGCGGGCTATTGGCGCAATGCTTCGAATGCATGCGGGTCTGTCCGATCGCCACCAAGGCGCCATTGGCCGATCCCATCCGCCGGGCCCAGGCGGACCTCGAAAAAGGAGGTGCGTGATGGCCGAAACCAGTTTCCATGAACAGTATGGGGTATCTGAGGACATGGTCGCGGAACTGGGCAATCAGATATTCGATCTGAGCCACAACAAGCAGACCCGGCTCGGCGACCCGGTCCGCGGCCTCGATTGGGACGCCATCGAAGCGGGCCGCGAAGGCATGGGCCTGACCGATGGCGAGATTGCCGAGCGCTTGAACCTGGAAGTCGAGCAAGTGACCTTCATCCGCACCCTGGTCGAGGGCCGGCGCTTCAACACCGGGCACTACAAGCGGATTTATAAACTGGGCGGCGGCAAGCGCTACCGGCCCGATGAGACATGAGGAACTAGGAACCCTGCCATGCAGACCTGTTACCAGCTAGTCTGGCTGGCCGCCGAACGCTCGCCCGACCGGCCGGCCATGGTCGATGATATCAGCGATAGGCAATTCACCTACGCGCAGCTTATCGCCGAGGTGGAGATGGTCGCGGCCGGCCTGGCGGAACGCGGCATCGGCAGGGGAACGCGCGTCGCCACCGCCTTGCCGCCGCTGTTCGATCACGCGGTCCTGTTGTTGGCGCTGCAACGGCTGGGCGCGGTTCCGGCGCTCCTTAATTTCCGCCTGACCGCCGGTGATATCGCAGCCTTGATTGCCGATGGCGGCATCGAGGCCGCGGTGCTCCTGCCCGATGAAGACCTGGCCGCCGAAGTTTCCGCGGCCTTGGCCGATGACGCCATGATCCTGACCATGAGCGCGGATCGGAGCGAGGGCACGTCGTTCGGCGATTGCCGGAGCGATGCCGGGGCGCTCGGCCCGCTTCCCGAACTGGCGCGGGAAGATCCGGCCTTTGTCTTCTACACGTCGGGCACCACCGGCCTGCCCAAGGGCGTGGTGCTGAGCCAGCGCACGACCGAGCATCGCATACTCTGGCTTTCGACACAGGCGGGGCTGCCCCACGGCAGCCATTTGCGCACCCTCGGCTTCGTTCCGCTCAGCCATGCCATCGGGTTTTATGGCGTGTTCCTGGTGACCCTGGCCATGAACGGCACCTATTTCGTTCAATCCGCCTTCAACCCGGTTACCGCCAACGAGATGGTGGAAGAACTGGGGATCACCTACATGTTCGCCGTACCGCAGCTTTATTTCGCTATTGTCTCGGCGCCCAATTACGCGCCTGAAAAAATGCGTTCGCTGCAACTGGTTCTCTATGGCGGGGCGGAAATCGTGCCGCCGCTTTTGCAACGGATGGACGCCGAATGGGGCGGTGTCGTGCGCCACATCTACGGCACCACGGAAACCATGTGCTCGCTCTACAACCCCGATCCGGTCGGCCGGCATAGGCGGCTGCGCCCGGGTTTCTATTCGCGCACCCGGGTCATCGAATTGGACGGCGGACCGGACGATGTGGTGGCCGCCGGCGAAGAAGGCGAATTGATCGTCGATGCCGGCAGCGACACTGTTTTCAGCGAATATCTGAACCGGCCCGAAGTGACGGCGGAAAAGCTGCGGGACGGATGGTATTACACCGGCGATATTTGCCTCCTGCATGACGATGGCGATGTCGATCTGATCGGCCGCTCGGACGACATGATCCGCTCGGGCGGTGAGCATATCCACCCGTCCGAGGTGGAACCGGTGCTGATCAGCCATGCCGGCGTGACCGACGCCGCCGTGATCGGCATCAGCGACGCCAAATGGGGACAGATGGTCGTCGCCTGCGTGGTGGCGGGCGATGCCGGTTCTAGCGCCGATCAATTGGACGCGCACCTGCGGGCCAGCGGGCTGGCCGGGTTCAAGCGGCCGAAAGCCTATATGTTCTTCGATGCCTTGCCGCGCAACGCGGCGGGCAAGGTGCTGCGCCGCGATCTGCACGGCGCCGCCGAAGCGGCGCGGGACGGAAACAGTGAAACCGAATTCGAGGCTATCTAGTGGCATGTATTATTTATCTGAATCCGGTCCATCATGCCTTGGAATATCCTTCGATCCACCCTACAATGCGCGCCAATGAGTGGCTAAAAATTCGTTTCGTAACATAAATATGACCAGATGGAGGATCCCATGTTAAAGAAATTACTTTGGCTCGCGCCGGTTATGGCTATCACGGCGGCGCCCGTTGCATACGCTAAAGACATTAAGATCGGTTTTGTCACCACGCTAACCACACCGGCTTCGATTATCGGCAAACAGCAAAGAGCCGCCGTAGAACTGGCGATGGAGCATATCGGAAACAAGATGGGCGGCCAGAATGCCTCGGTCGTGTTCGAAGACGATGGTTTTAATCCGAAGCAAGGCAAGCAGAAGACCGAAAAGCTTCTCAAAAAAGACAAGGTCGACATTTTCGCCGGCTATATCTGGTCCCATGTGCTGGCGGCTTCGGCGCCGGTGGTCCTGAAATCGGGCAAGATTTTTATCAGTTCCAACGCCGGACACTCGCTTTACGCCGGCAAGAAATGCCACAAGAATTTCTTCAACGCGGCCTGGGAAAACAGCCAAAACGCCCGCGCCCTGGGTGAGCTCCTGAATCAGAAGGGGGTCAAAAAACTCTACATCTTGGCGGCCAACTATGCGGCCGGCAAACAGATGGTGAACGGCGTCACCGCCAGGTTCAAGGGCACGGTTGTCGGCAGGGATATGCCCCCGTGGCCGAGCCACGCCGACTGGTCGGCCGAGCTTTCGAAGGTCAAGGCGGCCAAACCGGACGGCGTTTTCACCTTCTATCCAGGCGGCGCGGGCCCCAAATTCCTGACCCAGTTCAAGCAATCGGGCCTGGCCAAATCGGTCCCCCTTTACACAGTGTTTTCGATGGACGGCTCGACCCTGCCGTTGTTCCAGAAGGCCGGTCTGAACAATATCCTCGGCACCTACAACACCATGTTCTGGGCGCCCGATCTGGATAACGCCACCAACAAGCGCTTTGTCGCCGGTTTCAAAAAGAAGACCGGCGCCTATCCGTCGCACTATGCGGCCCAGGCCTATGACACGATCCTGCTGATCAAGTCCGGTGTCGATGCCTTGAATGGCAATATCGGCGATACCGACGGCATGCGCGCCGCCATGATGAAAGCCGACTATGCGTCGCTCCGCGGCAAGTTCAAATTCGGCCGCAATCATTTCCCGATCCAGAATTTCTATTCAAGGGAAGTGGTCGCCGACAAGGACGGCAAATGGATGGTTTCGTTGCGCGATACGGTGTTCAAAAATCACGAAACGCCCTATGTGAAGGATTGCAAGCTTTAACCAAGGCTGGCGCTAAAAAACGGGGAAAGCGGGGACGGTACGCCGTTCCCGCTTTCTGATATATGGGGCGAATTCTTCAAGACGTCGGATCATGGATTACGTTCTCCTTGCCGAACAGTTGTTCAACGGTTTTCAACTCGGCATCATATTGTTTTTGATGGCGGCGGGGCTGACCCTGGTATTCGGGATCATGGACCTGATCAATCTGGCCCATGGCACGTTTTACATGTTTGGCGGTTTTTTCGCCGCCACCCTGGCCCTATGGACTGATTCCTTCGTTTTGGGAATGGTGCTCGCCGTGCCGACAATGATGCTTGCCGGCGTGGCTCTGGAATTTACCGTCCTCAAAACCCTGTACGTCCGGGACCACCTGGATCAGGTTTTGGTGACCTTTGGCCTGATCCTGTTCTTTAACGAGCTGTTCGTGATTGTTTTCGGTCCCGCGGGCGTCGCCTTTCCGTTGCCCGAATATCTTTCCGGATTTTCGAATTTTCCCGGCGGCATTACGGTTCCCGACTACCGGCTGGTGATCATCGCCGTGGGAATGCTGGTGGCGGTGGGGCTTTATCTGCTGGTCACCAAGACACGCATCGGCATGCTGATCCGGGCCGGTGCGTCGAACCGGGAAATGGTCGGGGCGCTGGGGATAAACATATCGATGCTGTTCACCCTGGTTTTCGGCCTCGGCGCGGTGCTCGCCGGTTTGGCCGGCATGATCGTGACCCCGATCACCCAGGCGCAGAGCGGCATGGGCGAGGATGTATTGATCCTGGCCTTCGTAGTTATCGTCATCGGCGGCATCGGCTCGATCCGCGGCGCCTTTGTGGCGGCGGTGCTGACCGGCGTCATCGACACCATGGGGCGCTCGTTTATCGATGTCGCCATGCTCAACTTCCTTGCCCCCAATGCCGCCGAGGCGGCCGGGCCGGCGATTTCCTCAATGCTGATCTACATCCTGATGGCTGTCATCTTGGCCATCAGGCCGCAAGGGTTGTTCCCGCCGCGCGGCGCTTAAAATGGCCGGATATGCTGAATTATATTAAGACCGCCCGCGGACTCTACAACACCGCCGTCGTTTTGATCTGCGCGGCGATGCCGATCGTCGCGCCGCTTATCGGACAGGATTTCTTTATCGATGTTTTCGCGCGCACGATGATCTGGGCGATCGCCGCGATCAGCCTCAATTTGATCATGGGGTATGGCGGCATGATCAGCTTTGGTCATGCCGTCTATTTCGGCATCGGCGGCTATACGGTCGGAATTTTGGCTTTCCACGGCATCGAAAGCGCCTACATCCAGTGGCCAGTGGGTCTGCTGGCAAGCGCCCTTTTTGCCTTGATATTCGGCATTATCTGCCTCCGGACGCGCGGCGTCTATTTCATCATGATCACCCTGGCTTTCGCCCAGATGATCTATTTCCTGGCATTGAGCGTCGAATTCTACGGCAGCGACGATGGCTTGCCGATCGACGCGCGCAGCGATTTCGGCATTCCTTTCTTCGACCTATCGGACGCGATGACCTTCTATTACTTCATCTTCGCGGTGATGATGGGATGTCTTTATCTGGTCCACCGGATCGTCAACTCGCGCTTTGGCATGGTCCTGCGCGGCTCGAAATCCAACGATCCGCGCATGCGTTCCATCGGTTATCCGACCTACGGCTACAAGCTGACGGCCTTTGTCATCGCCGGGGTCATGTGCGGCCTGTCGGGAATTCTGTCGGCCAACTTCGAGGACTTCGTCAGCCCCGACATGATATATTGGCCGCGTTCGGGCGAGCTTATTTTCATGGTCGTCCTGGGCGGCATGGGAACCCTGTTCGGACCGATCGGCGGTTCCCTCTTATATTGGATATTGGCGGAAATCCTGTCCAATATCACCGAGGCCTGGCACCTGATTTTCGGTCCCTTCCTGATCATCGTGATCTTGTTCGCGAGCGGCGGACTTGAGGGCGTCTTCAAGAAATTCGAGCGAAGCCATGAGTGAGCCGATTTTAAAAGTCACCGACCTGGTCAAGCGTTTCGGCGGCTTGGTCGCCACCGATGCGTTCAATTTGGATGTTACCGAGGGCGAGATCCACGCCGTCATTGGTCCCAACGGCGCCGGCAAGACGACGGTGATCAACCAGATATCGGGGATGATGAAACCCGACGCAGGCCAGATTAATTTCGACAGCCAGGACATCACCAATATGTCCGCTTCCAATCGTTGTCACGCGGGGCTTGTGCGGTCTTTTCAGATCACCAGTATTCTCTTGGATTTTCCGGCCGTCGATAATGTCGCGCTGGCCATTCAGGCCCGCCAGGGGCACAGTTTCCATTTTTGGAAGCCGGCCCGGACCGATCCGTCTCTCAAGGAACCGGCGCGCGAGCTTTTGGCCGAAATCGGTCTCGGCGGCCGTGGCGACGTGCTCGCCGGCAACCTGGCGCACGGCGAACAGCGCCAGCTTGAGATTGCAATGGCGCTGGCGACCTCGCCGAAATTGCTTTTGCTCGACGAACCGATGGCCGGAATGGGCACCGACGATACCGAACGCATGACCCAGTATCTGCGCTCCTTGAAAAGCAAATACACCATGCTTCTGATCGAGCACGACATGGATGCCGTGTTCGCCCTTGCAGACAGGATCACGGTACTGGTCTACGGCCAGGCCATCGCCTGCGGCGCGCCCGAAGAAATCCGCGCCAACCCGGATGTGCGCCGCGCCTATCTGGGGGAAGATTGATGGCCGACCTCTTGAGGCTCGAGGGCATCGAAAGCTCTTACGGCGCTTCGCAGGTGCTGTTCGGCATGTCGCTGGATGTCGCCGAAGGCGAAATGGTCACCCTCCTCGGCCGCAACGGCATGGGCAAAACCACCACCATCCGCACCGTCATGGGTCTGGTGCGCGCCCACGCCGGGAGCATCGATTACCAAGGGGAAAACATCCGCGATTTGCCATCCTTCAAGATCGCCAAACTGGGCCTCGGCCTGGTTCCCGAGGGAAGGCAGATATTCCCCAATCTGAGCGTGCGCGAGAATCTGGTCGCCACCGCCGGCAACCGGTTGGGAACCGAAAATCCGTGGACCATGGAACGCGTCTTCGCGTTGTTTCCGGAGCTGCGTGAGCGCCAGGGGAACATGGGCAATCAGCTATCCGGCGGCGAACAGCAGATGCTGGCGATTTCGCGCGCCCTGATGACCAATCCCGGGCTTCTGATCCTGGACGAAGCGACCGAGGGCCTGGCCCCCCTTATCCGCGCCGAAATCTGGAAGGTGCTGGAGATGCTGAAATCGGAAGGCCAATCGATCCTGGTGATCGACAAGAACGTGGATATCCTGTCGCGCATCGCCGACCGGCATTACATTATCGAAAAGGGCTGCGTCGTCTGGACCGGATCGTCCGCCGATTTGCGCGCCAACCAAGAAATCCAGCACCGTTACCTTGGTGTTTAGGTCCCACTCGGCAGTCGCGGCATTACTGCTCGTGCAATCCGGAATACACAGGCCGCTGACCAGGGAGCAAGGCATATGAACTTCGATTGGCGCCGCGAAGACGACGAAACCATTGAGCACCATTTTAATCCGCGCCTGACGGTCTCGAACGCCATGGAATTGTTGACCGAATTGCCGGAGCGGGCGGCGCGGGCACGGCCAGGCCTGAACGGAACATACGATGTCCGATACGGTCCGGCGCCCAAGGAAACATTCGATATCTTTGCCGCCACGGATGATACCGGTGGATCAACGCCGCCGGCGCAGATTTTCATTCACGGCGGCTATTGGCGCATGATGGACAAGAGCGACCACAGTCATCTGGCGAGCGATGTCACCGCCGGCGGCGTCACCCATATTTCGCTGAACTACGATCTTTGCCCCGAAGTGACCCTCGATACCATTGTCGAACAAATCCGAAGGGCGGTGATTTACATATATTCAAATGCCGGCGCCCTCGGCATCGACGGGGACCGGCTTTACATCTCCGGCCATTCGGCGGGCGGCCATTTGACGGCGATGATGATGCGCCAGGACTGGCCGGCGGCCGGCCTGCCAAAGGATATCTTCAAGGGTGCGCTGCCGATCAGCGGCATCTTCGAGCCGGAAGCGATCATGCACACCTCGATCAACGATGATGTGCGCCTTGATCTCGAGATGGCGCAGCGCAACGGGCTGCTGGATGAACCGCCGACGGTTCCGGCCCCGGTGCTGGCCATCGTCGGCGACGACGAGCCGGAGGGATTTCACGAACAATCAGCCGCCTATGTGGCCCATTGCCGTAGCGCCGGATTGAAGGCCGGGATGGTGTCCATTGCCGGCGCCAATCATTTCACCGTGCTCGACCGGATTTTCCAAAAGGACGGCGAATTGTTCGGCCCGATGATGGCGGAGATGGTATAACCACCTAGTGGCCTGTATCACGGGGAGGCTAATCATGGCACCGACGCCGATTCGCAAAATCTCGCTGGCGACGCCATCGATCGAAAGCACGCCCTTGGCGGACGGTGGCGTCATCCTCAAATCGACCGACCCGTTAGGGCCATTTGAGACTCAACTGGGCGAGTTGATGCGGGGTTGGGCCGAGGCCCGCCCGGACACGATATTCCTGGCGGAGCGCGAACCGGGCGGCGGCTGGCGGACCGTCACCTATGCCGAGGCAAGGCAAATGTGCGACGCCATTTCGGCGTCCCTCTTGGACCGCGGCCTGGGCCCGGAAAAGCCGGTGATGCTGCTCTCCGGCAACGGCATCGATCACGGGCTGCTCTCCTTCGGCGCCATGCAGGTGGGCATCCCAGTGGCGCCGGTTTCGCCGGCCTATTCGCTGATGAGCGCCGACTTCGCCAAGGTCAAGCTGATCCGGGAACTGGTCGAGCCCGGCCTGGTCTATGCCGCCAGCGGCGCCGCCTTTGAAAAGGTTCTCGGCGCCGTGCCTTTCGGAGATGCCGAACTGGTGGTCTCGGGCGATCCGCCGGCGGACGCAAAAGCCACCGATTTTTCCGATCTCCCGAAGGCAACGCCCGGTCAGGGTGTTGAAGCCGCGTTCCAGGCGGTGACCGGCGATCATGTGGCCAAATACCTCTTTACCTCGGGCTCCACCGGCACGCCGAAGGGCGTCATCAATACGCAGGCGATGCTGTGTTCCAACCAGCAGATGAGCGTTCAGCAGATTCCCTATTACATGGAGGTGCCGCCGGTGATGGTTGACTGGCTTCCCTGGAACCATACCTTCGGCGGCAACTACGTCCTCAATCTGGCGCTCAAGACCGGCGGCTCGATGTATATCGACGAGGGCAAGCCGGCCCCCGGCCTGATCGAAAAGACGGCGGCCAATCTGAAGGACATCGCGCCGACCGCCTATTACAACGTGCCGGCGGGCTACGGCATGCTGTTGCCGTTCCTGGAACGGGACAAGGATTTGCGGGAAAATTTCTTCAGCCGCATCGGCTTGATTTTCTATGCCGCCGCGGCGCTGTCGGCCGATCTCTGGCAGCGCCTGGAAAGCCTGGCGATCGAGACCACCGGCGAGCGTATTGTCATGGCCTCGGCATTTGGTTCCACCGAATCGGCGCCGCTGATGACCGCCGCCCATTGGATCGTCGACCGGGCCGGCAATGTGGGCAACGTGACGCCGGGCGCCGAGGTCAAGCTGGCGCCGGTCGAAAGCAAACTGGAAATCCGGGGCCGCGGGCCCAACATCACGCCCGGCTATCTGGGCCGGCCCGACCTTACCATTGCTGCCTTCGACGAAGACGGTTTTTTCCGCTTCGGCGACGCCATGCGCCTCGAGGATGCCGGCGATGCGGCCAAGGGCATGCTGTTCGACGGCCGCGTCGCCGAGGATTTCAAGCTGGCCAGCGGCACCTGGGTGCATCCCGGCGTCCTGCGCCCGGACCTGATCGCCGCCGCCGCGCCGGTGATCCAGGATGCCGTCATCTCGGGCCACGACCGCGATTATATCGCCGCCCTCGCCTGGCCCAACGCCGCCGGCCTGCGCACCATCGCCGGTGCCGGTGATGACGCCGATATCGGCGCGCTGATGGCCGATGAAAAAATCACCGCCCATATCCAAGAGAAGGTCGCCGCCCACAACCAGGCTTCCGGCGGCGGATCGAGCCGCGCTGTGCGGCGCATCATGCTGATGGCCGAGCCGCCCGGGATCGACGCCAACGAAATAACCGACAAGGGCTATGTCAACCAGCGCGCCACATTGGAACGGCGCGCCGACATGGTCGAGCGGCTTTACGCGGAGGTTCCGGACGGCGAGGTGATTGTCATCGACTGAAGCGGCTTGTACCAACCTGCACAAATAAACACCCATCGTGACGGCGCCCGCCGGTTTCCGGTTAGGAGGGGGGAAGGGGTCCGGCCGTGCCAGTTATATCTTCATACCGCTCCCTCCATATCCCATTTGGGAAGGTGAGGGTCGGGACCGGTGGGGGATGTGGTGGTGAATCAGTTCAGCGGCTCGGCGCGCGAAGCCGCCTCGGCCAGCATGTGGACGACGGTCTGATGGGAGTTTAATTCGGTGACAGTTTACTTTTTAAAAAGTAAACTGTCACCGAATTAGCCACCTTCCGCCGCTGATATTTCGCGTAAGGCGGCCTTGTCGATCTTGCCGACCGTGGTTTTCGGGATTTCATTGACGATATTGATGCGCCCCGGCACCTTGTATTTGGCAAGGTTGCGCCCGCAATGTTCGATCAGTTCTTCGGCGTTTGCACGGCTACCAGCCGCCAGCACCACATGGGCGACGATCACCTCCCCTCGGTAGGCGTCATTGACGCCCACCGCCGCCGCCTCGGCCACATCGGGATGGGTATAGAGCACCTCGTCGATCTCCCTCGGATAGACGTTGTAACCGCCGACGATGGCCATGTCCTTCTTTCTATCGCGGATATAGAGGTTGCCGTCTTGATCGAGCTCGCCGATATCGCCGGTGTAGAGCCAGTCACCGCGCAAGGTTTCCGCCGTCTCTTGCGGCCGACCCCGGTATCCGGACATGACCTGCGGCCCCTTTGCCCGCACCTCGCCCTGTTCGCCGGCGGGCAAAACTTTATTGCCCGTTTCCACATCGACGATTTCGATCCGGGTTGCGGGCAGCGGCTTGCCGACCGAACCGGGGACGATCCCGGCGCCTTCCCAATTGACGGTGAGCACCGGTCCGCCCTCCGACTGGCCGAAACCTTCGAGCACCGGGCAACCGGTGATCGCCTGCCATTTGTGCAAGGTTTCTTCCGGCAGCGGCGCCGAGCCGGAATAAACCGAGCGCAGGGATGAAAAATCACGGTCTTCGAAGCCGTCGAACCCCATCAGCCCGTGCAAAATGGTGGGCCCCGCCGGCAGGCGGGTGATGCGCGAACTTTCGATGGCGTCCAGCACCATCCCGGGATGAAAGCGCGGCAGGATAACCATCGTTCCCCGGCAATAGACGGCGGGATGCAGGCAGACCGAGCTGGCGAAAACGTGGAACAGGGGCATCACGCAAAGGATGCGTTCGTCACCCGGGCGGGTCGGCCAGGCGGCTTCGCGCTGGCTGATATTCACGGCAAGCTGGCGGTGGGTGATGTTGACGCCTTTTGGCAGCCCGGTGGTGCCGCCGGTATATTGCAGGGTGGCGAGACTCTCCGGCGTCGGCAGTTCGTTCGGCAGCCGCGCCGAGGCATCGTCGCGCCAGGCGTCCAATGAACGCCCGTCTCCCTGGCCGCCATCACCGACCATGATGCGGTGGACGATACCAAGCTCGGCGGCGATGGGTTCGACCAATGCCGCCGCCGCGTCGTAAACCACGGCTTTTGCGTCCGCGTCGGCAAGGACGATGCCAAGCTCGCGGCCGGTATAGATCGGATTGACAGGCACCACCTGCGCCCCCGCCGCGTGCCCGGCGAAGGTGGCGATGGCCATGTGGATGGAATTGCCGCAGATCAGCGCGACGCGCCCGCCTCGTGCGCCCATGTTCATCAATTCGGCGGCGAAACCGCCAACGCAGCGGGCATATTCGGTGTAGTTCAGGCTGTTGCCTTGGCATTCAAGAGCCGGTGCGTCGCCAGCGCGCGAAACCGCCTCGGCCAGCATGTGGACAACGGTGTCATAAACTTTGGGAAGTTCCGGATAGTCTTCCGCGGCGCTCATTTCGGTGCATCTGGAATGATGCCGCCGGCGCGCAAGGCGTTCAATTCCTCCGCCCCGTATCCGGCTTCGGTCAGCACCTCATCCGTGTCGGCGCCGTATTTGGCGGGAAACGGCATGTCTCCCGATTGACCCTCCACATCCACCGCCGGCGGCTGCATGCGCACCGCCTTGCCGTCCGGCGTTTCGGTTCTGGTCAGCACGTTTTGCAGCGCCTCCATATCGATTACGCCGGCAATGGTGTTGATCGGCGCGTGGGCTATTTGCGCGGCGGACAGATCGTCCAGAAGTTCGGCGGTCGCGTGCCCGGCCATGATCGCCGCGATATCGGCATGCAGCTTGACCCGGTCCTTGAGCCGGCCATTGTTGGTTTCCCGTTCAATCGTCGCCAGGCCGGCGAACTTGGGGATGGCGATAAAGCGTTGCCATTGGACGTTGCTGCCCTGCGCCATATAGACAAAGCCGTCCTTGGTTTTATATGCATTGGTGGGAATGAACTTGCGATGTTCGTTGCCGCTGCGGGTGACCTCGGACGGATCGCAGTCGAAATCGACCAACGGCAGGGTGGTGATCAGCCAGGAGGCGGCGGCCTGCAACATGGACACATCGATGCGCTTGCCTTCGCCGGATTCGGCTTTTTCTGCCAGCGCCAAACAGACGCCGGCATAAACCTCGTCGCCGGCCTTCAGATCGACCAGCGGAATACCGCTCAATGTCGGCGGGCCGTCGGCGGCGCCGGTCAGTTCCATGAACCCGGCCAGCGCCTGTACCGCCGGATCGTAACCGGGATAGTCCGGATAATCGGGCCCCATGGCGGAAATACCGGCCCAGATCAGGCCAGGCTTCACACGGGCCAGGGTTTCGTAGTCGATGCCCAGCGATTGGTAGCGCCCGGGCATGGTGTTGCAGCAGAAGATGTCCACATCCAGCGCGCCGATGATCCGGTGCAAGGCTTCGCGGCCGGCTGGCTCCTTCAAATTGAGGGCGATGGCTTCCTTGCCCACATTGGGCGCGATGAAATATGAATGGCGGTCCTCGTCGACCACACGCGCGCCGATATAGCGGTTGGGATCGCCGGGGAAATCGCGGCCCGGCGTCACCGCCTCGATGCGGATCACGCGCCAGCCCAATTGCACGAAGCGCAACGTCGCGCTCGGCAGGGCCAATGCCTGCTCCATGGAAAGGACTGTTTTGGGAGTCATTTTTTCGGCGGCCCGCCATGCAGGGCCATCGCCACCTTTTCCGGCGTGATCGGCGGGTTGTCGAAGCGCACGCCGATGGCGTTATAGACGGCGTTGGCGATCGCCGGCGCCGGCACGATGGCCGGAAGCTCGGCGATGCCCTTGGCGCCGAACGGACCCTCGGGCTCGTCATTTTCGATGAAGTGATATTCGATAGCCGGCATCTCGGGCGCCGTCACGACCTTGTAATCCCTAAAGGACGGGTTTTTGACGATGCCGTCTTCGATCTTCAGATCTTCCGACAGGCCAAAGCCGATGCTCATGGCGATGCCGCCCTCGATCTGGCCTTCGATGCCCAATTCGTTGACCACGCGGCCGACATCCTGAACCACGGTCATTTTTTCCACTTTCACATGGCCGGTCATGGTGTCGACTTCCACTTCGGCCACATAGGCGGCGTGGGCATAGGCCGCCGACATATCGCCGTAATGGTTTTCAACCTCGGGCACGCTGGGCGGTTCATAATAATCGGTCACCATCACCAGCTCGGCGTCTTCGCCGGCGAAATGCATGGCGCGCAGCAATCGGTCCAGGCGGACGATTGAAACGCCGTTGTCGGCTTGAATTACATGGCCGGCGCGTAAATCCAACTCGCTGGCATCCACGTTGGCTTGATGGGCGGCGGCGNCGAGGATTTGCGCCTTGGCCTTGATGGCGGCGCGCTTGGCGCCGTTGCCGGCGATAAATGTGGTGCGGCTGGCATGCACCCCCACATCCCATGGGCCGATGGCGGAATCATTGTTGTGAATGGTGATGTCGGACAAGGGAACGCCCAGTTCCTCGGCGACGATCTGGGTGATGACCGCATCGATCCCCTGGCCGATTTCGGAAGCCCCGGTGATCACCGTGACGCGGGCGTAATCGTCCATGGTCAGGATGGTGCCGCAGCCGTCGCTTTTATGGATTTTGGCGCCGCCCGCGTTGTGGATGGACGTGGCGATGCCAATGCCCTTGCGGTAACGCCCGCCGTTATCCCGCGCTTCGGTGTTGGCGCCATGCCTGGCCAGGAAATCGGTCTTCTCGGCGGCGATCTTGATGCAATCGGCGAGAGCGCAATCTTTCAGTAAACTTCCCTGCGGCGTCACCTCGCCCGGTTCCTGCGCGTTCTTGAGGCGGAACGTGATCGGGTCCATACCGACGGCTTCGGCCAATTTATCCATCAGCGTCGCGGTGACATAGGTGGCCTGCACATTGCCATAGCCGCGGAACGATCCGGCGAAGGGATTGTTGGTGTAGACGGCGGTCGACTTGCACTCCACATTGGGTACCCGGAAATGGCCGGAAAAGGTGCGCATCATCACGAATGGCACGGTCGCGCCCCAGGATGTGTAACCGCCATTGTTCAAAAGGCAGTTGACGTCGCGGAAGGTCAGGGTGCCGTCCTTTCGGGCGCCGGCGCGGATATGGGCGCGCACCGGCTGGCGCGTCGGCGAGGCGATAAACTCCTCTTCCCTGGAAAACACCAGCTTCACGGGACGCCGCGTCTTCTTGGCCAGGAAGGCGCAGATCGGCTCGAACGGATAGACATCCAGCTTGGAGCCGAAGGCGCCGCCCACAGCTGGCTGGATGACGCGGATATCGCCGGGATGGATGCCCAGTGTCGGTGCCAGATCCATCTTGAAATTATAGGGATATTGGGTCTGCGAATAGATGGTCAGCTTTCCAGCCGGATCAAACTCGGCAATCACGCAGCCGGGGCCCATGCAGCAATGGGTGACGTAATGCAGCTCGTAGGTTTCGTCGAGAACGACATCAGATTCCTGTTCGCCCGCGGCGATGTCGCCATAACTAATATTGTAGGAAAGGCCGACATTGCCGGGCTTATCGTCGTGCAGTTGCGGCGCGTCATCACGCAGTGCCTCGGCGGGATCGAAGACGGCGGCAAGGTCTTCATATTGCACTTGGATCAGCGCCAGGGCCTGATCGGCAATCTCTTCCGTCTCGGCGGCGACGGCGGCGATCTCGTCCCGGATACAGCGGACTTTGTCGCCTTTTAAGGGCGGATTGTCCTTGTTGACGCCGATGCCGATCATCGGCGTGTCGTCGCCCGTTATCACCGCATGGACGCCCGGCAGCGCCGCCGCCTTGGATGTATCGATGCTAAGGATGCGCGCATGTACCCGGTCGGTGCGTAGGATCTTGCCGATCAGCATCCGGTGCAGCACCATGTCGTTGATATATTGGGTCCGGCCCAGAACCTTGTCCGGGCCATCCGGCTTCGGTATGCGCTGCCCGATCAGGGTTTCTTGCTCGGCGATCTGGTCCATCATCCAGTCCTTAAGCTTTGCGCCGCCGACTTAACGGCATCGATGATTTTGCTATAGCCGGTGCAGCGGCAGACATTGCCTTCGAGGCCCCGGCGGATGGCGGCTTCGTCCGGGTCCGGGTTTTCGGCGAGCAGATGCTTGATCTGCATCACCATGCCCGGCGTGCAATAACCGCACTGCACGGCGCCGTGTTCGACAAAGGCCGCCTGCACCGGATCGAGAACCTCGCCCGTATCCAGCCCCTCCACGGTTTCCACGGCTCGTCCGTCGAGATCGGCTGCATACATGATGCAGGAACAGACCGATCCACCATCCACCAGAATGGTACAGGCGCCGCATTCGCCTTCGCCGCAGGCCAGCTTGGCGCCGGTCAGTTCGAAATCATCGCGCAGCATGGCGAGGGCGCTGGCCTCGGGCGCGACGGACGCCTTGCGCCGCTGCCCGTTGAGGGTGAAGGAAATCTCAACCGGTGAAGACATGGTTCAGAATCTCCTCGGTCAGGGCGCGCGTCAGGTGGCGGCGGTACCACTGGCTGGCGCGCACGTCGTCGATCGGTGAAATGTCGGCCTCGACGGCATCGAGGGCGGCGGCGATGGTTTCGGGCGAAGCCGGCTTGCCCTCGAGCGCCGCTTCGGTATTGCGGCCGCGCACCGGCGTCGGCGCGACGGCGCCGTAGGCGACGCGCATATCGGTAAAGTTGCCGCCATCGATACGCCCGATGACGGCGACGGCGGCGATGGCTATTTCCAGGGACGGACGCGGCCCGAACTTGCGGAACGCGCCACGGGCGCCCTTGCCCGGAACCGGGATGTCGATGACCGTCAGTATCTCATTGTCGCGCAAGTCCGATGCCCCGGGGCCGGTAAAGAACTTTTCCAACGGCAGATAGCGGGTTTCAAGCGCGCCATCCACTTTCGAAACCAATTCAACCTCCGCATCCAGGGCGATGAGCGGCACCAGCATATCCCCGGCCGGCGAGGCATTGCAGATATTGCCGCCCAGCGTCGCCATGTTGCGGATTTGCGCACTCGCGAACTGGTCGGCGGTTTGACTGAGGATCGGGCAATGTTTTTGGACGATATCGTCGGTCAACAGATCGGTCATCGTGGTCAGCGCGCCGATACGGATGCTGCCGCCTTGCAAATGTACGCCGCGCAGTTCGGCGACCCGCCGGATATTCATTAATGTGGGTGCGTAAGTGCGCGTGCCGGCTTCGGCCTGCAGCATTAAATCGGTACCACCGGCCAGCACCGTCACCGGCCCCGCCGCCAAGGTCTCCGCCGCCGCCTCGATACTGTCGACGGCCATATAGTTTTCGATTTGGCTCATACTATTCCGTCATTACCCGGTTTATCCGGGTAATCCAGAGATTTGCACCACGGCCCTATGGATACCCCGCATAAAGCGGGGTATGACGACCCGGGTGTGTTTAACATCGCCAATATTCTGCAACCTCCTAAAACCTGATCGGTTCCTGATAGCGGCCATAGACCTCGACCAGCGCATCGGTGATCTCGCCGACCGTGGCGTAGGCCTGCACCGCTTCCATGATCGCCGGCATGACGTTTTCGCCGGCCTCGGCGGCGGCCTTGATCTTGGCCAGACAAGTGCCGGCCACATCGCCGGCGCGCCCCGACCGCACTTGGCGCAGGCTTTCGATCTGCAACTCGGCGTCTTCCTTATTGTAAGGATGAAATTCCACCTCGTGCTCGTCGTCTTCCTCGATGCGGTAGCGGTTGACGCCGACCTTGGGAAAGGCGCCCGATTCGATATCGCGGTGCATCCCGTATGCCTGCTTGGAAACCTTGGCCTGGATACGGCCATCCTTGACCATTTCGACAATGCCGCCCTCGGCGTCGACCTCGGCCATGATGGCTTCCATTCTTTCGCGCATCTGGTTGGTCAGGGTCTCGACATAGTACGACCCGGCCAGCGGATCGACGGTGTCGCACAATCCCATTTCATCGATCAGCAACTGCATGGTGCGCAGCGAGATGCGCGCCGAATATTCGGTCGGGATGGTGTAGGCCTCGTCATAGGAGCAAAGCGCCATGGTTTGCGTGCCCGACAGCGCCGAGATCAGCGCGTAATAGGCGCCGCGCATGATGTTGACTTCGGGCTGCTCGAAGGTCAGGCCGCCGCCGCCGCCGCCGGCGATCATGCGCAGCCACATCGAGCGCGGGTCTTCGGCGCCGTAATCTTCCTTGACGATCTTCGCCCAGAGCCCGCGCCCGGCCCGGAACTTGGCGACCTGCTCGAATATATTGCCAAACAGGTTGAAGTTGTAGGAGAGGCGCCCGGCGAACTCGTCCACATTGAGGCCGCGCCCGATGACATCATCGGCATAGGCCTTGGCGATGCAGAAGGCGTAGGCCATTTCCTCGGCCGGGTTGCACCCCGATTCGCGGATGTGATAGCCGCAAACGCTGACCGGTGAATATTTGGGGGCGTGCTCGGCGCAGAACTCGATGGTGTCGCCGACCAGCTTGATCGACGGTTCGACCGGAAACACCCAGGTGCCGCGGCCGATGAATTCCTTCAGGATATCGTTCTGGGCGGTGCCCCTTAGGCTAGCGATGTCGTAGCCGCGCTTTTCCGCCATCGCCAGATACATGGCGATAAGGATCGCCGCCGAGCCGTTGACGGTCAACGAGACGGTGATTTTCTCGAGATCGATGCCGTCGAAGGCGATTTCGAAATCGCGCAGACTGTCGATCGCCATGCCGACCCGCCCGACCTCGCCCTCGGCCAGCACATTGTCGGAATCGAGCCCGGTCTGGGTCGGCAGATCGAAGGCCACGTTAAGGCCGGTTTGGCCGTTTTCGATCAGATATTTAAAGCGCTGGTTGGTATCCACCGGATTGCCGAAGCCGGCATACTGGCGCATGGTCCAGGGGCGCTTGCGGTACATTTCCTTGTGGATGCCCCTGGTGAACGGATAGCCGCCGGGATCGCCGACAAATTCAACGCCTCCCGAGCGTTCCACATCCTCGGCGGTATAGAGCGGCTCGATCTCGATACCCGACTCATTGACGACCTTCTTTGTTTCACTGCCCTGGCTACCATCCATGGTGCTGTCTCCTAAGCTTGGCCTGATTGTGGGCCCGAACCGGTGTTGCTGGTTATGAACTCTACAATATCGTCTAGCCTGCTGCCGTTGGGAAAAATTCCGTCGAGGCCGATTTCCTTCAAGGCCCGGTGGTCTTTCTTGGGAATACAGCCGCCGATCAGCCACAGCTTTTCCCTGAGCCCGTATTGATCGATCAGGCCCTTCAATTTGGTGCAAAACTCGACGTGCGAGCCGGCTAGGCTCGAGAGCCCGATCACGTCGGCCTCGATATCCAAGGCCAGTTGCGCGATTTCCGATGGCGTTTTGCGAAGCCCGGTATAAACGACATCGAACCCGGCATCGATCAACGCCCGCGCCACAATCTTGGCACCCACATCATGGCCGTCAAGCCCCGGCTTGCCGATCAGGATTTTGATCTTTTTTCCACCGCTCATTGCGACAGTTCCTTGGCGATGATCAGTTTCAGGATATCGCTGGTGCCGCCGCCGATCAGGGTGAAGCGGACATCGCGCAAGAAGCGCTGGATCGGGTATTCCATGGCGTAACCGTAGGAGGCGAAGATGCGGGCCGCGTTGTCGCAGATGCGCGCCGCCGCCTCGGTCGCGAACAATTTCGCCATCGAGGCTTCCTTGCGGTGCGGCAGGCCGGCATCCAGCAGCGAAGCGGCGTGATAGGCAATGTGGCGCGCCGCTTCCAGGTCCGTTGCCATGTCGGCGAGGCGCATCTGCACCGCCTGGAAGCGGTTGATGGGTTTGCCGAATTGCTTGCGCTCGCCGGCATAACGCACGGCTTCGTCCAGGGCGGCGCGCGCTATGCCGACGCCCAGCACCGACGTGACGATGCGAATTTCCGACAACAGTTTGCGCAGATGCTCCTCGCCGTCGCCTACCTCGGCGCTGAGCCGGTGGCTGTCGGGAACGAAGCAATCGTTGAAGGCCAGTTCCGAGGTGGGCAGCGCCCAGACCCCCATCTTTTCGATCGGCCGGCCGATCGCCAAACCATCGAAATCTTTTTCCACCAGGAAAATGGTGAGCTTGTCTTCGTCGCCGGCGCGCGCGAAGACGGTGAAGAAATCGGCCAGCGGCGCCGCGGTGACCCAGGTCTTGGCGCCGTTCAAGACATAGCCGCCATCGGCCTTCACCGCCCTCGTGGATATGCCGCCGAGATCGCTGCCGGCGTCCGGTTCGGTCATGCAGACGGCGCCGATCTTATCCAAGCTGAGCGCCGGCTTGAACAGGCGCTCGGTGATATCGTCATTGCCCAGCATTTCCAGGAACTTGGTGCCCATCAGCGCCTGCATGGTGACGCAGGCAGCCACCGACATGGAACCGCGCGCCACCTCTTCCAGCGCCAGGCAATAGGTGATCAAATCGACCCCGGTTCCGCCGACGGCTTCGGGATAGCGCATGCCGACAAAACCCAGATCGGCCAGTTGCTTGACCATGTCCCAGGGATATTCGTGGGCCTCATCGATGGCTTCGGCGGCGGGAATAATTTGCTCGTCGCTGAAACGGGCGAAAGTACCCTGGATGGCAACCTGTTCTTCGCTCAGTTCCAACATGGCATCGCCCCGCTCAGTCCTCTAGCCCGTAGACATCGCGCGCCGCATCTTCTGAAATGACGCCGTCGCGCACCTCTTGGCGCAGCTTGTCCCGGTCGCGTTTCTTAGGGTCCCCCCAGCCACCGCCGCCGCTGGCAATTTGATAGTAGACCGTGCCCTTGGGCACGCCGAGGATAAGATCCTTGTTGTTGGGGATTCTCTCGGTGCCGTCCGGATAGGTCAGCTTGATAATATTAAGATCCGCGTCCTGACCGCCGAACAGGCCGAAGGCCGGCTTGAAATCACCATCGCCAAAGGTCACCAACTGGGTATCGTTGGAACCGATGGTATAAATGGTTTCTGTGCCGATACCGCCGCGCCATTCACCAGCGCCGGCGCTNTCCACCAGATATTCGTGCTTGTTCAAGGTGTGCGGGGACTGCTGCTCGAACATTTCGTAATCCTGGGTCAGCACCCCGCCCGATGCATCGATCATGCCGATATGATCATAACCGTCGGTACCCTGCATACCGCCCGATCCGCCCTTCTGGCCGAGGAAAAAAATGTCCACGTATTGAGTGTCCTTTTCTTCGTCAATGCCGGCGGTGAGCGAACATAGCAGATGGTTCCAGCCGGCGGTCACCCGGTCGGGGATGGCGGGCGCCAGGGCCTTCATGATGGCGTCGGCGTTGGGCGGACAGATATGGTTGCCGAAAGTGGTGGCCTTGGGGTAGGACGCGTTGAGGATGGTGCCCTCGGGGATGATGATCTCGATGGGCTGGACCATGCCTTCGTTGTGGGGCATGTCGGGATTGACCATTTGCAACAGGGTCAGGATAGTCGCCGAGGCCGACGAGGTGAAGGTGCCGTTGACGAAACCATTAGTCTGATCGTCGGTTCGCGAATAATCGAAAGCGATGCTCTTGTCGTGCACTTCGATATCGACGCGGATGGTGAACTCGCTACCTTCGTGGTGGCCGTCATAGAACACGTACCCCTCGCCCGAATAGCTGCCGTTGGGGATATTGGCTATCTCGGCCTCCATCATTTTCTTGGTCGATTCGAACAGCGCCTGTTTGTGGGTTTCATAGCTTTCGAGGCCGTATTTCTCAAGCAGGCTCAGCAGACGCCGTTCGCCGATCACCGTCGCCCCCAACTGAGCCCGCATGTCGTGTTCGACGATATCGAAGCGGATATTGGCAAAGATCAATTCCCAAACGTCTTTACGCATTTTGCCTTTGTCATAGACCTTCACCGGCGGAATACGGAGGGCTTCCTGCCACACCTCCTTGGCGTTGGGGTTGTAGCCGCCGGCGACGCTGCCGCCAATATCGGCCTGGTGGCCCTTGACCGCCGACCAGGCGACCAGTTCGCCATTGTGGAAGATGGGCTTGTAGACGGCGACATCGTTGTTCTGGTTACCCATGGAAAAGACGTCGTTATGGAAGATGACGTCACCTTCATGGATGTCGTCGGCGAAATATTCGATGATGTATTTGCACACCGGCGCCAGGGAAAAGGCCAGGATCGGCAGGTTTTCCGTCTGCTCCAGCATGTTGCCATCGCCGTCGTAGAGGCCGGTGACGAAATCCTTGGCCTCGCACAGGATCGGCGAGCGCGTCGTCTTCTGCACCGAGATGCTCATCTCGTCGGTGATCGATTTGAAGGTCCTTGCATAGACCGACAGGAGGATCGGATCGATATCGCTCATGACGCTTTCCCAGTTGTGTCTTTGGCGATCAAATCTTCGCGCCCCTTGCGGTAAAGGACGAAGGACCCCAACGCATCGACCATACAATCGAACGAGGAGGAAACGAAAATGGCGGTGGTCACTTCCTCGATCATCGCCGGGCCGGTGATTTGATGGCCGTGCGCCAGGGCGTGCCCGTCATAGACCGGAACCTCGGCGAATTCATTGTCTTCCGGGATATAGACATCGCGCATCCCCTTCAACGCCGCCGACGGGTCCGCCTCTGCCCGCGGCGCCTCCTCGAACGCCGGCTTTTCGGTGACGCCCACCGCCTGTACCCGCACGTTGATGATTTCCACCGGCACCGCCTGCTCTTCCAGGGAATAGCCGTAGAGCCGGTTATGTTCGCCGTGGAAGGCGGTGGCGATGGCGCCCGAATCCTCGGATCTAACCGCGTCGCCAGGGGTCTGAAACGACACCTCGTGATACTGCTTCAGATACCGGCAATCGAACTTCACATGAAAATCCTGGTGCGCCTTGGGAATACCCTCTTCCGCCAGCAGCCTGCCACCTTCGTTTTTCATATCATCGATCAGGGGCGTCAGTTTCGACCAGTCGGCGTCGGCCAATGGCGAGACGAAGGTGCGCACGAAATCATGCTTAAGATCGCCCATCAGCATGCCGACGGCGCACAGGATCGAGGATTCGCGGGGTACGATCTGCAACGGGATTTCCAACTCGTTGCAGATCAGGCAGGAATGGATCGGCCCGGCGCCGCCGGCCACCACCAAGGGAAACTCGCGCGGGTCCGAGCCGCGCTTGATGGTGATCTCGCGCACCCCTTGCGCCATGTTGGTGCAGGCGATGCGGTACATGCCGGCAGCGGCGTCGATGGTGGAAAGGCCGAGCGGCTTTCCAATGTGGGTGTCGATGGCTTTGCGGGCCGCGTCCACGTCCAGCTTGATCTGGCCGCCGGCGAAGAAATCGGGGTTGAGGTAGCCGAGCACCAGGTTGGCGTCGGTGCAGGCCGGCAACTCGCCGCCTTTGCCGTAGCTGACCGGGCCGGGATCGGCGCCGGCGCTTTGCGGGCCCATGCGCAGCAGGCCGCCCGCATCGATCCAGCCGATTGAGCCGCCGCCGGCACCGATGGTATGGATGCCGAGCATCGGCAGCGCGATGCGCAGGCGGTCGATTTCGCCCTCGTTGACCATCACCGGGCCATCCACCACCAGCGCCGCTTCGAAGCTGGTGCCGCCCATATCGATGGTGATGCATTTATTCTGGTTCATGGCCTGGGCATAAACCAGACCCGCCACCGGGCCGCCGGCCGGGCCCGAGAGCAGCGTCAGGGCGGCGTTGTCGCGCGCCACTTCGGGCGACATGACGCCGCCGTTGGACTGCATGACCAGGAAAACGCCGGAAAAATCGATCTCCTTAAGGCGCGCCAGAAGCTGGTCCAGATAACGGCTCAGCTTGGGCCCGACATAGGAATTGAGGGCGGTGGTGCTGATCCGTTCGTAAAAGCGGATCGACGGCAACAGATCGGTGGAAACGGTCAAATAGGCGCCCGGCAACTCTTCACGCACCAATTCCGCCGCCGCCTGTTCGTGGCCCGGGTTGGCGAAAGCGTTCATGAAACAGATGGATACTGCCTCGACGCCTTCTTCCTTGAATAATTCAATCGCTGACCGCACATCATCCAGATCGAGGGCGTCGATTTCGCCCCCATTCCGGTCCAGCCGGCCGCCGGCGCCGATGCGCAGATAGCGCGGCACCAGCGGTTCCACGTTGGTATAGCGGTTGTTGTATTGCTCTTCTCGGATGCCGCGCCGCATTTCCAAGGCGTCGCGCAGCCCCTTGGTGGTGATCAGGCCCGATTTGGCGCCGGTGCGGGTCAGGGTGGCGTTGGTGGTGACGGTGGTGCCGTGCACGATGG
This sequence comes from Rhodospirillaceae bacterium, assembly GCA_002687515.1. GTDB lineage: Bacteria > Pseudomonadota > Alphaproteobacteria > Rhodospirillales > UBA2165. The sequence goes on from NZAK01000058.1 coordinate 82,372, forward strand.
TATCGAGCATTGCTGCAAATTCGGAAAGGCTGATGGCCGGCTCCATGCCGGCGGCCAGTTCCTCCAACCCCTGGATGACGGCGATCGACGGGTCCGACGGGGTCGACAGGCATTTATGGATGCGCGCCGGCGCGCCCTCGCCGATCAGAAAAAAATCGGTGAAGGTACCGCCCACATCGATGCCGATTTTCATGCCCAAGGTTTGCTGCCTTCTCCACCGTTCTGCCGATCCGCTATTGTCTATGACAGTCCAAAACTGTCAAACGCCTTGTCGCAAACTCGCACAAATTAACTTATGCGGCGCTACCAGATAAACCAGTGGATTTATATCGCTCGTCCTTACTATTATCAGGTGTCAACAACTGGATGAATATCGTGCACACCAATCGCACTTTTGTTTGGCGCTGCGTCGCCGCGACGGTCATCGCGCCGCTGCCCCATATCATTTTGTTATCTATTATCGCCACCGCCAGGGACCTGGCCGATCAAACCGGTAAGAGTCTCTTATTCTGGCTTGCGCCTCACTTAGGCACAGTTGTCACAAGCGAGACATATGTTTCAAACTTTTTAAAATGGTCCCTGCATACTTATCCCTTGTTTTTTGTGTTTGGCGTTGCCTTCTACGCCACGGTTCGCAAGTACCATAAGTTCACACTGCCAACCTGTTTAATGGCAGGATTGATACCCATGCTGATTTCTGAATTGACGCGTACCGGGGCAATAGGCGCGTTTCAACATTTTGAACGGATGCCGGTAATCATTTTGCTTCTGGTCGTATTGACCGTCATACCGGGTGTTCTAGTCGGCGGTATATTTTGGCTAATATTCGTATTCAGGAATCCAAAATTGGCCGGAAACCCGCCTGCCGCCTAAAATCCATACGCTGCATGGCGTAATGGGTGTTGGGGCCGGGCAAAACCGGGAACGAATTGTAATCCTCGCGCAGCCGGTGGCGCACCTCGGAGGCCAGGGCGGCGTTGAGGTCACCCAAGTTGTCGAACACCACTTCGTTGCCGAGGATGCATCCGGACATTGGGATCTGAATCGGATTGGACCATGGGACCGGGCGATAGCAAAACACGTTCCGGATGCCCGGCATTTCGGCCAGGATCGGCGGATGCTTATCCAGGTAATATTGGACGAACAGCTTTTCGTCCGTCACCGGCCCGTAATAACGGACCACGAAGGACATTGGCGCGGTGCGAATTGCGGGATCATCGACGCCTTCGATGGGAAACGCCAAGGCTTCGAACGCATCGGCTTTGGCCGAAGGCCCGGCGGCTTCGATAGATGCGCGGATGGCGGCATCGTTGAAGACGGCATCAAGGGCATCGGTATCTGCAACGTCGATCTCAAGCATCAACGCCGGCGGCGCCTTGTCATCCACGTAAGGGTCCTCGGCCTGGTCGGGGGTAAAGAGGCTGGCGGCGATGACTTCGGGCCGCTCCACCAGGCGCGGCATCAACCCCTCGGCAAAGGCGCCGTCATCGGTGGTCAGGAAATATGCGATGCTCATGGCGGGCTCGGGGGCTTAGGCCGCGTCCGCCGGTATCACCCGCCGCGCGATTTCCGCGCCGCGCTCGCGCTCGACAACGGCGATATCGTACTGGCTTTGCAGATCGAGCCAGAACTGGGCGCCGTTGCCGAAATATCTTCCCAGCCGCACGGCGGTGTCGGCGGTAATCGACCGGCGCCCGTTCAGAATATCGGTGATCCGGCCGGATGGAACACCAAGGTCGAGCGCCAGCCGGTTGGCGCTCAAGGACCGGGCCTCCAATTCACGCTTCAGCAGCCGGCCAGGATGGGCTATCGGGTTCATCGCTCTATCCTCTGTGGTAATCGACAATTTCAATTTCGTAGGCATCGCCCCCGCGGAATTCAAAGCAGACCCGCCAAGGCCCATTTACAATCATCGCCCATTGTCCCTTGCGGTCGCCTTTGAGCTTATGCAGCCCGACGCTCTTGAGCGGGCTTAAATCCCGCAGCGCTTTGGCGGCGTTTAGCGCCAGCAGCAGATCAATGGCGGCATCGAAGTCCAGCCCGCGAAATCGGTTCGGGCGATCACCCTCCCAGACCTTGCGGCTTGCTGAATTGCGCCATGATTGTATCACGGCAATAACGTACTACGAGAAACGGTGAATTACAATGGTGGCTCCCACGTCCCCCCTACTTCTTCACCATCCCTTCCAGCTTTTCCGAGCGGATGGTGTTCTGGTTCAGGGCCGCGTCCTTTTGCCCGTCCATGCCGAAGGCGACGGCCATCAGCTGGCTGTAGAACATCACCGGGATCTGGTGGTCGGTGCCGAATTTCTTGTTGATGGCGTCCTGGTACATTTCGACGTTGGTCTGGCACAGGGGGCATGGGGTGGCGATCACGTCGGCCTCGGCGGCGGCCGCCGCGTCGACGATTTTCTTGATCGGGTGCAGGGTCTTGTCGGGGCTCATCACCGCGACCGAGCCTCCGCAGCAGGATGTTTTCAAATCGAAATCCACCGCCTCGGCGCCGCAGGCTTCGATGAAGTTGTCGAGGAATTCGGGATCGTCGTAGGTGTCGTAATTGCCGCCGGCGTCCGTATTGGCGAACGGGCGCACCGTCTGGCAGCCGACATAGCCGGCCACTTTGAGACCCGCGAGCGGGTTGGTGACCCGCTCCTTGACCGCATCGATACCGACATCGTTGACGATCACCTCGCACATATGGCGGACCTTCAAATCTTCGTCATAAGAGAGGCCGCCGGCGTCCAGCGCCTCGTTAACACGCGCCCGCAGCTCCGGGTTTTCCTTGATCTTTTCGTTGGAGCCGTGGGTGTTCAGGTAACAGGCGGCGCAGCCGGTGACCACGTCCTGGCTGCCTTGCCCCTGTGCTTTCGCCAGGTTGCGCCCGGATAGCGCCGTGGCCGACAACTTGCCGCCCTCGATATGGCCGACCGAGGCGCCGCAACAGTTCCAATCGTCCAATTCCTCGAGCTCCAGTCCAAGCTCGGGCGCCACCGCGCGTAAACTCTGATCCAGGTGCGAGGCGCTGCCTTCCGATGAGCAGCCGGGATAATAGGTGAATTTCTTGGTCTCGCTCATGATGCGCCCCCGCCCGACCGGGCCTCGATCTCGGCGGCCTTGGCGAGGATCGCCTTCAGGCCCTTGCCGTCCTTGATCCTTTTCGGCGCGCCCAGACCCATGCGCCCGGCCTTGATCATGGCGAAGGCGATCTTGAGGTTTGCGATGCTGCGCTTGATGCCTTCGATGAAACCGAATGAGAAATAATATTTGGCCGTGACCAACCGTTCGTCGGTGCGCCCGAAGGAATTCGCGCTCCACCAGAAGGCTTTCGAAAAGCGCGCCGTGTCCTGTTCCCTGGCATAACCCATTTCGACCGATTTCTGGGCCAGGCCCTGAAGGATATAGGTGACCGGAACGCCGCGCGGGCAGCGCACCACGCAGCGGTAGCACGATACGCAGTTCCACATGGTGTTGGCGCCCAGGACCGCGTCCTTCATGCCGGCGCGGATCATCTGGAACAGCTTGCGCGGGCCGAAATCCATCTCGGCTCCGATCGGGCAGGAACCGGAGCAGACGCCGCATTGCATGCAAAGGCCGAGCTTATCGCCGCCGTCGATGTTTTGGTAAACCCACCTGGCGAAGCCGAGATCGTATTTGCGGGCGCTATCGGGTATTGAGACGGTCATGGCCTAAAATCCCTTGAATGGGTTGAAGCCGACTTCTTCGATGGTGGCGGCGAAACCATCGATTACTTCCGCAACGGTCCCTGAATCGGCGATCGAGATTTCCTCGACCGAGACCCGTTCCGGCTCCAGCATCAGGCTTTTCAGGGTTTCCTCCACATTGGCCATGCGCTCCTTGGCGATGGCGCTGCCCTTGACATAGTGGCACTGGTAATCGTCGCCCGACTTGCAGCCCATCAGCATGATACCGTCGAAGCCCTTCTCCAGCGCCGTCGAAATCCACAGCATCGATACCGAGCCCAGGCAGCGCACCGGAATGATGCGCACGAAGGGGCTGTATTGGTGACGGCCCAGGCCGGCCATGTCGAGGGCCGGATAGGCGTCGTTCTCGCAGGCGAAGATCAGCATCCGCGGTTTTTCCGAAAATTCATCGGGCACATCGATGGCGCCGATCATTTCGCTGACCATCTGGATGTTGTAATTGTCGAAGCTGATGGTGCGCACCGGGCAGGCGCCCATGCAGGTGCCGCAGCGCCGGCAGCGCGACTGGCTGAGGACCGGGAAATCGTTTTCGTCCTCGTCGATGGCGCCGAACGGGCATTCGACGGTGCAGCGCCGGCATTTGGTACAGATGTCGAGGCCGATTTTGGGGAACGACAGATCGCCGACCCGGGGATGCACGGAGGCGCCCTCGGATGCGTTGCGGATCGATTGGATCGCCTTCAGGACCGCGCCCGAGGCATCCTCGGTTGCTTCGGCCACATCCATCGGCCGGCGCACCGGGCCGCAGGTATAGATGCCGGTGCGGCGGGTCTCGTACGGGAAACAGATATAGTGGGAATCGGAAAAGCCGTCGGCCAGGATCGGAATGTGCGGGCCTTGCCGGTATTGCAGGTTCAGAAGCGGGCCGCCGGGCGGAATGGCATCGGGGTCCACCTCCGCGCCTTCCTCATCATCGCTGGCCGGCGGGGCCTTGGCCTCTTCTTCTTCGTCCGCCGCATCTTCGGCGCCGGCGCGGACCAGCGGCGCCAAAGGATCGATATCATCGAGCAGTAACTCATTGCCGGCTTCCGCGGGCGCCACGTCGGGGTCGGTGGAATTGGGCACCATGCCGGCGGCCAGGACCACCATATCGAGCCCTGTCATCGGCACTTCCTCGCCTAAAAGCTCGTCGTCGTAGACGATGCCGAGATCGGCGCCGACCGATTTCACCTTGCCCTTGATGAAAATGACGCCGGCTTCCTGGGCCTGGCGGTAGAACTCTTCCGCCGTGCCCGGCATGCGCAACTCTTCATAGATGACATAGACGCTGGCATCAGGATCAGCCTCGGTGATCTGCAACGCCTGCTTGATAGAAACGCCGCAGCAGACCGACGAACAATAGGGGAGGTGTTCCGGATCGCGGGAACCGGCGCATTGGACAAAGGCGACCGTTTTCGGCGCGGCGCCGTCGGATTTGCGCGTTACCCCGCCGTCGGCCAGCATTTTTTCCAATTCCACATTGGTGACCACATCGGGCGAGGCGCCATAGCCGAGATGGCCGAGATTATTGGGATCGTAGGGGCGCCAACCGGTGGCGACGACCACCGCGCCCACTGTTTCCGTGGTCTCGGTGCCGCCGCCGGCGCCACCATTATTCCCTGTGAAGGTTACCGTGAAACGGCCCGGCATGCCTTCGGTCTTGGCCACCGTGGTGCCGGTCTTGACGGTAATGCGGGCGGAGCCCTCGACTTCGGTGATCAGTTCGGCGATGTCATTATCCTGGGGGTCGCGGTAGGGCGGTTTATGGGGCAGGCGCTTCGACCATCCGGCGGTCCAGCCGCCGAGGGTTTCTTTTTTCTCTACCAAAATAACGCCGTGGCCGGCCTTCGATGCTTCCAGCGCCGCGCTCATGCCCGAAACGCCGCCGCCGAGGACCAGGATACGGCTGTCGAATTCGCCCTCCGGGGCGCCTTCCGGCGGCGTTATCTTGGTCGCCTGGGCGATACCCATGCGCACATTGTCGGCGGCGATGGCCTGGGTGTCCTCGTCGCCGCCGGGGTGGCTCCAGGCCACTTGCTCACGCAGATTGACGCGAATCACCTGCGAGCCCGAGTTGAAGTTGAACCTGTCGGTCATCACCCGCTGCGAGCAGGCGGCGATGATCGCCTGGTTGATCTCGCCGGCCTCGATATCCTTGGCGACCAGGGCGACGCCGTCATCGTTGCAGAGGAATTCGTGGCGGCGGCAGACCGGGACTTTCTGATCGCCGGCGACGGTTTCCAATTCGTCCAGGGAAACCGCCTCGCCGATACCGCAGCCGGCGCAGAGATAGACGCCTGGTTTTCTTTCTTCCATTGTCCGGTTTCCTCTCAGGCGCCGACGCGCACGGCCTGGATGGCCTTCAAGGCCGCCGCGGTCGCCGACTGCACCGACATGGAAACGTCGAGCGGCGCGTGCGCCACACCGGCGACAAAGATGCCATCGTCATCGCTGGGCATGATAAAGCCGTATTCGTCTTGATCGGGATCGCCGGGAAGCCCGCCTGGAATCCCATCTGGCGCCTCGGCACTGGGCTGCATGCCGGTGGCCAGGACTACAAGATCATAGGGCTCGGCATAGATTTCGCGCTCGATGGTGCGCTCGCCGCAGACCACCGGGGCGCCGTCTTCGGCAATCTCGATATGGCCGGGCTTGGATTTGATGAACTTGACCTGGGGATCATTGCGCACCCGGCCGACGAAGCTTTCCAGCTTATCGTGGGCGCGGATGTCGATGTAATAGATATGCACCTCGGCGTCGGCGTACTGTTCGCGCAAATAGGCCGCATGCTTGAGCGAGCCCAGGCAGCAGATGCGTGAACAATAGGGAAGGTGGTTGGTATCGCGCGACCCGGCGCATTGGATCAGCGCCACCTTCTTGGCCGGCTCGCCGTTGGAGGGGCGCAATATTTTACCGCCCGTCGGGCCGTCGTGGGCGGCCAGGCGCTCCATCTCCACATTGTTGATGATATCGGGGCTTTGATCATAGCTGTAGGGCGTGATCTTGGCCGCGTCATAGGGTTTCCACCCCGTCGCCCAGACAATGGCCCCGGCGGAAATATCAAATCGCTGTTCGGTTTCGTCCAGATCGACGGCATCATAGGCGCAAGCCGCCTTGATCTTGTCTGCTTCCGGCGTGCCGATCACCTCCGGCGCCACCAGGTAACGCATGGGAAAGGCGTGTTCGTGCGGCAGATACGCCGCCGAGATGTTGCCGAGATCGTAATTGAACGGGTTCGGCACCTCGGTTTCGGCGACCTTGGCGCATTCGCCGCAGGCGGTGCAGTTGGCGTTGACATAACGCGGCGCCGTCTTGACGCCGACCGTATAATTGCCCTTGGTGCCCGACACCGCATCGACACTTGCCATGGTGATCACCCGGATACGCGGATTGCGCTTGATACGCTGGAAATTGATCTCCAACCCGCAGGTGGGATGGCAGAGCTTGGGGAAATAACGGTTGAAGCGGGCGACCCGTCCGCCCAGGCTCGGTCCGCGTTCAAGCAAGACTACGTCATATCCGGTTTCCGCGGTCTCAATGGCGGCCGTGATCCCGGCGATGCCGCCGCCGACAACGACGATGGTCTGGCTTTCGGGGGCTCCGTTGAGCATGATGGGCCTCGGTTTGGAAGTGGTGAGCGGAGTTTTATACAAGAATTTTCCATAATTAAAAGGTACAATTTTTTTACAGATATCCGCCGAAAATCGAATTTGTCAATTTTTATGTGTAATTTATAGTGGCGCCGGCCCCCACTCCTTTGCTAAGTAAGGCGCTCCCAAAATGAAAGGTTGCCAATGTCCAATCTCGTAACGCCGCATGGCGGCGGTCCGCTGCAACCCTTGCTGCTTCCCGAATATGAGCGGCAAGAGGAATTGAAACGCGCCGCCAACCTGACCCAGGTTCCCATGTCGAGCCGCGAATTATCCGATCTCCTGATGCTGGGCATGGGCGCCTATACGCCGTTGTATGGTTTCTTGGGCGCAAGTGATTGGAAGGGGAGCTGCGGCGAGATGAAGCTGGCCGACGGTCTGTTTTGGCCGATCCCGATCACCCTATCGGCGGAAAAGGAATTGGCCGACAGCATTTCCGAAGGCGAGGACGTGGCCCTTTGCAACCATGCCGGCGATATCTTCGGCGTCCTCAATACGCAAGAAAAGTACAGCATCGACAAGGAATTCGAATGCCAGCATGTCTACCGGACGCTGGACGAGGCGCATCCCGGCGTGCAAAAGGTCATGGAACAGGGCGCCGTGAACCTGGCCGGCCCGGTCAAGGTATTGGACGAGGACCATTATCCCGAAACCTACGAAGGGCTGTATTTCCGCCCGGCGGAAACCCGCGCCCTGTTCGAAAGCCACGGCTGGTCCAGCGTCGCCGCCTTCCAGACCCGCAACCCGATGCACCGTAGCCACGAATACCTGGCCAAGATCGCGGTCGAGATTTGCGACGGCGTGATGATCCACCAGGTTCTGGGCGCCTTGAAGCCGGGCGATATCCCAGCCGAGGTGCGGGTCAGGGCAATCGACGCCCTGGTTAAAAATTACTTCGTCGAGGGCTCGGTCATCCAGGCCGGGTACCCAATAGAGATGCGCTACGGCGGGCCGCGCGAAGCGCTTCTGCACGCCCTCTTCCGGCAGAATTTCGGCTGCTCGCACCTGGTGGTCGGGCGCGACCATGCCGGGGTCGGCAGCTATTACGGGCCGTTCGATGCGCATCATATATTCGATACCCTGGAAGAAGGCGCGCTTCGGACCCTGCCCTTGAAGATCGATATCACTTTCTATTGCAACAAATGCGAAGGCATGGCGACCGGCAAAACCTGTCCCCACGATGAAAGCGAACGGCTCAACATATCGGGCACGCGGCTTCGCGAAATGTTCGCCGGCAAGGAAGATGTGCCGGGTGAGTTTAGCCGCGCCGAGGTGCTCGAGGTCTTGCGCGAATATTACGACAGCGCCGGTTAGTGGACGCCGCCGGCATGAGCCAGAGCCGCCGGTACTTTGTCCGTTCCGCCGATGGCGGCTCGATCTCGGCCTACGACAATATGGACGCCGCGGAATTGGTCGCCGGCCAATTGGGCGACGGCGCCGAAGTGATCGATACCGATGCGCCGGCCTATCATCCGGTTGTCCAGGAGGTCATCGGCGGGGGCCTGCAATATCTGGAAATTGGCGGCTGGAACGCGGCCAAGCTCGATCCTGCCGGCAACCTGATCGAAGCCGCCAAGAAGGGCCACACCGGCCTGATCCACGCCTATCTCGCCAAGGGCAGCGACGCCAACAGCGCCGACCGGAACGGCGCCACGGCGCTGCATTGGGCGGTGGTCAAGGCTAGTCCGGAGGCCGTGCGCCTGTTGATCGAGGCCGGCGTCGATGCTTCGAAAACCGACGCCGGCGGCCTGACGCCCCTGGACCTGGCGCGGCAAAAGGGGCGGGGCGAAATAGCCGAATATCTGGCGGATGGCATGGGGCTGGATGCACCCACCGGTGATTGAGCCCTGCCCGCCGAGGAATCCATTAGGAAAGATGTTGACTCTCCATAACCGCCATTTTACAAATCCGGACTGTGAAAACCCGGACGCCCGAAGGTGTCCAGATTTACCAATTCGGAAGCGCGTCAGCCGATAAATTTTTGAAAATTTCTAGTCTTTATTTTGAATGAACCCGGCATCGGGCCGGATAATAATGGGGAAGACGTTATGCCAACTTTCGTACATACAGAAAAATGTGATGGTTGCCTCGGCGGCGAGCTCACGGCGTGCATGCATATTTGCCCGCACGACCTGATGAAGCTCGACACCGACCGCATGAAAGCCTTCAACCAGGAACCGGAACAATGTTGGGAATGCCAATGTTGCGTCAAGGCTTGCCCGCAACAGGCCATCGAGGTTCGCTCGTTCCAGGATTTCGTACCGATGGGCGGCGCCGCCATTCCGCTTCGCACCGACAACGCCATCATGTGGACCATCAAGTTCCGCGACGGAGAAGTGAAGCGTTTCAAGTTTCCCAACAGGACCACGCCGGTCGGCAGTATCGAGCCATATGCCGGCAAGCCGGAAGCCGGCGATATCGGCGATCAAAGGCTGTTTACCGAGGCGGGCAAGGATATTCCCAGCCTCGCGTCATAGGAATTTATAGGATTGATGCCTATTTCGGGCGATTTAGCGCGCCCGGCAAGACGGCAATAGGCCAGTGTTGGAAGGGACAGGAATATGAGTGAAGGTACCTTTGGTGATCCGGAAGTTATCGAGATCGAAACCGATATTTTGATTATCGGCGGCGGCATGGCCGCCTGCGGCGCGGCCTACGAAGCGAAACGTTGGGCCGGAGACGATGTCAAGATAACGCTGGTCGACAAGGCGGCGATGGACCGCTCCGGCGCGGTGGCGCAGGGCTTGTCGGCGATCAACACATATTTGGGCGAAAACAGCCCGGAAGATTACTGCCGCATGGTGTCCGCCGATCTGATGGGCATCACCCGCGACGATCTTGTCTACGATGTCGGCCGCCATGTCGACGGCACCGTCGAATTGTTCGAGGAATGGGGCCTGCCCATCTGGAAGGACAAGGAAACCGAGGGCGTGGCCCTGAAAGACGGCGGCAAGCCGGTGCGTTCCGGCAGGTGGCAGATCATGATCAACGGCGAAAGCTACAAGACGATCGTCGCCGAAGCCGCCAAGAAGGCGCTGGGGATAGAGAACATCTACGAGCGCGTCTTCATCGTCAAACTGCTCCTTGACGCCAACGAGGAAAACCGCATCGCCGGCGCCGTCGGCTTCAGCGTCCGCGAGCACAAGCTTTATGTGTTCAAGGCGCAAACCATCCTCGATGTCTGCGGCGGCGCGGTGAACGTGTTCCGGCCGCGCTCCACCGGCGAAGGCATGGGCCGCACCTGGTATCCGGTATGGAATTCCGGCTCCACCTACGCGCTGGCCGCCGAGGTCGGCGCCGAGCTGACGATGATGGAAAACCGCTTCGTGCCGACCCGCTTCAAGGACGGCTATGGCCCGGTCGGCGCCTGGTTCCTTTTGTTCAAATCGAAGGCGACCAACGGCTTCGGCGAGGATTACGTCGAAAAGAACGCCGATATGCTGAAAGACTTCGCGCCGTACGATACCGCCGCCGTGGTGCCCACCTGCTTGCGCAACCACGCCATGCTCAAGGAAATGAGGGAAGGCCGGGGTCCGATCCTGATGGATACGCCGACGGCCATGAAGAACCTCTCCGAAACCATGACGCCGCAGGAGGTCAAGCATTTGGAAGCCGAGGCCTGGGAAGATTTCCTCGATATGTGCATCGGCCAGGCCGGCGTCTGGGCGGGGATGAATATCCGGCCCGAGGAAACGCCCTCGGAACTGATGCCGACCGAACCCTATCTCTTGGGATCGCATTCCGGTTGCTGCGGCATCTGGGTCAGCGGTCCCGACGATGTCGGCGCGCCCGATGATTGGAACTGGGGCTACAACCGCATGACCACGGTCAAGGGCTTGTTCACCGCCGGCGACGGGGTCGGCGCATCGGGCCACAAATTCTCGTCCGGCTCGCACACCGAGGGGCGCATCGCGGCCAAGAACATGGTTCGTTTCGTCCAGGACAATCAGGGCCACAACCCGGCCCTGAAGGGCGATATCTCGGAAATTACCGAGGAAATCTATAAGCCGGTGCGCACCTATCTGGAGCATAAGGACAAGACCACCGAGGAAGATGTAAACCCCTTCTACATCCTGCCGCGCATGTTCCAGATGCGCCTGCAGAAGATCATGGACGAATATGTGGCTGGCGTTTCCACCTATTACAACACCAACGAAAAGCTGCTGACCATGGGCCTCGACCTGTTGGAAATGCTTAAAGAGGACAGCGAACATCTGCGCGCCAAGGATTTGCACGAGCTTTTGCGCGCCTGGGAAAACTATCACCGCCTGCGCACCGCCGAGGCGCATTTGCGGCATATCCTGTACCGCGAGGAAACCCGCTATCCGGGCTTCTTCTACCGCGCCGATTTCCCCGATCTGGACGACGAGAATTGGAAAGTGTTCGTTAATTCCAGGGTCGATCCGGAAACCGGCGAATGGACATTGCGTAAGATTCCGCATGTCGACCTGGTGGAAAAACACTACGGCTAGCATGCCCCGGCACTACTGCGGCGCGGAAGGCAATAAATTCGGGGGGCGTCTTGCCGCAAGACGCCCCCAGCTTTTAATTTATAGTAAGGCGCGCCCAGTGCTGCGTCTGGCGCTAGTGGCCTGTATCATCTAATTTGCACTCCTACGACGGCGTTGCAAGGTTTCCGGCGAGGAG